>NZ_SNWA01000002.1:2483055-2793437 GCF_004361815.1 Paraburkholderia sp. BL10I2N1 | reverse complement strand
GCGCGTTGCCGATGCCTATCCGCACGAACTGTCCGGCGGCATGGGGCAGCGCGTGATGATCGCCATGATGGTGTCGTCCGGCCCGCGCCTTCTGATCGCCGACGAACCGACCAGCGCGCTCGATGTCCTCGTGTCGATGCAGGTGCTAGGCATTCTCGACGAGATGATCGAAAAGCACGATACGGGCCTCATCTTCATCAGCCACGACCTGCCGCTCGTGATGTCGTTCTGCGACCGCGTTGTTGTGATGTACGCGGGCCGCGTGGTGGAAACCTGCGCTGCGCGCGAACTGGTTCACGCGCAGCATCCCTATACGCGCGGGCTGCTGGCGGCGAATCCGCCGCTCGTGAATCCGCCTGACGAACTGCCGGTGCTGAAGCGCGACCCCGCGTGGCTCACACCATCGACCGGAGCACCCGCATGATCGATGTCCACGACATGACCGTCCGGTTCAAAACAAAGACCGGCTACTTCGAAGCCGTGCGCGACGCAAGCTTCCGCGTCGGCGAAGGCGAAGTGTTCGGGCTGGTCGGCGAATCGGGTTCCGGCAAGTCGACCATCCTGCGCGCGCTCACCGGCCTCACGCCCACTGCGCGCGGCCAGATGAAAATCGGCTCGCACGTGCCCGGCGAAAAGATCGACCGCTCGTTTCGCCGTGACGTGCAGATGGTGTTTCAGGATCCGTATGGATCGCTGCATCCGCGCTTCACGGTCGACCAGACATTGCGCGAGCCGTTGGCGATCAACCGCATCGACCGGCAGGACGACCGCATCGTCGAGGCACTGCGCGAAGTCGGGCTGGGACCGGCGTTCCGTTTCCGCTATCCGCATCAATTGTCGGGCGGTCAGCGCCAGCGCGTAGCGATTGCCCGGGCGCTGATCGTCGCGCCGCGCGTGCTGCTGCTCGACGAACCGACCTCCGCGCTCGATGTGTCCGTGCAGGCCGAAATCCTCAATCTGCTGCGACGGCTTCACGTCGAACGCAAGCTGACGATGATCCTCGTCAGCCACAACCTCGCCGTGATCGGCTTTCTCTGCTCGCGCGTGGCGGTGATGCGCAATGGCGAAATCGTCGAAGAGCTGGGCATTGATGCGGTCCGCGCGCAGCAGGTTCAGCACGACTACACGCGCAGCCTGCTGCTCGCGACGGGTGGCTATCAGCGCAAGGTGGTCGACGTGATCGGCGTGGACGCCGCGCTTTAGCGCTCACGGCGCATCGACTGCCGCTGCCACCGCCTCGCCGCAGGAATCGGCTTCGCGAACGCACCCGGCAGCGGGTAGATGAACTGGGCGCGTTTGGCGTAATGCGGCCAGCCTGTAGCAGATCCCCACAGTGCGTGACCTCCCGTGCAAGTCTGAAGGCCGAAGACATTGCTGTATCCTGACGCCCTCGCTTGAACGGAGGATCCATGAAGCTTTCGACATACCTGGCACTCATGGCGTTTTCGCTGTCCATCGTATCGGTTGCCACGCACGCGCAGATCTCGCAGACGTACCGCTTCGGCGAAGGTCAGACTACGATGCAGCCGGGCAACGCACACCCCACGCAGCCGCGACCACCAACTGCACCGGACCAGCAGCCACAGCCGAAAGCGCAGACGAAGCACGAGCTCAAACATCATCGTCACTACCGGCATCACGTGCCTGCACAGGATATGTACTCGCACGGCTGAAATGCCTGACCCTGCCCGTGCGAAGCGCACCCGGTCAGCGCGGCTGCGGACGAGGCTGTGGCGGCGGTGGATTCGGCCGGGGTGGTGGCCGATGCGGCGGCCGCGCCAGCGGCGGCGGCCTGTAAAGATGGTGGTACAACGGCCGGTTCCAGCCCGGTCCGTAATAGCCGTTGTAGACGACGGGCGGCGGCGGCGCGTAATAGCCCGGCGGCCCCGGCGGCATATACACGACGGGCGGCGGTGGCACGACAGCCAGGCCCGGCAGCCCGATGGAGATATTCACATCGGTTCGCGCCTCGACGACCTTGCTGCCTGCCAGCGCGCACACACCGAGGATCATTGCGGCGGCACGACGTTTCATCGTGAGTCTCCGTGATCGCGGATGCAGATGATGCGCACGGCCCATGCATCACCTTGCATGAAGCCTGCACGGAATGACGTCGCTCACTTCTGTCCGGTAGATGGCTTATGCGCCGGCCTGTGCGTGTCCGGATGCCGGAAGACCTGATCGGCGATCTTCTTCTGCGCATCCGGCATGCTGCCGTATAACGGCTCGAACGCAGCCAGCAGCGTTTTGTTGCCATCGGCATGCGCCTGCGCGATATCGCCCCACGATTTCAGGTTTTCGACAGCTGTTGCGCTTGCCGCAGCATTACGGCGCGCCTCGAACAGACCATGCATGGTCTGGGCGTTGTCGCGCATCGCATCGGCGACTTTCGCCCACTGCGCTTCCTGGTCCTTCGTGATCTTGAGTTGCGCATGAAGATCGCTGATGCGCTCTTCGACGTGACTCTCGCGCTGCGCCATCGAGACGGAAGCCGGCTTCGCACCGGCTGCGGAAGGAGAGGATGCCGCAGGGGTCTGTGCCCACACGTTTGTCACAAGCGCGAGTGCTGCTACAGCAAGTGCAGTTTTCATGCGTTCCCCCTGGCGTGTCCGGTTCACGTACCAAGGTATATACCACGACGATGACACGCGCAAACGCAATCGCCTGCAACCTGCTCACGCGACAGGTCGTTAATCATGTGCAGGGAAAGCAGGCGATGCGTCGCGCATCGTGTATCGCGCATCGTGTATCGCCCGCGCGATCATCAAGGCATCAGGATGACTGATCCCTTCGTCCCGCCCGTCTCCATCAGCGTGTGCGCCTCTGCTGCGCGTTCGAGCGGCAGCCGTGTGCCGGTTTCGACCTTCAGTCCATCCGCCAGTTTGCCGAGCACGATTTGCGCAGCCGCGCGGTATTGGTGGCTGTCGCGCATCAACCCGATCACACTCGGGCGCGCGAGCGCAATCGAGCGTGCGGGACCTAGTTCGTCGATCGAAATCGCGTCCACAGGACCCGCGACCTGGCCGATGCTCGCGACAACGCCAAACGGTTTCACTACCCCGAGCGTGCGCTTGAGCGTATCGCCGCCAATGCCATCGATGGCCAGATCGACGCCTGCGCCGCCACCGAACGCACGCACCGCTTCGACATAGTCTTCGTTGCGATAGAGCACTGCCTGGTCGAGCCCATGCGCCGTGGCAAGCGCAGCTTTTTCAGGCGTTCTAACCGTGCCGATCACGCGTGCCCCCAAGGCTTTCGCCCATTGCACGACGATGAGGCCCAGCCCGCCCGCCGCAGCGTGAACGAACACCGTGTCGCCCGCCTTGATCTCCCGCACGCGATGCAACAGCATCCAGGCCGTCACGCCGCGCACGAGCCCTCCCGCCGCAGTTTCATCCGGCACGCGATCGGGCAACCGCAACACGCGCTCGACGGGCAGGTTGCGCAGGTTCGTATAGCTCCCGGTCGGCAGACCCGCATAGGCCACGCGCTGGCCCGCAACCACATCGGTCACATCCGCGCCCACCGCTTGCACGACACCCGCGGCTTCCACGCCGAGCACGCCCGGCAGTTCCGGCAACCGATGCAGCCCCGTGCGGAAGTAAATGTCGACGAAATTGACGCCGACCGCCGTCTGGCGGATCTGCACTTCGCCCGGGGCGGGCGGCGGCACTGCGCGTGAAAACACGCGCAGTGCATCGGCGCCGCCGTAGTTGTCGATGCCAATCTGATATGCGCCCTGCTGTCCCATCGTTGCACTCCGGTCTGGTGATGAGAGCGATCATAGGTTCGTGCATAATCCAGCGGAACCCCCTATTTCTCACCAGCTCCTGTGCAGAATTCCACCGAAACCGCGCAATCCGCGACAGCGCCGCAATGGGACGACATCCGTTATTTTCTGGAGGTGGCGCGCGGCGGTAGCCTGTCGGAAGCGGCGCGCACGCTGGGCGTCCAGCACTCGACTGTCGCGCGGCGCATCGGCGCGATGGAGAAAGCGCTGGGCGTACGTCTCTTCGACCGGTTGCCGCGCGGCTGGCCGCTGACCGAGGAAGGCCAGACGCTGGTCGAGCGCGCCGGGCGCGTCGAAGAGGAAGCACATGCGTTCGTGCGCGCGGCGCGCGGCGTGGTGACATTGCACGGCACGGTCCGTCTGTCGGTGCCGCCGGTGTTCGGCAGCCACTTCCTCGTGCCGCGTCTCGCCGGCTTCAGACGCGCGTATCCTGGTGTATTGCTCGATGTCGTCGGCGAAACGCGCGCAGCGAATCTGTTCCGGCGTGAAGCGGATCTGGCAGTGCGCCTGTCGCGACCGCAGGAACCGGGGCTGGCCGCGCGACGGCTCGGCACGATGCGTTTCGCCATGTATGCGACGCCGGAGTGGGCCGGACGGCCACCTCGCGAATGGGAATTCCTCGGCTACAACGACGTGCTCACGCCACAACAGCAGTGGCTCCAGCAGTTCGCCGATGAACGGCCCTTCGCACTGGTTGCGAACGATCTCGTCTCGATCTATAGGGCATGTCGCGCGGGCCTCGGGGTCGCCCTGCTGCCGCGCTTCATTACACACGGCGACGACACGCTGGCTGTGCTCGACACCCAACCGGTCTGCGATATCACGCGCGAAATATGGCTTGCGGTGCATCCGGATGTGCGCCGCTCGCCGCGTGTGCAGGCGGTTGCACAAGCAATCGCCGACGCCGTGCGCGAAGCGGAAGACAACCTGTGAAGCGCCCGCCTCCAGCGCGGATCATTTTGGAGCCGCTTCAATTCGGCGTGCCTCGCAGGCATAGTTGAGGTATTCAGCCACGCGCGTGATCACAGGAAAAGGCATGAACCAGGCATCCCATTCCACAACGAATCATTCATCCCCGACGACAGGCGCCCCGCACCTGCGCGATGCAATCGAAGCGGACCTGCCCGCGATCCAGGCCATCTACGCGTATCACGTGCTGACTGGCGTTGCGTCGTTCGAAGAGACGCCGCCCACGGTCGACGAATTGCGCACACGCCGCGCATCGGTGCTTGGACACGGCCTGCCGTACATGGTCGCGGAGATCGACGGCGTGGTCGCAGGCTACTGTTATGCGACGCCGTACCGGCCACGCGCGGCGTACCGCCATACCATCGAAGACTCGATCTACATCGGTGAATCGTTTCGTGGCCGCGGCCTCGGGCGCGTCCTGTTGCAGGCCTTGATCGAGCGCTGCGAAACAGGACCGTGGCGGCAGATGATCGCCGTCATCGCGGACGGTGGAAGCGGCGGTTCGCTATCGCTGCATGGCAGCCTCGGGTTCGAGCTGATCGGCACCTTGAAGGCCGTGGGCTTCAAGCACGGACGGTGGCTCGATACGACCTTGATGCAACGCAGGCTCGGTACGGGTGCGGATACCTTACCGGCGGGCGTGGCGAAGAAGGACTGACGGCGCACGCAATGCGAGTCCACCGCGGCCGGGCAAAAAACCGACGGGGCCAGACAGAAAAAAATAGCGCGATTTTCCGCACACGGCGCTTCAACGCTCGGCGCAGCCACGGCGCACGTCATATCCAAATCTCCATTGCTTCGTTTGCGTTGCGGGACGCCCATGCGACGATCCTCGTACCGCAGGGGCGTCCAGTATCGATCGGGAATTCTCCGTCAATCGCGCACGATGCATGCCGCGGCATGCGGCATCCTGGATCACACGACAGGCAAGGAGATCTTCTCGATGACATCGATCAAGGTAAGCTCGTTACGTCTTCTCATACCCGGGATGGCGCTTCTGACGGCTTTCACGTCAAGCCCTGCCGCGGTCGCGCAGAGCACCGATTCCGCCAGCGACAAGGTGCTGCGCATCGGTTATCAGAAAGCCGGGCTGCTGGCGGTCCTGAAGGCGCAGGGCTCGCTGGAACAGAAGCTGACGCCGCTTGGCTATAGCGTGAAATGGTTTGAGTTTCCGGCGGGTCCGCAACTGCTCGAAGCGTTGAACGCGAACAGCGTCGACTTCGGCTATAGCGGCGCCCCGCCGCCCGTGTTTGCGCAGGCGGGTGCGGTGCGTTTCGTCTACGTCGGTGCAGAGCCTGCCGGGAACGGCAACGAAGCGCTATTCGTCAAGCCAGATTCGCCGCTACGCACGCTCGCCGATCTGAAGGGCAAACGCATCGCGCTGCAGAAGGGCTCAAGTTCGCACTATCTGCTGCTCGAAGTGCTGCGCCGGGCCAACCTGCGCTATGAGGACATTCATCCGGTCTACCTGCCGCCCGCCGACGCACGCGCGGCCTTCGAAAACGGCGACGTCGATGCATGGATCGTGTGGGATCCGTACTATGCCGCCGCGCAGCAGGCGCTCAAGGTGCGCCGCTTGCAGACTATTCGACAGGCCAGTCCGTACACAACTTCTATGAAGCGACCCGCAATTTCGCGCAGCAACATCCGGATCTCGTTGGCGCGATTCTCGGCCAGTTGCGTAGCACAGGCCTGTGGGTCAACGCGCATCCAGCCGAAACCGCCGCGCTACTCGCGCCCAGAGTTGGCCTCGATCAGGCGATTGTCGAAAAATGGGTACGACGTGTGCCGTACAACACGACCGCGGTCACCGACGATATCGTGAGCGGACAGCAGAAGGTCGCCGACGCGTTCTACGGCGCGCATCTGATTCCTCAGAAGATCGCGGTGAAGGATAACGTCTGGCAGAACCGCGAGGTCGCCGCGAGCCTGGCCGCTAAATGAAGCTTCACGCAGGCGGCGTCAGGCGTCGGAAGAGCGTCGGGTAGTCGAGCACGAGGCCGTCTTCATCGATCTTCATGTTCGCTGCGAAGTTACGGAAGATTCCTTCGTAGCGATATTCGCGATTCAGTTCGATGCATGAATAGGCCTGCTCGACGCGCGTCACTTCGAGATCGGGCGTTGAGATATAAGCCACCTGGATCAGCTTGCGCTCGCCTTCGGCGAGCTGCAGGCGGCGGATCGGCAGCGTGTTGGTGAACGGTGTCGCGGCGATATCGATGTCGATGCACCCTTCGATCGCATCGAGTGTCCTGCCACTGCCGTCGCGCCAGTGGCCCGCGCCGTTGCCGTGCAGTTCGAGTTCAACGCCGCCCGCAACCCGCAGCGACGCGTGCGTCACGCGCCATTGCGGGTCACAGGTAACGGTGTAAAAAAGCCCATAGGATCGCCCATACCGCTGTCCGACGACGGCGCTTTCGATATGGAAGCCCTCGCTTCGCGCATCGAACGCCAGATGTTCGATGCCCTCGCCTTCCTCTGATGCCCAACGCACTTCACGCATGTCGCTACCTCCTCTGGACGATTGAATCCAAACGCACCCTGTCGCTGCTGACTGGTGGGAGACGGGTTGCGGCAACGGTGGCTCCCAGCGCCATCGTAACCCGACCGCCAGGGACACGTTGACGGTCTTCTCTGGTGGCCGCCCGCAAATAGCCACTATCGCCGAATGCTGTCACCGGCGCCTGTGTGCTCGCCGCGCTTTTGTTCTGCGATGTTCGTCTTGACGGCACTCGCCGTTGCAGACTGCGGCGTCATCATCACGTTGGGCGCCATTGCGCTGTCGGTTATGCTGCAGCAGTTCGCCGGCTGCGGCGGATGGCCGTCGATGAGCACGCCGTTCGTCATCGCGACGTGGAGCGCGCACTGGCTCGCCCGCCGTCGCGTGCAAAACGTCCGTGCCGACGTCGCGGCGGGCACATCGTGCACGCGGCCGGGACCGCCCGCCACAACAACCGGACAGAAGTCGCGCCACACCATCTGAGGAGACGCTGGAATGTCTTTCGCCCATACCCCCGCCGGCCACGTTGCCGGACCGGCTTCGATCTCCGACGCGGAACGGAGCACCCGCGTCGATCTCGCCGCCGCCTATCGACTCGCCGCGCTCAACGGCTGGGACGACCTCATCTATACGCATATTTCCGCGAGCGTGCCCGACGAGCCCGGCCATTTCCTGATCAACCCGTTCGGTCTCGCATTCGATGAAGTCTGCGCGTCGAATCTGGTGAAAATCGACATCGCCGGAAACATCGTCGGCGCGAGCGAGCATCCGGTCAATGCCACGGGATTCGCGCTTCACGCGGCCGTTCATGCCGCACGTAGCGACGCATTCTGCGTAATGCATCTGCACAATACGGCGGGCATTGCCGTGTCGGTGCAACGCGCCGGGTTACTGCCGGCTTCGCAGCATGCGCTGCGTTTCTACGGCCAGCTTGCATACCACGACTACGAGAGCCTTGCGTTCACGCCCGCCGAAGGCGAACGCCTCGTCGCGCATCTCGCCGACAAGCCAGCGATGCTGCTGCGCAATCACGGTACGCTAACGACCGGACGCACCGTCGCCGAGGCCTGGGTATTGATGGCAACGCTGATCAAGGCCTGTGAGATCCAGCTGCATGCGCAGTCCGGCGGTGGCGACCTGGAGTTGCCGTCTGAGGCAGTCGCGGAGCGTACGGCGGAACAGTTGCGCGACGGCGGCGCCGTTGAAGGTGTGATGGAATGGCCAGCGCTGTTGCGCAAGCTCGATCGTATCGACCGCTCGTATCGCGATTGAACGACATCTTTCCAGCTTTCCCGTTTCACTTAACACAAAGGAGGAGCTTCAATGCCCACATTCCATGTCGAGCTGTTCGAAGGACGCAGCCTCGAACAGAAACGTCAATTTGTCGAAGCGATCACGAAGACCACGTGCGAATCGCTCGGCGTCGAGCCCAGTTCCGTCGAGATCATCCTGACGGAGGTCAAACGCGAGCACTGGGCGACGGCTGGGAAGCTGTGGTCGGAGGCGTAGGCTGATCGACGGTGGCGCGCGAGGTTTCGTTTGCCTCGCGCGCTGCGCCCCATCCCCGATGATTCCACCCATCAGACGCGCAAACGGGTGACACCTGCACCCTCATGTTTCTGAATTCGCCGGCTTGCGCTCACGACAGGCCGCACTTTCGCATCGCCATCAATCGGGATGTCACAGCAACGGTTGACCGCTCGCGTGCCACGCTGAAAGTCACGCGACTGATGTGCGTAAACGACACATATTGCAGCGCGGTCTATTGCCGCAGTTCCCCGTGCGACACCTCGCCGCAGAGTGCAAAATCCTCTGCTCCAAAGTTGATGCCGATCAACGGGTTAGTGAGATAGAAACATCGGGTACCCGCCCGAACCGCGTTAAATCGTCGCATCACGCGCCGCAGCAAACTCGCGTGCATTTCCCTATCCTTGCGTTCATCTGCACACCACAGTGCGCGTCGACAGCGGTCGTTGCGCGTAGTCTGATTCCGTACCCTTCCTATGAACACCGCACTCTCGGCATTCGATCTCGCCCGGCTTCAGTTCGCGTTCACCGTTTCATTCCACATCGTTTTTCCGGCGCTCAGCATTGGGCTCGCCAGCTTCATCGCCGTGCTCGAATGGCGATGGCTCAAGACCGGCAAGGCGTACTACAAAGACCTTTGCCTGTTCTGGTCGAAGATCTTCGCAGTGGCCTTCGGCATGGGCGTCGTCTCCGGCGTCGTGATGAGCTACGAGTTCGGCACCAACTGGGCGGGCTTCTCCAGCTTCGCCGGCCCGGTCACCGGTCCGCTTCTGATGTACGAAGTGATGACCGCCTTCTTCCTCGAAGCGGGTTTCCTCGGCATCATGCTGTTCGGCTGGCAGCGCGTGAGCCCGCGCGCGCACTTCGGCGCGACACTGATGGTCGCCATCGGCACGTTGATCTCGACGTTCTGGATTCTCGCGTCGAACAGCTGGATGCAGACGCCGCAAGGCTTCGACGTCGTGAATGGCCAGGTTGTGCCGCTCGACTGGTTCAAGATCATCTTCAATCCGTCGTTCCCGTATCGCCTTGCGCACATGGCGATTGCGGCCTTCATCGTCGCCGCGCTGGTCGTCTCGGCAACGGGTGCGTGGCATCTGTTGAAGGGTCGGCGCGACCCTGCGGTGAAGAAGATGTTCTCAATGGCGCTGTGGATGCTGTTGATCCTCTCGCCGATCCAGGCGTTCGTCGGCGACCAGCACGGTCTCAACACGCGCCAATATCAGCCGGCGAAAATCGCTGCAATCGAAGGCTTGTGGGACACCGAAAAAGGCGGCACGGCGTTGAACCTGTTCGGCATCCCCGACATGCAGGCGGAAACGACGCGCTATGCGGTTTCGATCCCGCACCTGGGCAGCCTGATTCTCACGCATAGCTGGGACGGCGAGATTCGCGGCCTGAAGGAGTTCGCGCCCGAGGACCGCCCCAATTCGACGGTTGTGTTCTGGAGCTTCCGCATCATGGCCGGGCTCGGCGTGCTGATGATCGTGATGTCGGCGGCGGCGTGGGTGCTGCGGCGTGGCGGGCGGCTGTTTGACGCGAAGTGGTTCCACAAGCTCGCCATCGCGATGGGCCCGACCGGTTTCATTACGCTGCTCGCAGGCTGGGTCACCACTGAGGCCGGCCGTCAGCCGTGGGTCGTATATGGCGTGATGCGCACGACACAGGCGGTGTCACCACTGACGACACAACAGGTCGGGATTTCGTTGATGGCCTTTGTGGTTGTTTATTTCCTCGTGTTCGGCACGGGCATCTACTACATCCTGAAGCTGATGCGCTCGGGCCCGTCACTACCCGGTCACACGCCCGATGGTCTACCCGATACGCCCGATCGCACTGCACGTCGGCCCCTCTCTGCCGCCGACCAATTGATCGACGCTGCTTGAGAACGCAAAAAACCCTGTATTTCGAGGCAAAAAATGGACGTAACAGTAGTGTGGGCTGCGATCATCGCACTCGGCCTGTTCATATATGTGGTGCTGGACGGCTTCGACCTTGGCATTGGAATCGTGTTTCCGTTCTTCCCCGATGAAAAGGAACGCGACCTGATGATGAACACAGTTGCCCCCGTGTGGGACGGCAACGAAACATGGCTGGTGCTCGGCGGCGCCGGGTTGTTCGCGGTGTTTCCCGTCGTCTATTCGACGGTGTTGTCCGCGCTGTACCTGCCGCTCATTTTCATGCTCGCGTGCCTGATCTTCCGTGGCGTGTCGTTCGAGATCCGCGCGAAAGCGAATCGCACGAAACACCTGTGGGACCTTGCTTTCATCGGCGGGTCGGCGGGCGCGGCATTCTTTCAGGGGATCACACTCGGCGCCTTTTTGCGGGGCATTCCGGTCGCGGACGGCAGCTACGCCGGCGGCGCGTTCGACTGGCTCACGCCGTTCAGCCTGTTGACCGGTCTCGGCCTCGTGGTCACGTATGCGCTGCTCGGCTGCTGCTGGCTGGTGGCGAAGACCGAAGGCGACCTGCAACGGCGCCTGCATCGCATCGTGTGGCCGCTCACGATCGTGCTGCTTGCGTTCATTGCCGTGGTCAGCCTGTGGACGCCCCTCGCGGATCAGAACATCGCGCAGCGGTGGTTCGATTCGGGTCTTTTCTACCGCTTGCTGCCTGTACCGTTCCTCGTCGCGATCTGCGCATTCTTCATGTACCGCGCGGTGCGTGAGCGCCATCACAACACGCCGTTCGCGCTCGCGCTCGGGCTTGTTCTGCTGGGCTACGCCGGACTGCTGGTGAGCCTGTGGCCGTACGCGATCCCATCGAGCCTGACGCTGTGGGAAGCCGCTGCGCCGAGGTCTAGCCAGATGTTTACACTCGTGGGCGCAGCGGTGATCATTCCCATCATCATCGCTTACACGACGATGGGCTACTGGGTGTTTCGCGGCAAGGTACGGCACGGCGATGCGCACTACCACTAGCCGCTCCGGCAGGTGGGGAGTGCGGCCGGCACCTTCTGTACGACGTCGTTCGTTTGTACCCGGGTATTTGGTCAAGGGGGAGGCGAAACCGAACATCAAGCCGGCCACACCGAGCCTGACGTTGGTGGCCAACCTGCCGAAACACAAGGAAGTGTTTCAGGACGATGACGAGGTCGATTGATCCCTTTGTGATGATCGTCGCCGTACCCGTCAAAATGACCTTCAGCCGAGCAAACGCATTTCGAATGGATAGTCCGAAAGCAGTTCGACCTGGCCATCGTCGCGCACGTACACCTGCTCTTCGAGCTTCACCCCTTCCCCGCCCGCTTCGTGACCGATGTAGCTCTCGATGCACAGCGTCATACCCGGCTCGATCACGCCGTCATACCCCTTCGCCTCGTTGTCCTCTCGATGAACGATGTACGGATACTCGCCCGTCATGCCCACACCATGCGCGAGCGCAAAATAGCGGCGCGCCTGATAGGGGCCAGGAATCTTCCATGCCCCGGCGATGAACTCCTGAAACGTCGTGCCAGCGCGGACGTTTTCCATGTTCGAATGGACCTGTTCGTACGCGAGGCGATAGAGGTTCCTCTGCGCCGGTGTAGCCGGGCCATCGCCGCACAGGAAGGTGCGCGAAAAGTCCGCGTAGTATCCGAATCGTCCCACCACATCGGTGTCGAGCCCGACGAGTTCGCCAGCCTGGATCTTGCGCGGGCTGCTTTCCTGGAACCACGGGTTCGTGCGCGGACCTGAACTGATCAGACGCGTTTCGACATAGTCGCCATCGGTTTCGATGATGTGCTTGTGCAGGTGCGACCAGAGTTCGTTTTCGCTGATGCCGGGCACGAGTGCCGCTTCCAGCTTGCGCACGCCCTCTTCCGCCGCGCGCAGCGACGAGCGGATCATCTTGATCTCGTTCGGCACCTTGATTGCGCGCGCACGTTCGAGCGGTTCCTGCGCGTCGGAGATCTGATAGCCGCGCGCCTGCAGCGCAAATGCGGCGGCCGACGTCGCGCTTTCAATCGCGATCCGTTTGCCGCCACCGCATTGCTTGACGAGATCATCGATCTCATCGGCCCAACGTTCGGTCACGCGTCCGAGCATGTCGTCGCAGAAGTAGTACGAGATCGCTGTTGCGGGGCGCACTTCGTCGACGGTGTCGAGCCCTTCGGCCAGAAAGTCGCAGCCCGCGTATTCGAACAGCACCACTTTGCCTTCGGCCGGAATGAACGCGTAGCGTGCGGGATTGCGCATCGAATAGACCTGCATGTTGCGCGAGCCGGTGGCGTAACGCATGTGCGTCGGGTCAAAGAGGATCGCGGCGGTCAGGTCGCGCTTCTTCAGTTCACGGCGCACCGCGGCAAGGCGGTCGCGCTGGATCTGCGCGATCTCTTCGGGCGTCGGTTCGCAATCTTCGGGGCGATGCGTGGGGCGGAGAATCGTCATGATTAAGAGGAATGGGAAGAATGGTTACAGGAACTCAGTCGACAAGGCCGTCTGCGCGCACCAGCCGCTGTTCGGCTTCGATATGCATTTCCGAAACGCGTCCATAAAGCTGTCGCGTGCGTTCGAGCCGGCCGATCACGCCCGGCTTCTGCGAGTACGCGAAGATGGCGGTATGCCGCTCGACAGCACCGCCGACTTTCGTCACGCGATGCAATGAGAAGCGGCCCTTGAACAGTTGCAGATCGCCTGGGCGCAGCGTCAGTACGTTGATCGGATCGCGCGTCTCGCCGCGCACCACGCGGCCTACCGCACCGAGGCTTTCGCCTTGCGGCGAGCGGATGTTCGGGCAGTATTCAAAGTCGCCGCCCGTTTCGGGCTGTTGCGTCATCATCGACACGATGAATTCGTTGGTGTCGTAGTGCCACGGCTGTTCGGTGTCAGGCGGCATCACGTTGATCACGAGGCCCGCGTACGGGTCGGCGTATTCCCACACACGTTCTTCACCGAGGCACGCCGCGATAAAGCGCTTCATCGCCCGCGCAACGTAGATGCGATGCACGATGCTGTCGGCAGGAATCACGTCGCGGGTAACGAAGCCGCTCGTGCGGTCCATGAAGATGCGGCGCGGATCGTCGGCGGGCAACGACGGATCGTCAGCAGTGAAATACGCATTGACCTTGCGGGTCGAGTAGTAGGTTTTGGCCGACAGTGCCTGTCCTTCCTGCTTCGCCCGCTCCAGCGCTTCGGGGCGCAGAAAGTCGTGCAGAACCGCGCTGCCGGTTTGCGCCAGGCGGGCGCGGCAACCTTCGATCAGCTCACGCATGCGAGGGTGGTCCGGATCGTGCATGGGGTAACGTTCGGTATCGACGATATCGCCCAGATCGAGGCATTCAGCGTCGGCAAGAGGAAGAGAAACAGACACGGTGTGCTCCTGATGCGTGATTTTGACGAGTGGAAGGACCGATCGATATGGACAACAATGGACCAGTCGACGCCTGCATCTTTTGTTCACCAATTTATTCTGGAAAGCGAGTAATTCCGATGGGATCCATCAGACAACCCGATTGGTCGAAGCTTTCATCGCTGGATCCGGAACTGGTGCGCGCCTTCGTCGCGGTGGTGGACAGCGGCGGCTTCACCGCGGCGGCGAAACGGTTGCACCGCACGCAGTCGACGATCAGCCTGCGCATCCGCACGCTCGAAGAGCGGCTCGACACGCACATGTTCCTGCGCAACAGCCGGCGGCTTGCGTTGTCGCAGGACGGCGAAAACTTCCTGATCTACGCACGACGCATCCTTCAGGTGCAAAACGAGGCCATTGCTGCACTAACTCGGAGCAGCCGCGAAAATGTCATCCGTTTTGGACTGCCTGAGGATTACGCCGAGCTCTGGTTGCCCGGTCTGCTGAAGAAGTTCTATGAATTGCGGCCCGGCGCGCGGCCCCATGTGCATTGCCGCATGTCGCTGGAACTGCTGGAGCGGTTGCAGGCGGGCGAACTGGACCTCGCGCTCGTCGTCCGGCATGGCGCGCAAGCGGGCGGGCGGCATCTCGGGCGAGAAGACGTCGTATGGGCGGCACACGGGGACTTCAAGCTCGCAAGAGACGCTTCCGTGCCGCTCGCGCTCTTTCCGGAAACCTGCTGCTACCGGCAGCGCGGCCTCGAAGCACTGACCGGCCTCGCCCGTCCCTATCACGTCGTCTACACGAGCCAGAGCCCGACAGGCATCCGCATCGCGGTGAATCAGGGCGCGGCCGCGACGATCATCGATCGCTGCACGCTTCCTGACACATGGCGCGTGCTGGGTGCTGAAGAAGGCCTGCCGCCGTTGCCACCCGCCGACCTCGAACTGCATCGGTCACCCGCGATGCGTGCGCCCGAAGTCGACGATCTGGTTTCACTGATCGAGACGATGGTCGACGAACGGCGGCGGGCATCGCTCGAGTTCTGCGACTGATCGGCTTCGCCGATTGCTGCAATCGGAAATACTCGCTTTGCAAAAGAAATTGGTCGTCCAAACATGGCCCCGTGCCGTTGGACGACCCCGCCGCCTATCGTGACATCTCGTCACGTATAGCGCAGTCCCCAACGGGCCGACCCTCCCCCGCACACGGAACTGGAACCTGAACATGATCAAGCTACTGAAGGCTGCATGGCTCTGCAGCGTTGTGCTCTACGGCGCGATTGCGCACGCGGCGGCACCCGACAAGACACTGACGATCGGCGTGAACAACTGGGCGGAAAACATTGCCGTGGCCAACCTGTGGAAGGTGCTGCTCACGCAGAAAGGCTATTCGGTGAAGCTGCAACCGGGTGACAAGGCGATCATCTATAGCGGCGTGGCGCAGGGCAAACTCGATCTCACCTTCGAGGTGTGGCTGCCGTCCGCCGATGGCCGTCCTTACGACAACGTGAAAGCTCACGTCGACAAGATCGGACCGTGGTTCGACAAGGCACAACTCGGGCTCGCCGTGCCCGACTACGTCAAGATCGATAGCGTCGACCAGTTGAACGCCGCGAAAGACGAGTTCAGCCACGACGGCCAGCCGACCATCTTCGGCATCGAATCGGGCAGCGGCCTGATGGGCCTCACGTCCAAAGCAAAGCAGGATTACGCGCTCGACTACAACGTGCTGCCATCGTCGGAGGCAGCCATGCTGTTGACGTTGCAACGCGCGGAGCAGAACGGCAAGCCGGTCGTCGTGACGCTGTGGAATCCTCACTGGGTGTGGGCGAAATACAAGCTCCACTATCTGAAGGACCCGAAGGGCACGTTCGGCACACCGGATTCGATCTACGCGATCTCGGCGAAGCGCTTTTCGAGCGACTTCCCCGACGCGTCGCGCTGGATGAATCACTGGAAAATGAACGATCAGACGCTCGGCGACCTGATGAACGAGATCCGCGCGGCAGGCGAAGCACAGCCGGAAAAAGGCGCGGAGAACTGGGTCAAGAAGAATCAGACGCTCGTCGATGCGTGGATGAAGTGATCGCGAAGTGAGCGATCTCACGCCGTCGAGATGGAGCAGCCGGGCGCGCGCCTCTTTCACGGGCCGCGCCCGGTTTTACGTGTGAACGATCACGGGCCGTCGCACGGTGCGACCGATTGTCCCGATTTCCCGCGACTTCCCCCCAGATTGCCCCGATAAGCGCCTTCCTCGAACGCGCGATCTGGCGCGCTGCGGTAGCATCGAAATCCATGCAGCGCCTGGCTGCGGCTGTCGCCTCCACGCCGCGCGCCAGGCTTCGCAATTTTTCGTTTTGCCACCTCATGCGTCCCACTTCAATGACCGTCATGCACCGTAACGCTCCGTCCGATCACGCGCCCGCACGCCGCAAATTGCCAGGCTGGCTATGGTTCGTCGCGCTCTGGTGCGGCGGCGTCGCCGCGGCGGTATCGCTCGGTTTCGTGTTCAAACTGTTCATGAACGCGACCCTGTTCGCCGTCACCCGCTGAGCGTGACGCGGGCCCGGCCGCCGCTCGCCAATCCGCGTCGCATATTCTGCAACGCACCGCGCGTTCGGCTTCAAAATCGGTTCAATCCGCTCGTCTACGTTGCAGGCCATACGAATGCTGTCTGACCGGTCAACTGCAGGCGGCGCAGGGGCGTCCACGCAGTTCGACGTATCGCCGGGCGCGCATTTGCTCGTCGCATCGGGCAGAATGGAAAACCTGCGGCGCCGTTCGATCCACGAGCGGCAAAAACAACAGCTGTAGAAGAACCGGCAGCGCCCACACGCGGAGACATCATGAAGTTTCTTGTGGCCGATGACCATGAACTGATCCGCCAAGGTGTCAAAGGCTTGTTGCGCGGACTCGATCCCGACGCCCAGTTCGACGAAGCCGACAGTTGGGAAACCCTCGCTGCCGCCGCACGGCCCGATGCGAATCACGATCTCGCAATCGTCGATCTGCACATGCCGGGGATGGAGGGCGCAGGCTCGCTCGACATCCTGCTGAAGGCGAATCCCGCGCTGCCCGTCGTCGTCCTGTCCGCCGAAGAGTCGCCCGACGAAATGCGCGCGGTGCTAGCCGCTGGTGCGCTGGGCTTCGTGCCGAAACGGCAGCCCGCGAGTGTGATGCTCAAGGCCATTGAACTGGTGCTGTCGGGCGGCGCCTATGTCCCGATGGAAGCATTGAGCCTGCTCGGCACCCGCGACGCGCAGGGGACGGCCACTGCAGGCGCGCCCTCCAGCGTCGACGCCAGCGTCGCCGTGGCCACGCCGCCCGCGCCCGAACGGGTGCCGCAGACGTTGCAGCCGCACCAGCAGCATCTGCTGGAGAACCTGTCACCGCGTCAGCAGGACATCATGCGGCTCGTGCATCGCGGCTGGACCAACAAGATGATTGCACGCGAACTGGGCGTCGCCGAAGGAACGGTCAAGGTACATCTGTCGGTGATCTTCCGGGCGCTTGGCGTGCACAACCGCTCGATGGCGATCGCGGTCATCAACGGCTGGCTCGAGGCAGGCAGGACGCTTTGATCATCCTTCGATTGCACTTTGAAGGCCTGCGGCAGCCCACGCAGAGCGTCATGGCGCCGTAGCGCAAAAAGCGCAACGCTCCCGCTCCCAACGGCGACACCTGCTCAAGGCAGGTAGTCGTGTCCGCCGACCGCCGTGGCATCGCGCCCAGCGGGCGCAGCGGCATCCGGGTCACCGGCGGCTACTTTCTGTAGAGCCGATGTGCCCTGCTGCTGCCACAGGCTCTCCAGCGTGCGGCGTAGCCGCGCTGGCGTCACAGGCTTGTGAAGCACGGGGATACCCTTCGCCGCCAGCGCCTCCAGTTCGGGCGACGCCATATCGCCGGTGATCAGCAACGTCACCACCTTCGGCTGGCCCGCATGCCGCAATGCCTCGCGCACGGCCGACAACGCCTCGGCGCCGGTCCGGTGGTTCGCCAGCTGGTAGTCGCACAGCACGGCGTCCGGCAGGAAGCGTTCGTCCACCGCCCGGAGCGCCTGAATCTCGTCGGGCACGCCACGCACGATGCAACCCCAGCGGCTGAGCAGGCTCGACAGCCCTTCGAGTATCGACGGATCGTCGTCGATACACAGCACCCGCCGGCCTTCCGCTGACGCCCCGCCCACGGCAGAGTCGCTCAGGCTCGACACAATCCCGTCAGGATCGCCCGCCTGCACAGGAAAACGGAACACCGAGCCGCGTCCGGGCGCCGAACGCAGCTGCAATTCGCCGCCCATGAGGCCGACAAGTCGGCGCACGGTCGGCAGGCCCAAACCGTGCCCCTGGCGCGCGTCGCGCTGCGGGTTGGCGACCTGATAGAACTCTTCGAAGATCCGCTCCTGCTCCTCGAGCGGGATGCCGATGCCCGAATCGCGCACCTCGATGTAACCGCCCGAGCGTCGGCCGCAGCGCCGCAAGCCCATCCAGATGGCGCCTTCCTCGGTATATCGGACCGCGTTCGACAGCAGGTTGCTCAGCACCCGTTCGAGCAGCACCGGGTCGCCGTGCACCACCATCGACGTCGGCGCGATGCGCAGCGCCAGCCCTTTCGCCGCGGCCTGCGGGCGGTACTGGTTGCCGACCCGCTCGAACAGTTCAGCGAGCTGGAAGTGCAGCCGGATCACCTGCGTGACGCCGCTCTCCAGCCGCGCCAGATCGAGCACCTGGTTGAACAACTGGTTCAGCGCCTCGACGTTGCGCACGATGTGGTCAGCGGTTTTTGCGTGCTGGGCGGGCGCGGCGGCGCCGTCGTTCAGCGACGCCGCGAGCAGGCCAATCGCATGCAGCGGCTGGCGCAGATCGTGGCTGGCCGCCGCAAAAAAACCGGGTCTTCGCCAGACTCGCCTCTTCCGCGACCAGTTTCTGCGCCGCCAGCGATTCGGCCAGGTATTGCTGGTCGACGCGCGCCTCGACCACGCGCCGGAACAGCTTCCGGTAACTCACCGCATAGACGTTGATCGCGCAGAAGAAGAACGCGAGGACGATCGCGAGGATCGTCCGGTCGAACGTATGCTCGCTGAAGTGCAACGCGATGGCGGGCAGCAGGAGGAATGGGATCGCGGTGGCGAAATTGAGCAGGTCGAAGCCGTTCGACATGAATACGCCCGCCGCCAGCGTGACAAGCATCACGGTATGCAGCAGCGGCAGATCGGCGTTCGGACTTTGAAACGCAAACCAGATCGACACACCCGGTGCCGCGTACAGCAGAACGCCGCGCAGCGCGTGCAGGTTGACCCAGGTGCGGGGCGTTACCGCGTCGGGGTGGCCGCGCTTCCAGAGCCAAAGCGCAAGGCCCCCGCAGTTGGCCAGCGCGTAGAAGCCGAAACACAGCGCGAACAGATGCGGCGAAGGCATGTGCGCCCAGTAGATCGCCACCAGCACGACGATCGAAAACCAGTGCGACACGAACGCAATGGGGTCCTGCGCGTACAGAACCCGTACGAGGTCTTCGTCGATGGCGCGCTGGATAGGATCTGCCCGCATCGTGCGGTCTCCTGGTCGGTTCCGGCAATTTCGATGAACGGGCGCAAAACGCGGCGCGAACGGATGCGACGGACAGCTGTGCGGGCAGCAGCGGAAGGACACCAGCCGCTGACGGCGGACAGTGCAGCCCGTGCTGCGTTGTCACGCGTGGCCTTGCCGGCGACGGTTTACCCGGCAGTTTACCCAACGGCTATCACTTAATCCATATAGGCGAAGCCGCCCGCGAAAACCATACTGCCTGCAACTTCCCAGCGCGGATCAAGGCCTTTCAAGGCTTTTCACGCAGCCCGCAACCAGGGCTTCCGGCAAATTCGCCGCTAACCGCGCTCTATGCCCCGTTTTTCGATGGAGGCTTTCATGGGCGCTGTAGCGAGCCGCGAGCTGGCACGACATCTCGACGACGCAATCCTGCCGGAACTCTGGCGCCGTCGCACGCAGTTGTCGGACGACGAGATGGTATCGATGTACGACCTCGTGCGGCGCGCGCTGCGTGCCTACCATCCCGTCGAGTTGCAGGCGCTCGGCGAGGACAAGGAAGAACTCGTCGCCCAGTTCATCTACACGAAGGTGCTGCGCCTCGCCCCCGGCCATTCCGAGTCCCAGGCCTGCCCGGAAAGCGCGCCGTCCAACAGCTATGCGCTCTGCGCGTATTTCCGCCGCTATCTGATCGACTGTCTTCGCAGTGCAAGCCATCAACGCAACGTCTCCATGGAAAACGAAGGCATGGAACAGGAGATCGACCTGCACGCGCACGCGCTGGACGACCCGGTCGACAGCGTCCTGATGGACTACGGCCTCGACGAGCGCCGCGTACGCCGCGCGGCGCGGGACTTCATCGCGAGCCTCGGTGGGCCGGAGCAGGTCGTGCTGGCCGGCAGCCTCGGCTGGTGTTCCGAAAGCAAGGGTGGCCTGTCGGCCGTAGCCGCCGAATATCGCGTGCCTTCGTACCACTATCGTGCGGTCAAACTCGGCGTCACCATGAAAAAGACGGCCAATGCCGAGGATTTTTCCAATACCAAGATCGGCCGCTGGTTCTCCGACGTGCTCGGTATCGAGATCGCGCCCGACAATCGCGACGCGATTCTGGTCGCGTTGAACCTGCTCGCGGCCGAATCGAGCGCACTCGAAATGAACGAAGCCGCCTGATCACAGCGCAGCCTGCGCGCGGCGTGTCACGTCCGGTCCGGCCGCGTGAACGCCGCGTGTTTTTTTCCGTCGCGGCTGGCTGCGCCGTCTAAGATGAATAAGCTCCGGAGCGCGCCTCCGCTCGCTCCCGTCCCGCCAGGGTTTCCCCCATCCTGCGCCTGCGAAAACAAGGTGAACGTATGAACCGCTTGTCCAGCGCCGTTCAGGCGATGAAACCGCATTACCAGGTCCTGGTTGTCGGGTCGGGTTATGGAGGCGCCATCGCGGCTAGCCGCATGGCGCGCGCCGGGTGCGACGTCTGCCTGCTCGAACGCGGCCGCGAGTTCATGGCGGGCGAGTTTCCTTCGACACCGCTCGAGGGCGCCGCGCAGATGCAGTACAACACGGAAGAAGCGCATCTGGGGTCGCCGCTAGCGCTGCTCGAAGTGCACGTCAATGCCGAAGTCAACGCGGTGGTGGGTTGCGGACTCGGCGGCACGTCGTTGATCAACGCGAATGTCGCGCTCAAACCGGATGAACGTCTGTGGCGGGATCCGCGCTGGCCCGCCTCCGTGCGCAACGACATCGATGGACTGCGCACCGGTTACCAGCGCGCATGGGATATGCTGCAACCGTCGCCGGTACCGGACGATTTTCCGCGCCTGCCCAAGCTCGACGCGCTTCAAGCCTCCGCGCAGACGCTTGGGTGGGCAAAGCAGTTCTCACGCCCCCCCGTCACTGTCACGTTCAGGAACGGCAAAAACGCAGCCGGCGTCGAACAGGCTCGCTGTATCGGCTGCGGCGACTGCAACTCCGGCTGCAACCATCTCGCGAAAAATTCCACCCATATGAACTATCTGCCGGATGCGGTTGCACATGGCGCGCAGATTTTCACGGGTGTCGCGGTGCATTCCGTGGTGCGCGACAACGATCCAGCGAAGTGGCGAGTGCAGTATCAACTGGTTGGCCTCGGCCGGGACATTTACGATGCACCTGACCTGTCTGTCACCGCCGACGTCGTGATCATCTCGGCCGGCACGCTCGGTTCGACGGCGCTCCTCTTGCGCTCGAAGGAAGCCGGCCTCTCCGTCTCCGAAGAGCTCGGCAAGCATTTCTCCGGCAACGGCGACGTGCTCGCCTTCGCGTTCAACACAGACAAGGAGATCAACGGCGTCGGCTGGGGCACGCACACGGACGGCTCGATTCCGGCCGTGGGTCCGACCATATGCGGGTTGATCGATCATCGCGCCACCCCCGATGTGAAAGACGGCTTCGTCATCGAGGAAGGTTCGCTCGCGGCGCCGATCGGGGGAGCCATGCTGGAGTTGCTCGGCGGTTCGGATCTGTTCGAAGGCGTGAAAGTGCCCCACCTGCCCGGCGAAGGTGCCCTCGACGCTCAAGGCCGCATTCTGGAAGGTTTGCTGCGCGGCCCCTATCACGGCGCCATGCGCAACACGCAGACGTATCTGGTAATGGCCCACGACGACGAAGCGGGCGAGATCCGCGTTCAGAATGGCCGCCCCCGCATCAAATGGCCGAAGGCGGGTGAGCAGCCGATCTACAGGACCGTGGAGAACGCGCTGATCACGGCTACCCAGGCGCTCGGCGGCACCTACCTGCGCAACCCGATTTCCACCGACCTGTTCAAGGACCGGCTCGTCACCGTCCATCCTCTCGGCGGCTGCGGGATGGGGGAAGACGCAAGACACGGCGTGGTCGACGAGTCCGGCCGCGTGTTCACCGGCGCGGCGGACAACGCGGTGCACGACGGCCTGTACGTGATGGACGGCTCCGTGATGCCGATGTCGCTCGGCGTGAATCCATTGCTGACGATCTCCGCGCTCGCCGAGCGCAACTGCGCCCGGCTTGCGAAGCGATACGAATGGACCATCGATTACCGCGCCGTCGACAGGTCCGCTCCTGAGCCGGTCACGAAGGTCGGCCTGCGCTTTACGGAACACATGGTGGGCGATTACACGCCCGCCGGCGCGGGCGATGCGGTCAACATGAGCTTCACGGCGACCATCATCTCGGACGATCTCGACGACATGATGAAGAACCCCAGCCACGAAGCGCAGATGGCAGGCACGCTCACCTGTGCCGCCCTGTCGGCGCAACCGCTGACGATCTCGAATGGCCGCTTCAATCTGTTCGTCGTGGATGAAAATCATGTCGACCGGCGCGACATGAACTACCGGATGACGCTTCAGTCGGCCGAAGGCAAGCCGTACTACCTGTTCGGACAGAAGATCATCACGCACACGAGCCCGAGCGAACTGTGGAAGCAGACCAACACGCTCTATGCCGAGATACGTGACTCGGAGGCCGGCGACGCCGCGCCCATCGGCCGCGCGACACTCATCATCACGCCGGAAAATTTCCTCAAGCAGTCGACCACTTACGACATCACCAACGCGCCAGACATGGAAACGCGTCTCGCGTGGGCCACGAAATTCGGCAAGTTCTTCGGCGGTGTGCTGCTCACCGAATACGGCGGCGTCTTCGCCCCGCTCGACTATGTCGATCCTTACGCGCCACCGCGCGTCAAGCGCCCCCTGCGTGCTCCACTGCCGCAGGTCTCCTTCTTCGATACCGAAGACGGCAAGAGACTGCGGCTCACGCGCTATCAAGGCGGCGATAGAGGTCCGGTGCTGCTGATTCACGGCTCCGGCGTATCGAGCCGGATGTTTGCGACGGACATGATCGGCACGAATCTCGTCGAATACCTGTGTGCGCTCGACTATGACGTGTGGCTGGTCGATCTGCGCACGAGTATCGAACTGCCGAGCGCGGCGGAGCCCACCAACGGCGATCTGGTGGCGAAATACGACATTCCTGCGGCCGTCGCCAAGGTGATCGAGCTATCGGGCCAGGCCAGCATCCAGGTCGTCGCACACTGCTTCGGCGCGGTTGCGCTGACGATGTCCCTCCTGTCCCGGCAGGACAGGCTGAAAGGCGTGCGCTCGGTCGTGCTGTCGCAGGTGTCGGCGCATCTCGACCCGCCGCTGCTGGGCGAAATCAAGGCCGGACTGCATGTGCCGCAACTCCTCGAGCATCTCGGCATCAAGGACATGACGGCCTTCACGCAGCACGCGAACTGGCCGAAGAACCTGCTGGACGAAGCGCTGCGCGTGTATCCCGTCGAGCATGATGAAGAATGCGACAACGCCATCTGCCATCGTGCGACGTTCATGTACGGCCTGCTATACGAGCATGCGCAGCTCGACGAGCTGCTGCATCAGAACCTGCAGGAATTGCTTGGAGTGCACGATGTCGCGCTTTTCAGCCACCTGGCAGCGATCGTCCGCGCGGGGCATCTCGTGAACGCGGAGGGCGAAGATGTCTACATGAATGATCTCGACGGCTTGAACCGGCCGATCGCCTTCATCCACGGAGCCGAGAACCGCGTGTACGCACCCGCCAGCACTGAGAAGACGTACAACATGCTGGTCGGCGCGTTTGGGCCGGACAACTACGAGCGCCATGTGATCGACGGCTACGGGCATCTCGACTGCATGTTCGGCAAGAATGCCGCCGCCGATGTCTATCCGTATATCGCCAGGCAGCTGAACGCTTATGCCAGGCCTGGTTCTGGTCCTGGCGCCTCTGCTGCGGCGGGCGAAACCATGCGAGGCGCGGCGTGCGGGCCGCGTTCTGTCCTGTTGCGCATGCTTAAAGCAGTTTTCCCGGATTGAGAATCCCGTTCGGATCGAGCGCGCGCTTGATCGCCCGCATCGCGGCCAGTTCTTCAGCCGAGCGCGAAACCGGCAGGAATTCGCGCTTCAGCAGGCCGATGCCATGCTCCGCCGAGACGGAGCCGTGCAACGGTCCGAGCATCTCATAGACGAAGGCATAGACGGCGTGGTGTTCGACGCCCGGCACCGAATGGCCATCGACTGTCAGATGCAGGTTCGAGTCGCCGATGTGGCCGAAGAAATATGAACGATTCCCCGGCCATTTTGCATCCAGCGCAGCGCGGCAATGGTCGACGAAACGACCGATCTCGCCGATCGGCAGGCTCACGTCGAAATTGACCGGATCGAGCCGCGATGGAAACTCCGCGGTGCACTCGCGGATCGCCCACAGCGCCCGCGCATCGGCGACCGATTGTGCGATGACGGCATCGCGGATCACCTCTGTTTCCAGCGCTTCGGTGAGGACGGACGCGAAGCGTTCGCCGTCGTCGGTGGCATCGAAGCTCGCATGTTCGATCAGCGCGTACAACGGATGAGCCGTTGAGAACGGCGAGCGGGCTCCCGCAATCAGCGATACGCCGAAGTCGAAGAAGTCCGGCCACATGATTTCGAATGCACCGATGTCGTTCCCGAAGCGGGTCGACAGGCGGCGCAGCAGGTTGACCGCTGCGTCGTAGCTGTCGAGCGCCACGAGCGCCGTATGTCGCGACACGCGCTGAGGATGCAGACGCAACACCGCCCGCGTGATGACACCAAGCGTTCCCTCCGAACCGATGAACAGCTGCTTGAGGTCGTAACCGGTGTTGTTCTTCACCATCTTGCTCATCGAGCTCAACACCGAGCCGTTCGCCAGCACCGCTTCGAGGCCGAGCACCTGCTCGCGCGCGGTGCCCGACTGGATCACGCGATTGCCGCCCGCGTTCGTCGCGAGATTGCCGCCGATCTGGCACGAGCCGCGTGCGCCGAGATCGAGCGTGAGTTCGAAGCCCGCTTCCGCCGCGGCTTCCTGTGCGGTTTGCAGTGTGGTGCCGGCGCGCACTGTCATCGTGGCCGATGCGCTATCGATCTCCTCGACTCCCGACAGGCGATCCAGCGACAGTGCCATATCCGTCGCACGCGCAATCGCGCCGCCGGCCAGCCCGGTCATGCCACCCTGCGGCACCACGCTCTGTCGTGCGTCATTGCAGATCGCCAGCGCACGCGCGACCTGTTCTGTCGTGCGCGGCAGCAGCAGCGCGGCGGGCCGCGTCGGCTCGTGCCGCGTGTAGTCCGTCATCGACCGCTCACCGATCTCTTCACCGGTGCGTACCCCGTCGTCGCCCAGCGCGTCTCGCAAGGCCGCAAGCGTCGCAGCCAGCGCTGCGCTCTGTTCCGTCGTCATGCCGTGGTTCCCTGCATTGCGTGTTTCTTTCTGTAGCCCATCGAATCGTTAATGCGGCCGAGTATGTAATCGCCCGCCGCGACGGGTTCGTAACGTCGCTCCACCTCGCTCACGCCGAGATCGTGCGGATCGACCATCGCACCGTAAGTGGGATCATAAAATGTCGCGATCGAATAGCGCTCGCGGCCCGACGCATTGATCACGCGATGCAACGTTGAGCGGAAACGATCGTTGGTCCAGCGGGCCAGCAGATCGCCGACATTGACGACGAAGCTGCCGGGTATCGGCGGCGCCTCGACCCAGATGTCGTTCGCGATTTCACGGACCTGCAGACCGCCTACCTGATCCTGCCACAACAGCGTGATGCAGCCATAGTCCGTGTGCGGCGCGACGCCGAACTGGTCTTCGTCGGATTGCGGAGGCTGGGGCGGGTAGTAGACCATCTGCGTACGTTGCATCCGTTTCGTATAGCGGGACGCGAAAAAATGCTCATCGACACCGAGCCCGACGGCGACCGCGCGCAACAGATCGCTGCCACACGTGGCCACCGCTTCGTAATAGCCGTACAACGCGGGACGCAGTTCCGGCATGAAATCCGGCCAGTTGTTCGGACCGCGCAAGGCCTGACCGGCAAGCACATCGGGATCGTCCTCCGGCAATTCCAGCCCGATGCTGAAAAACTCCTTGTAATCGGGACGTTTCGCCTGGTACATGGTGGCGTCGCCCAGCGCATTGAAGCCGCGATGCCGCTGGTTCACGGCCGCGCGTCGTTTCGTCTCGACGGGGAACGCAAAGAACCGGCGCGCGGCCTGCTCTGCGGCATCGATCGCAGCCTGCGGCACGCCATGATTGATGATGTAAAAGAAGCCGATCGTCGTGCAGGCGTCGTGAATTTCGCGGCCGACGCGAACAAGCGCCTGCGGATCGCCGGCTCGCACGCCAGCAAGGTCGATCATCGGGATCCGGGTGACGGGGGACATCGCAACGCTCCGTGAATGGCCGGTGCGGCGCACCGGCGGATGAGTGGTATCGATGATGGCGCACACTGCGCGGCCGCGCTCTGAGGCCACCTGCGTTTCCAGCGATTCACAGCTGTATATACCGCCAAAACCTCCTTCGCAAGTTGCGCTGCAGCGCCATCCGCGCCCGAATAATCAGACCGTTAACCGCTTCACATTCTTTATTTATTTCGCACCAAAACTGCGGTATATACTGCCCCGAATGAGGCGCGCCGATGATCGTTTCCGCGCGACACCGCTTTGCCAACCGGAGAATCCCATGAGCATCCTTGCAGGCTGGAAGTGTCGTCTGATGGTGTTGACGTTGTGTGCCGCGAGCATCGGCAGCGCCTGGGCGGACGATCAACTCGCGAAAGTGAAAAAGGCCGGCGAACTCGTCGTCGGCACGGAGATGCAGTTCGCGCCGTTCGATTTTCTCGAGAACGGCCAGCAGGCGGGCTTCAACAAGGATCTCTTCGCCGAGGTCGGCAAGGAACTCGGCGTGAAGGTGCGCTTCATCGACCTGCCGTGGCCGAGCGTGCTGCCAGGTCTCGAAGCCGGCAAGTTCGACATGGTCGGCGGCCCGCTCACGGTGACGAAAGCGCGGATGGAACGCTACACGTATACCCTGCCCGTCGCCGACGCGACCGACGCCCTCCTGAAGCGCGCCAACGACACGAGTGTCAAGCAGTCGTCGGATATCGCGGGCAAGACGGTCGGCGCCGGCAAGGGTTCCGCGCAGCTCGACCAGTTGAAGGCATACGCCGCCACGCTGCCGAAACCGCCTGAAATCCGCGAGTATGTCGACAACAACCAGGCCTACGCCGACCTGGCCGCCGGCCGCATCGCCGCCGTCGCGAACTCGATGACGAACATCGCCTACGTCGCCAAACAGCGCCCCGAAGCCTTCGCGGTCGTGACGCCGCCCTTCGGCGCAAAGGTGTACTTCGCTTACGCGCTGCGCAAGGACGCCGACAGCAAGCCGCTCGCCGACGCATTCAACGCCGCACTGGTCAAGATGCATGACGACGGGCGTCTCGCAGCGCTGCAAAAGAAATGGTTCGGCGTCGCGATGGATGCGCCGACCACGATGCCCACGCCGAATTACTGATGCCCTGAAGAGGGCGATGTGCGCGTGGATCCCATGTACGAGCCGCAGCACGCGTGCCGGCTCATGAGGCTCCGGCACGCATCGCCAACCCGTTCTGTCCGTTTGCTGGTGCCAGGCCATGTTCAGCACGACCGTCTTCATCCAGGGTTTGCCACTGCTCTTTCACGCGGCCATCGCCACGGTCGGGATTTCGCTGACCGGGCTCGTGATCGGCTTCTTCGTCGCGATCGGCGTGTGTTCGGCGCGGCTCTCCGCGTATCGCGCCGCACGCATGTTCGGCGGCGCGTACGTGTTCTTCTTTCGCGGCGTGCCGATGCTGGTGCAGCTGTTGCTCGTCTATTACCTGCTGCCGTTCGTCGGTATCAACGTGTCGCCGCTCGTGGCCGCGATCAGCGCGGTGTCGTTGTGTTCCGCGTCGTATATCGCGGAGATCCTGCGCGGCGGCTTCCTGAGCATTCCGCCGGGACAGCTCGAAGCCGCCCGCATGCTCGGCCTCTCGCCGTTCGACATGCTGCGGCGCATTCAGGTGCCGCAGGCGTTCCGGCTCACGTTGCCTTCGCTCGTCAACGAAATGGTGCTGCTGATCAAGGCTTCATCGCTGATTTCGGTGGTCGGCGTGGCTGAAATCACGCGCACCGCGCAGAACATCGCGGCCAGCACGTACCGTCCGCTCGAAGCGTATGTCGCGGCCGGACTGATCTACTTCGTCATCTGCGGAGTGCTGGCGCTGGTTGCGCACACCGCCGAATACCGTTTGCAGCACGCCTGAGGCCTCTGCGATGCAGCAATTCGACCCTGCCGTCATCACGCACAACATCCAGCCCATCGCCGCCGGTCTTGCGACCACGCTCGGCACGTGGGCCGCCGGTGTCGCAATCGGGCTCGTGCTCGGTTTTCTGATCGCCGTGCTGCAACTCTTCAGCGGACGCTGGACGCGCGGCATTCTGCGCGCGTATATCGAACTCTTTCGCGGCACGCCGTTTCTGGTGCAGCTGTTTCTGCTTTACTACGGCGGGCCTTCGATCGGTCTCACGCTTGAACCGATGACGGCCGGCATACTCGGACTCGGGCTCTATGGCAGCGCGTATTTCGCTGAAGTGTTCCGCTCCGGCTTCCAGTCGGTGCCGCCCGGACACCTCGAAGCGGCGTCCTGTCTCGGGATGTCGCGCTGGCAGGCCGTGCTGCGTATTCAGGTGCCGCAGATGCTCGTGCTGATCGTGCCTGCCCTCACGAACCTGATCATCGTGCTCAGCAAGGAAACCGCCGTGCTGTCGATCGTTACGGTGCCCGAACTCACCTTCGTGCTGACCGGCATCGGCTCGGCAACCTTTGCTTTCGTCGAGACGCTGCTCGTCCTGTGCTTCTGCTATCTCGCACTCGTCGAACTGACGTCGCGCGCCGGCATGTGGGCGGAGCACCGGCTCGCCCGTTTCATGGCATGAACCAAAGGCATATCAATGAACGCGATGACCGACATGCCCTCCTCCCTTTCCTCCACGGGCACGACCCAGCCACGCAACGCGCCGCTGATCGAAGTGCGCGACCTGCGCAAGCGCTTCGGCGAAAACGAAGTGCTGCGCGGCGTCGATCTGGACATCGCGAAGTCGGAGGTGGTCTGCATCATCGGGCCGTCGGGCTCGGGCAAGAGCACGCTGCTGCGCTGTCTGGCCGCGCTCGAGACCTACGATCAGGGCGACGTGCGGATCGAAGGCGAACTGCTCGGCTATACCGAACGCAATGGCAGGCGCATGCGCGCATCGCAGGGCGAGATCAATCGCGTCCGGCGCAACGTCGGCATGGTGTTTCAGCAGTTCAACCTGTGGCCGCACATGACGGCGCTCGGCAATGTGATGGAAGCGCTGCGGCGGGTACGTCACCTGTCGGGCGACGACGCGCGCCGGCGAGCACTCGCCATGCTCGAGACGGTCGGTCTCGCGCACAAGGGCGATGCCTATCCGGCGAAGCTTTCCGGCGGCCAGCAGCAGCGCGTCGCCATTGCGCGTGCGCTCGCGATGGAGCCGCACATCATGCTGTTCGACGAGCCGACTTCGGCGCTCGACCCGGAACTCGTCGGCGAAGTGCTGCAGGTGATGAAGCAGCTCGCACGCGACGGCATGACGATGGCCGTGGTGACACACGAGATGGGCTTCGCCGCGCAGGTCGCCGACAAGGTTGTGTTCATCGACCAGGGGCGTATTGCCGTGGAAGGCAATCCCCGCGATGTCTTTCATGATGCGGAGCAGCCGCGTCTGCGGCAGTTCCTGCAGAACTACTTCGATCGCAATGGGTTCTGGACACGCAGCGGCGCCGACGGAGAACCCGTATGAGCCGCGGCGCGCTTCTTTTTTTGCGCCGCGGCCGGGTGTAAAGAGGTCACTCGATGTCCCCATCCCCTACCCGCCCGAAGCGCGCCGGCAAGCCTGATAGCGCGGCGCCCGTCGCGGCGAACCAGGCCACCACGTGCGCAGCCGCGCGTGGCGGCGGCGCGCAGGGCGGCACGTCCAGCGCGAGAGTGGCCGCGCCGCCTGCTGCGCGTTACGAGCAGGTGAAGAACTACATCCGCAATACGATCGAATCCGGTGCGCGACGGCCCGGCGACCGCATTCCGTCCGAACTCGATCTGGTCGCCGCGCTCGGCGTGTCGCGCATGACCGTCAACCGCGCGCTACGCGAACTCACCGACGAAGGTTTGTTGACCCGCATCTCGGGCGTCGGCACCTTCGTCGCGCAGGCGAAGCCGCAGTCCACCCTGCTGATGATTGCCCACATCGGCGACGAGATCCGCTCACGGGGCCATGAATATACGTATGAGACGCTGCTCACACAGCGGGAAACCGCGCCCGCGAACGTATCGAACGCATTGGGACTCGCGCCGGGCGCGTCGGTGTTTCATGTGATCTGCGTGCATCGCGAAAACGGGCTGCCGGTGCAGCTTGAAGACCGCTACGTGAATCCGGCCGTTGCGCCGGACTTCATCCTGCAGGACTTTTCGGTGATCCGGCCTTCGGAGTATCTGTTCACGAACGTGCCCGCGCACGACGTGGAGCATATCGTCGATGCGGGTTTGCCGACGCGCGCCGAAGCAGCGTTGCTTGAGATCGCGGAGGGAGAGCCTTGCCTGACGCTCGTGCGGCGAACGTGGACGAGCGGCGTGGCCGTCACGTTCGCGCGTTTCGTGCATCCGGGTACGCGTTACCGGCTCGGCTGCCGGTTTGCACCCGTTACATCACATCGTCAGGACTGACCTCAAACGTTCCCCGCGAGGTGAAAGCGCGAGGCCGGATGCCATAACTGCACCGACGTCGCCACGTCGACGCCAACCCACGTCCTGCGCCACAACATCAGGCACGGCTCGCCGATCTCCATCATCAGATGCCTGCGCACGTGCGCATCGGGTTTCTGCGCGTAGATGCGAAACTCCGCGCGCTGGATCGGCGCGAGCCGCACCATGTAGTGGTTCGGTGTCTCGACCGTGAAATCCTGCTCCAGATACGCCGGAAACACCTTCGGGTTCACATAGCGGTCTTCGTACTGGATCGGCTCGCCCTCTTCCTCGTGCACGATTCGCGAATGGAACACCGGCCCCGTGGACAGGCCAAGCGCATCGAGCGCCAGCGGATCGTCGCCCGGCTCGAGCGTCAGCACGCGGGCGGTATGGCGATGGCCGCGGGCCGCGATTTCGTCGGCGATATTGCGGATCTCGAGTACAGTCGATTCATAGTGCCGCGGCGCGACATACGTGCCCGAGCCCTGCACGCGCGTCAATACGCGCTCGGTGGTCAGCTCACGCAACGCGCGCGACACCGTCATGCGCGCCACGCCGAACTCCTTCACGAGTTCGGCTTCGGACGGAATCAGTCCGCCCGGCTTCCAGACGCCTTCGGCGATGCGATTCACGACGTAGCGCTTGATCTGCTCGTAAACGGGCATCGCTTTTGGCGATGAGGCGCTGCCGTTGCCCGCCATCCGATCCTGACCTGTTTGTGGTTGCCCGTTCAAATTCACGTCGACCTCGTGGGTTGCACGCAATATGCCAGATAGCCGGCCGGTCGGCCAGCGGCTGGCTCAATCAACCAATGCTGGCCACCGAATGTGGATCGTTCGCTGCGATGCTCGTGGCGTCGTCCGCGGCCAGCGTCGCCTTGTTCGCGGTATCGAATGCATGATTGCCGGCCGGCGGCGACACAGGTTTGCCGGGATTGGGCAACAACGGCGGCGCCGCGTCAGCGATCAGGCGGAAGGCGGCGGCCATGTCGTCGGCAAGCGGCCGGTCGTCGCGATAAGTCGGCACGAGGCTGCGCACGCGCCGCCACAACGCATCCATAAGTGGTGCGCGCGGTGCATCGATGGTCTGCAGGTCGTAGGCCTGCGCCGCCGCAAGCAGTTCGATCGCGACGATCCGGCCCGCGTTGTCGACGATCTCCAGCGCTTTCAGCGCGGCCGGTGTCGCGTGACACAGATGATCTTCCTGCAGGGCCGACGTAATGCCGCCGTCGAGGCTCGCCGGCGCGGCGAGCCGACGGTTCTGCGCGACCAGCGAGGCCGCTGTGTACTGCGCGATCATGAAGCCGGAACAGGTGCCGCCCGGTTGGGCGAGGAACGCCGGCAAGCCGCTGACGAGCGGATTCACGAGCCGGTCCAGACGCCGCTCGGCCATGGCCGCAACCTGCGCGATCGCGGTCGCGAGGCCGTCCATCGCGAGCGCAATCGATGCGCCTACCGCGTGCGCCTGCGAATACACGCGCGGTGCGTCCGGCGTGCCGGCGACGATGGGGTTGTCGGTGATCGAAGCGAGTTCGCGGTTGACCACATCGGCGGTTGCCGAGAGCACATCGCGCGCCGCGCCGTGGACGTGCGGAATGGTTCGCATGCTCAGCGGATCCTGCGTGCGCTGGCCGACTACCGACGCGAGCATGCCGCTGTCGGCAAGCGCGTTGCGCATCCGTTCGCCCACTACATTCAGACCCGGCGACACGCGCAGCGAAAGCGAATCGGCATCGAACGCGGCGAGCTGCCCGCGCAGGTTTTCGAAGCTCATCGCCGCGACCGCGTCGGTCCAGTCGAGCAGGCGTTCGGCGCGAGCGAGCGCCAGCGCGGCGAGGCCGGTGACGCACGGCGTGCCGTTGACCAGGCTCAAGCCCTCTTTCGCTTCGAGCACCAGCGGCTCGAGGCCGAGCCGGCGCAACGCTTCGCGGCCGGTGATGCGTTCGCCGCGGTGCCGCGCATGGCCTTCGCCGATACACACCAGCGCAATGTGCGCCATATGGCTCAGGTAACCGACGGAGCCGAACGCCGGCACTTCCGGCAGGCAATCCGCATCGAGCAATGCCACCAGCCGCTCGGCGATCTCCAGCCGGATACCCGAATGGCCGTGCGCGAAGTTGTTGACCGCTGCGGCGATGATGGCCCGCGTCTCCGCGACGCCGAGCGGCGCGCCGACGCCCACCGCGTGGCTCATCAGGATATTGCGCGACAGCGAGCGCTGCTCGGACGGCGACACCATCACATCGCACAGCGCGCCGACGCCGGTATTCACGCCATAGGCGCGAATACCGCGCTCGACGATCTGTTCGACGAGCACGCGCGCCGCCGCAATGCGCGAGCGCGCGTCGGCCGAGAGTTCGAGCGGTTCGCCCGCGGCAATTGCGGCGACCTGACGCCAGTCGAGGGGATAATCGGAACGGATCACAGCCATGATGATGCTCAGTTTGTAGTGCGGGAATGGTGGCTCGACACGAACTGCCTGAAACGGTCGGATTTAAGTTCGCCGAAGACCTCATCCGGTGTGCCGTCGGCTTCGACTTCCCCTTGATGCAGGAACATCACCCGATTCGACACATGGCGCGCGAAGCCCATTTCGTGCGTCACCACCAGCATCGTGCGGCCCTCTTCAGCGAGCGAGCGCATGACGCGCAGCACTTCGCCGACCAGTTCCGGATCGAGCGCGGAAGTCGGCTCATCGAACAGCATGACTTTCGGATGCATCGCCAGCGCGCGCGCAATCGCGACGCGCTGCTGCTGACCGCCCGACAGGTGCGCCGGATAGTGTCCGCGTTTCTCCGCGAGGCCGACCTTCGCGAGCAGCGCTTCGGCTTCTTCAATCGACTCGGCGCGGGACCGCTTCAGCACGCGCATCGGACCTTCGATCAGGTTTTCGAGCACCGTCATATGCGACCAGAGGTTGAAGTTCTGGAACACCATGCCGAGCTGCGAACGGAAGCGGTCCACCTGGCTTTTATCGCGCGGGTGCAGCTTGCCGTCACCGCGACGCTTCATCTGCAGTTCCTCGCCGGCGAGCGAGACCGAGCCATCGTCAGGCGTCTCCAGCAGGTTCAGGCAGCGCAGGAACGTGCTCTTGCCCGAGCCGCTCGCGCCGAGGATCGAGATCACGTCGCCTTCGTGCGCATCGAGCGAGATGCCCTTGAGGACGTGGTGTTCGCCGAACGACTTGTGAATGTTCTTGACCGACAATGCAACGGGTGCCTTAGCGTTCATGTGATTCTCCAGAATGACTGCCGTTCAGGGTGCGGCACGACGTGCTTCGGTGGTGGCGGAAACCGGGCGGGCCACGGCTGCTGCGGGCGCATCGCGCAGATGACGCGACAGGCGGCGCTCGAGCAGACCCAGCAGACGCACGATGACGAAATTCAGGAACAGATAGATGAGGGCTGCGCAGATAAACACTTCGGTCGTGCGATAGGTCTGCTGGATGATCTGCTGCGCGACGCCCGTCACTTCCCACACGGTGACGAGACTCGCGAGCGCGGTGGACTTCACGAGCAGCACGGCCTCAGTCGAATAGGCGGGCAGACACTGGCGCAGCGCGATCGGGCCGATCACCCGGCGCAGAAGCGCAAATCCCGACAGACCGATCGAATAGCCCGCTTCGATCTGGCCAACCGGCACGGCCATCAGTCCGCCGCGAATGATCTCGGCCGTATACCCAGCGGTACACAGCGCGAGCGACAGCACCGCGCAGGTATACGGATCGCGCAGCACCGGCCACATGAAACTCTCGCGGATGATGCCGAACTGCCCCCATCCCGTAGTAGACGAGGAACATCTGGATCAACAGCGGCGAGCCCCGAAATACGAGGATGTAGCCGCGGGCGAAGCGGTTCGGCAACCAGTGCGGCGACACGCGCATCGTGACGATCACGAGCGATAGCAGACCGCCCAGCACCAGCGAAGTGAAGAACAGGCCCAGCGTGGTCGGCACGGCGCCGAACAGTTGCCGCAGCGTGTCGAGGAGGAAATCGAAATCGAAATGCATGATGGCGGCTCCCTCGTCAGTTGCGCGCGAAATTGCGCTTGAAGGATCGTCCGACGCGCGCTTCCGCGTGGTTGAAGACCCGGTTGGAGATGCCCGTCATCACCAGATAGATCGCGCCGCCCACGACGAAGAACGTGAAGTATTGATGGGTGGAACCTGCGGCGATCTGGCTCGTGCGCAGCAATTCTGCGAGGCCTGTCACCGAGATCAGCGCCGAGTCCTTGAGGCTTAGCTGCCACACATTGCCGATGCCCGGCAGCGCAAAGCGCAGCACCTGCGGAATCAGGATACGGCGCGCGACCAGCAGCGTGTGCATGCCGGTTGCGCGAGCCGCTTCGAGTTCGCCTTTCGACACCGCCAGCACAGCGGCGCGATAGACCTCGGCCTGATACGCACCGGAAATCATCCCGACCGCCAGCGCGCCGATCACGAACGGCGGCACGCCGACGAAGCCTTCGGCGCCGAACCACTGGCCGACCGTGGTCACCAGCGTCGAACCGCCAAAGTAGAACAGATAGATCACGAGGAGTTCGGGGACGCCGCGAAACACCGTCGTGTAGAAATCGCCGATGACGCGCAAGCTGCGATAGCGCGACAGCTTGGCCGCCGCAACCAGCGCACCGAATACCGCACCGACCGCGAGTGCCGCGAGCGTCAGCGCGACGGTCATCAACGCCGCGAGCAACAACACGCCACCCCAGCCTTCCGGCCCGAAGCCGAGCATCTCGATCAGAGCCATTCGCTACTCCTCAACCAGTACGATCGATGATTCGACGATTCGCGCGGCGGACGCCGCGCGAATCGCTACAACCTTGCTGCATGATGTTACGTACTGCCTGTTGCTGCGGTGCTACGCGATGCGGCATATATCGTGTATGGGCCGCATCGCGGCTTCGCCGTGACCCGTATCAGGGCGTGACGTCGGTCTTGAACCACTTGTCGGACAGCTTCTTGATCGTGCCGTCGGCCTGTGCAGCCGTGATCGCCGCGTCGAACTTCGTCTTCAGGTCCGAGTCCTGCTTGCGGAATGCGAGGCCTTCGCCCGGGCCCCAGATCGGGCCGCCAATCTTCGGTCCAGCCAGTACGATCGACGCGTTTTCTTTCTTGTCCATGTTCGCGGCGTAGTAGGTCACGTCGTCGAAGGAAGCATCGATGCGGCCCGCAACCAGGTCCAGATCGCGTTCCGGCGACGTCTTGTAGACGCGGATGGTCGCGATGTCCTTGAAGCCGTCGTTGATGAACTTAGTGTAGACGGTGCCCGACTGGATGCCGATCGTCTTACCCTTCAGTTGCTTGCGCAGTGCGTCGACGGTCGGCTGGTCCGTTTTCGGGTCGCCGGTCAGTTTGACGGGTTGCGCCGTCGGCGAGGCCTTCGGCAGGACCTTCGTGTCGGTCACGGCGAAGGTGGCCGGCGTCGCTGCGTACGGCTTCGAGAACGCGATGATCTTTTCGCGTTCCGGCGTGATCGAGATGGCGTCCATCAGCACGTCGAACTTGCCGGCCTGGAGGCCCGGGATCATGCCGTCCCAATCTTGCGCCACGAGGTTGCACTGGATATTGATGCGTGCGCAGAGATTGGCGACAAGCTCCGGCTCGAAGCCGCCCAGCTTGCCGCCAGGCAATGTCAGATTCCACGGTGCGTAGCCGCCTTCGAGGGCGATCGTGACCGTTTTCCATTCCTTCGCCTGCACCGGTGCCGCGAGTACTGCCGCTGCGCCGAGGACGGCGCCCATCAAAGCCTTTGCCAACGTAGTGCGCTTGACCTTCACGTCGAATCTCCTTTTGTCGAGGGAACACCATCCAACCGGTCAGGCGCTCCGCCGCCCGTTGAATTTGTATAGACAAGTCTGCACGAGTCAAAACGCCACCGCAAGAAATTTTGCGATAAAACCTGCCGATCTTGGGGAAAGCCCTATGGTCAAGGCTTTCGAAGACGTTTCAAGCGCTGGCGAAGGTTGCAAAGTTGTGCAGATTCGCGCCGGATTGGGGCGTTTTGTCTAGACAGGTTGGTGCAAAAGATGGGAGAGGCTCCGGATGGGGAGCGGCTGATGAGGAATGGGCGGCCTACCAGATCCCCGGCACCAGCCGATACCGCACTCGCGCGGCGTAATCGGCGTAGCCAGGCAGTTGCGCGATGAGCATGCGCTCTTCCATCACGGCCCGGGCGCCGAGTCCCGCGACCAGCAGCGGCGCGCAGGCGAGGCCCCACCATGAGCCAAGCAGCAAGGGCAAACCGATAAAGAAAAGAATGGCGGCCGAATACATCGGATGGCGCACCCACGCGTACGGCCCGGTATCGGCAACCTTATGCCCGCGCTCGCTCTGAATTTTCACGACTGGGGCGGCGAAGCTGTTGGCGCGAAACACGAACCCCGTCATCCAGATACACAGGAATATCGCTAGCGCGCCGGCCACGTTCAGCCAGAGTGGCACCGACGACCACCGGAAACGCGCCGCATCGAGCGCCATCAATACGAGCCACGCACACCAGACGATCGCGACCAGCGCCATGAACACCTTGTCCCAGAGACCCTGCTCCCGCTGTATAAAAGGCTTGAGGCGCTCCTCGAGCAAGGCCGGATCGTCCTTCGCAAGGCGCAGGCCCATCCAGATTCCAAGCGCACCCATTTCGAGCAGATACCACCAGCCGGCAGGCCACGCCACCGTGCCCGCCGCGCCGAACAGCAAAGCGCCGATTCCCGCGAGCCACAGGACCGTCTGGATAACGAGGCGCGCGATCATCGCTTCACAAAGTCCGGCACGCGCCCCTTGACGCGCGCGAAGACGCCTGCGATATCGATATTGCCCACCTCGATTCCGAAGTCATCGCGCAACAGGATTGCCAGTTCGTGCGCGTCGGCGATCCTGCGCTCCCTTACGCCGCCGTCTTTCGAACGTAGGGTCAGGCGATCATCGAACAGGATGGTACGACCATCCCGCCCGACGCGCGTCACGACCAGGTCGGTGGTAAAGAACGACGCGGGATGCGTCGACGTAAACCAGTTGCTCACCTCGTAATCGATCCACTCCGCGCGGCACAGGTCGAAGCGATACACCTTCGTCCACGTATCGCCGGTTTGAATCTCGAGATCGAAAGCGCCATGCGATGCATCGGCGAGGCGAAACGGCTCGAGCGTCGTCTGCTGGGGTTCGCCGGGGACGATGCGCAGCGGCGACGTCAAGGTTACCGCGCCGAAACCGACGTCGGCCATCCAGGGCCCGTCGTCGAAATCGACCCGCAGCAGCATGTGCGTCTTCGGCGTGACCGCGTCGGGCGCGCGTCCCCACAACACACGCGCGATCAGCGGCGTCACACGGAAATCAAGCTGCATCAGCACGTGCGCCAGCAACGTGTTTTGTTCGAAGCAGTAGCCGCCGCGCCGCCGCTCCACCAGCTTGTCCACCACGGCGGCCAGGTCGAGCGATACGCGGCGGCCAGTCAGCGGGTCGAGATTCTCGAACGGGATGGTCTGCGCGTGCAGCCGCTGCAGTTCGCGCAGCAGGTCGAGCGTCGGGGTACACGGGCCTCGATAGCCGATGCGCGCGAAATAGCGGTCGAGGTCGAGTTCGTTGTGCATCGGGGTCTCCTGCCCGGTGTGGGTCACGGCTGCGATCTGCGGTTGGAGTCGCGGCGCGAAACGAGCGCGTCGTGGGGGTCGACGATAGCGCGTGAGCGGCGAATCCGCGCATGAGGTCTGCGCGTCGCCTGAATCGGCCAGACGACGCGCAGCCGTCGTTATTGAACACCCTCTAGCGCGGTCGTTGCAATCGACGGCACCGAAATACCATGACTCGATGCAAACTGCACCGCCGCGCTCAACGTCGACATCAGCGACTGCAACTGCCCCGGCGCGGACTGGGCGATATACGAGGCCGCCTGCGCGGTCTGCGGGTTAAGACCGGACTGCAGCATGGACGTCGGACTCATCTGCCCGAGACTGCCAAGTCCGGACTTCAGGCTCGAATACTGGCTCACGCCCTTGCCTAGAGACGAGAGCCCATCCGTGAAGGCCTGCTTGTTGACGGGCGCGCCCGACGGCGTGCCGCCGCTCGCGAATGCCTGGGTGAGGGTTTGCGACAGCGACTGCTGTGTACTGCCGACCTGCGACAACGTACTTGCCGACGGCGTGCCGCCGCTCAGCATGCCGGCGGCCTGCTGCGCCTTGTCAGCGGCGCTGCCCATTCCCATCGCCGAGGCCAGACTCGACTGCCCGCTCAACACCTGCTGGTTCGCACCGACATAGCTTTGCAACAACTGCGTCACGCCGCCCGACGACGGCGCCGTCGCACTGTTCGACGAATTCCCGCCGCCAATACCGAACTGCTGAAGGTTCAACTGCGCGTGCGACGCGCCGCTCACGAACAATCCGGCACTGACGATCAGCGAAAGCGAGAGGCTGCGTTGATTCATGTGTATCTCCTGGTAGTGACTTTTCGAGGCAATCGTGCGCTTCGACAGCACATCGACGGAGGCGTTCGACCTCCATGCCTGTCGGCCAGTGTGCGCGGCGCCCGTGACACATGTCAGTTATAGCTCCTGGCGCAAAAACTGCCGGCGGATCCGTCGCATCAGGCAGGTTGAACGAAGATCAACCTGATGAGGAGTACTCACGCTATCAATGAGTCGATTCCAATGAGCAGAACTGTTCCGCGCGAGTCTTCACGATGCCGCCCCTCAACTGGGCTCTGCCCATCACGTGCATAGCCTCGATACCGCCCGACAGAATCCCGGTGTGGCGCCTTGGCGCCCGATGTCCTGGTCGATGATGCCGTTCAGGTATGTCGACTGACCCATCCTGCTTGATGCCTCCTCATCAACTTTCAGTTTCATTACTCAAACATGACAATTGATAGCCGTACGTAATTTGACACTTAAGTCATAGTAATGTTGATGCGAATCATTCTCATTTGTGTTGACTACTGCATTCCGCATGCGTACGATTTCGGCATTCGCAGTATCGGAAGTGGCCGGAAGCGGCTGCGATCAACGACGTGACGGGCACAGGTAGCGTCGTACCGATCGACATGAAAAAAACAGCAAAAAAGGATTTCGATGAAACTCATATGGCCTACAGGACACGCCCCACGCAAGCGTCTCCGCAAGCCAGCCCTTGCATGCGTCACTGCAACGCGCATGCCCTCCCTGCGCCGCGCTGCACTCTGGACCGCCTTTGCATGCGCATCGCTGACCACCAGCGCCGTGTTCGCCGCGGCCAGTCCCGACGCCACCCCGGAAGCACCTGAGGCAGACCTGAATATTCAGGCGCAGCCCACTGGACAGTGGACGGGATTCTGGACGCGTCAGCAGATGCTCGGCGACATAGGCGGCCTGCGTCCCTGGCTCGGCCAGTATGGCGTAACGTTCGGCCTCGTCGAGACCAGCGAATATCTGGCCAACCTGCGCGGCGGTCTCGCAACGGGAGGCGCCTACGACGGCCTGACAACCGCTACCGTCAGCGTCGATACGCAAAAAGCTTTTGGACTGCCGGGCGGGCTGTTCAATATCAGCGCGCTGCAGATCCACGGCACCAACCTGAGCACGAGAAAGCTCGGCACGCTGAACACGGCGAGCGGCATTGAAGCCGAGGCGACGACCCGCCTGTGGGAGATGTGGTACCAGCAGTCATTCCTCAACAAGCGCGTCGACGTGAAGATCGGTCAGCAGAGCATCGACCAGGAATTCATGACGAGCCAGTACTCCGCGCTCTTCGTCAATACGATGTTCGGCTGGCCGGGCGTGCCGTCCTACGACATGCCGTCGGGCGGCCCGGCGTATCCGCTGGCCGGACTCGGCGTGCGCGTGCGCGGCCAGATCACGCCGTCGTTGACGGCGCTGGCCGGCGTGTTCTCCGGCGATCCGCTCGGCAACAATCCGGATAACATCAGCGGCACCAATTTCAACCTGCATAACGGCACGCTCTGGATCGGCGAGCTGCAATATTCGATCAACCAGCCGGCCGATGGCGAGATGGTCGGCATGAGCAAGAGCGGCCTGCCAGGCACATACAAGATCGGCGTCTGGTACAACAACAATCGGTTCAACGACCCGCGTTACGACAATCTTGGGATACCGCTCGCGAACACGGCGGCATCGACCGGCATCCCGCAGACGCACCAGGGCAACTACAGCTTCTACGCGGTTGCCGACCAGATGGTGTGGCGCCCGGACCCGGACGAAGCACGCAGCATAGGCGTCTTTGCGCGCGTGATGGGCGCGCCGGGCGATCGCAACCTGATCAGCGCGAGCGCGAACCTCGGCGTCGTGATGAAGGCCCCGTTCGCCGGCCGCGATAACGACAGCGTCGGCCTTGGGCTCACCTATATCAGGGTGGGCAGTCACGCGCGCGGTTTCGACGAGGACAACGTCGTGTTCAGCGGCGGCCCGTACACGGTGCGCAGCAGCGAAACCGTGCTCGAAGCGACCTATCAGTATCAGGTCACACCATGGTGGCAGTTGCAGGCCGACGCGCAATACACGTTCAACGCCGGCGCTGGACAGAATCCGAACGATCCGACGCAGAGCCTGCGCAATACCTTCGTGATCGGCCTGCGGACCAACATCACGTTCTGAACGCTTTTCTTCAACCCGAACCCTGCCCATCTGACCATGACGACATTCGACATTCGACGTTCGACAGGCAGGCACGGAGATACATACATGAAATACCCCACGCGCAAGGTCGGCGGATACACGGCGAGCACCGCACGCGCTGCGCTCGCCGTGACGGCCACCGTCGCCGCGCTGCTCGCCACGGGCGCAGCACAGGCGGAGCCGCAAGGCTTTCTCGAGACACTGCATCGTCACACGACCCTGATCAACACCGTGCCCGAGAACGGCGACCAGAATCCGTACGCAATCGTCGTCGCGCCGGTTTCCGCCGGCACGGTCAAACAGGGCGACGTGCTGGTCGGCAACTTCAACAACTCGACCAATCTGCAAGGCACAGGCAGCACCATCGTCAACTACCACCCCGACACCAGGCAGATGTCGACGTTCGCTACCGTGCCCCGCGACCTGAAGGCATGCCCGGGCGGCGTCGGCCTGTCGACGGCGATGACGATGCTGAAGTCGGGCTGGGTGATCGTCGGCAGCACGCCGAGCAACGACGGCACGACCGGCACCAAGGGCGCCGGCTGCCTGATCGTACTCGACCCGCAGGGCAAGGTCGCCTCGACCATCGTCAGCCCGAATATCAACGACCCGTGGGGCAACATGGCTGTCGTCGATAACGGCACGAGCGCGACGCTGTTCGTGAGCAATGCGGGCTTCGGCGTCGGCGGCGCGGATGGCGATCCGCCGGTGTTCAAGCAGGCCACCGTACTGCGCCTCGAGCTCGACATTCCAGAAGGCAAGCCGCCCGTCGTGAAGCGGGAAACGGTGATCGGAAGCGGCTTCGGCGCGCAGGCCGACAAGGGTGTGTTCCTCGTCGGCCCTACTGGCCTTGCGCTGTCCGCCGACCAGAAGCTGCTGTACGTCTCGGACGCGATCGGCAACCGGGTCAACGAAATCGACGAGCCCCTGACGCGCGACACCAGCGGGGGCGTCGGCCGCCAGCTGACCGCCGATGGCCTGCTGCACCGTCCGCTCGCGATGGTCACCGCGCGGAACGGCCACCTGCTTGTGACGAACGCGCTCAACGGCCAGGTCGTCGAGATCGATCCGGCGAGCGGCAAGCAGATCTACGCGCGCTGGATCGACACGGACAAGGCCCAGTCGCCTCCGGGCAACGGCGACCTGTTCGGCATCGCGATGACGCCGGAGGGCGACGGTTTTTACTACGTACAGGATGACGTGAACACACTCGTACTCGCGAAATAAGATCATGCCAAACGAACACACTCCGCCGTCGCGCCCAGCGCGGCGCGGATTTCTGAAAGCAGGCGGCGTCGCGGTAGCGGCCGGCGCGGGCCTCGGTGCGAGCGGTCTCGCCCACGCGGCGCAGGCCGCATCCGGCAAGCCACACACGAACGATCCGCAGCACGCTGTCGAGCCGTTCTTCGGCGCGCATCAAGGCGGCATCGTCACGCCGCAGCAAAGCCACACCTACGTCGCCGCGTTCGATCTCACGACCGGCAAACGCGACGACGTCATCAGCCTGCTGCGCGAATGGACCAACGCCGCTGCACGCCTCACGCAGGGCGCACCGGCTGCATCGCTCGACACGGCCGACGACAGGTCGGCACCGGATTCCGGCGACGTGCTGGGCATGGGCACCTCGGGACTGACCATCACGTTCGGTTTCGGCCCTGGCCTCTTCACGCACGAAGGCAAGGATCGTTACGGCCTCGCGAACCGCCGTCCGGCAGCGCTCGTCGATCTGCCGCGCTTTAATGGCGACCAGCTGATCGCAGAGAAAACCGGCGGCGATCTTTTCATCCAGGCATGCGCGAACGATTCGCAAGTGGCGTTTCACGCGGTCCGTCAACTGGCGCGCATGGGCTATGGCGCGATCCAGATGCGCTGGGGCCAGGCTGGTTTTGTGTCGGGCCCGCGCGGACAGACCCCGCGCAACCTGATGGGCTTCAAGGACGGCACGAACAATCCGTCGACGCAAAAGCCGCCGCTGATGAACCAGTTCGTCTGGGCCAACAGCGCAGACGCGCCGTGGATGCAGGGCGGCACGTACACGGTTGTGCGTCGGGTGCGCATCACGCTCGAACACTGGGACCAGATGGAACTCGGCTTCCAGGAACAGGTGTTCGGCCGCCACAAGTACAGCGGCGCACCGATCGGGAAGAAGAACGAATTCGACGCGCTCGACCTGAATGCGCAGGACAAGGACGACAACCCGGTCATTCCGGAAAACTCGCACGTGCGGCTGTCGAACCAGGCGACCAATAACGGCGCGCAGATTCTGCGCCGCTCGTATTCGTACAACGACGGCACGAACTTCTACATCGAACGGTGGCCGCCATGGCGCCAGGAGACGGAATACGACGCGGGTCTGATTTTCATTGCACATCAGAGCGACCCGCGTACGGGCTTCATTCCGATCAACGAGAAGCTCGCGAAATTCGACATGATGAACCAGTTCACGACGCACATCGGCAGCGCGGTGTTCGCTGTGCCGCCGGGTGCGCGCGAGGGTTCGTTCATTGGCGCAGGTCTGTTCGAGGCGTAAGCTTCGGCAGCCAGAAACGCGCGACAGGCATCGACATATCACAATCAGGAGGATCAAGAATCATGGCTTCATCCCGTTTTGGCACGCGTTTGCGCGTGTCCTGCATCGCGGCGGCATTCACGCTGTCACTTGCCGCGGTCAGCGCGCACGCCGCGTCGATTACGCTGTACAGTGCGCAGCACGAGCAGGTCGTCAACACGCTTGCGAAGGATTTCGAAAAGGAATCGGGCATTTCGGTGAAGATCCGAAGCGGCGAAGGCCCGGCGCTCGCCGCGCAGCTGGTGGCCGAAGGCTCGGCCACGCCCGCTGATGTCTACTTCACGGAAAACTCACCCGAACTGATGCTGCTCGAAGAAAAGGGGCTGCTCTCCAAGGTAGACGCGGCGACGCTCGCAACGATCCCGGCACGCTTCAATTCGCCGACGGGACAATGGGTCGGCGTGACCGCCCGAGAAAGCGTGCTCATCTACAACACGACGAAGGTCCAGCCGTCGCAATTGCCGCCGTCGCTGTTCGATTTGGCGAAGCCCGAATGGAAGGGCAAGGTTGGCATTGCGCCTAGCGACGCCGACTTTCTGCCGCTCGTGAGCGCCGTGCTCGCGCTCAAGGGCGAAGCGCAGACACTTCAGTGGCTGAAGGGCCTGAAGGCGAACGCCCAGATCTTCGACGACGACGAAGGTGTGGTGGCTGCCGTCAATCGCGGCGGCGTGGCAACCGGTCTCGTCAACAATTACTACTGGGCCCGTCTGCACGCCGAACTCGGCGACAAGAAAACGCGCACCGCGATCTATCATTACGGCAATGGCGACGTCGGCGGCCTCGTCAACGTATCCGGCGCAGCGGTGCTGAAAACTGCGCACAACGCAGCCGGGGCGCAAGCGTTCCTCAAGTACCTCGTCAGCGAACGTGCGCAGACGCTGATGGCGAAGAACCACGTGAGCTTCGAATATCCGCTGCGCGCAGGCGTTGCGCCGGACCCGCTGCTCAAGCCGTTCTCTGAACTCACGCCGCCGTCGCTCACGCTCGAGCAGCTCGGCGACGATAGTCAGGCGGGCAAGCTGCTGCGCCAGGCGGGGCTTCTGTAATGGATCGGATGTGAGCGAGGTCATGATCGCCGCGCCTGCGGCTCCCGCAACGGCGCGCGCCAGAAAGCGCGCGCCGCGCGGCCTGCTGGCGGCAGCTGCATTCAGCGCAATGCTGGTGCTGCTGCCGCTGGCGTTTACCCTCTATCGTGCCGCGACCTTGGGGCTCGACGACACGATCGAACTCGTGTTCCGGCCGCTCGTCGGCGAACTGCTGGTCAACACGCTGCTGATCACCGTCAGCGCGACGCTGACGTCGGCCGTTATCGGCACGGCGGCCGCGTGGTTCGTCGAACGCACGCATGTGCCCGGTCGTCGCGCCTGGGCGGTGCTGACCGCTGCGCCGCTCGCCATGCCGCCTTTCATCACGAGCTATGCGTGGGTGTCGCTCAGTCTCGATTTGCAGGACTTTGCCGGCGCACTGCTCGTCATTACGTCCGCGTATTTTCCGCTCGTCTATCTGCCGGTCGCCGCTGCCTTGCGCGGCATGGACCCGGCGCTCGAAGAAAGCGCGCGTGCACTGGGCTGCGGGCGGTGGGCGACCTTCACGCGCGTCGTGCTGCCGCAACTGCGCCCCGCCCTACTTGGCGGCATGTTGCTCGTCGCGCTCGGCGTGTTGTCCGAATTCGGCGCGTTCCAGTTGCTGCGTTTTCGCACCTTCACCACCGAGATCTACGCCGAGTACCGCACGAGCTTCGACAACAGCGGCGCATCGCTGCTCGCGTGCCTCCTGATCGCGATGTGTCTGGTGTGCCTTGCGCTCGAATTCCGCGTACGCGGCGGGGCGCGGTATGAACGTGTCGATCGCGGCACACGCCGAGCTGCGCTGCGTTACGAGCTGGGCAAGTGGCGTTGGGTCGTGACGGGCGGTTTCGCAGCGCTCGCCATTGCCACGCTCGGCGTGCCGCTCGGCATGATCGGCTTCTGGCTCACGCAGGAAGGCGCCGCCGCGGTCACGCCTACGGAAGTGTCGCCCGAACTGCTGTTCAACGCGACGATGTCGTCGCTGGGTTTCGGGCTCGCCGCTGCGGTCGTGACGACGCTGCTCGTCGTTCCGCTCGCGTTCCTGCTGGTTCGCTATCCTGGCCGGCTCGCGACGCTTTCCGAGCGCACCGTGTTCCTCGCTCAAGGCATCCCGGGGCTGGTGATCGCGCTCGCGATCGTGTCGCTTGCCGTGCATGCGCTGCAGCCGCTCTATCAGGGCGCGACCTTGCTCGTGATTGCGTACGCGATCCTGTTCATGCCGCTCGCGCTCGTCAGCGTGCGCGCGGCGTTGATGCAGGCGCAGCCGCGTCTCGAAGAGACGGCTCGCGCGCTCGGCCTCGACTGGAAGCAGACGCTGGTTCGCGTGATGCTGCCGCTTGCCGGGCCGGGTCTCGGCGCGGCGGCGTCGATGGTGTTCATCTCGGTGGCCACTGAACTCAACGCGACACTGCTTCTCTCGCCGATCGGCACACACACGCTCGCCACCCAGGTCTGGTCCGACACTTCGACGCTCGCCTTTGCCGCGGCCGCGCCGTATGCTGCACTGTTGACCGGTATTTCCCTGTGCGCGTCGGGCCTGCTGTTCGCGTTGCTGGGCCGCTCGGCCCTGGCTGGCAAGAGCACTTGAGCACCTGAGCGCAGCAACCGTATTTCCATCAGATTTCCATGAGCGAACTTCGTATCAGCGGCCTGCATAAATCGTTTGACGGCCACGCCGTGCTGCACGGCATCGACCTGTCAGTGGAGCGCGGCACGCTGCTGGCGCTGCTCGGTCCGTCAGGCAGTGGCAAGACGACCTTACTGCGCGTGCTGTGCGGCTTCGAGCGGGCCGATAGCGGCACCATCGAAATCGAGGGGCGGCGCGTCGCCGGCAACGATCTGCATCTGCCTTCCGAACAGCGCCGTATCGGTTATGTGCCGCAGGAAGGCGCGCTGTTTCCGCATCTGTCGGTCGCGGACAATATCGTGTTCGGGTTGCCGCGTGGCCAGCGGCGCGCTCGCCATCGCGTCGCGGAACTGCTCGAACTCGTGGGCTTGCCGGCCAGTTACGCCGAGCGCGCGCCGCAGCAGCTGTCGGGCGGCCAGCAGCAACGCGTCGCGCTGGCCCGCGCGCTCGCGCCGTCGCCGACCCTCGTGATGCTCGACGAACCGTTCTCGTCGCTCGATGCGGCGTTGCGGCTCGAAACCCGCCAGGCCGTCGCGAATGCGCTGGCGGCGGCGGGTGCGACCGCCGTGCTGGTCACGCACGATCAATCGGAAGCGCTGTCGCTTGGACGCGAGGTCGCCGTGCTGTGGGATGGCAAGCTGATCCAGAAGGCGACACCGGAAACGCTCTATCGACGCCCCGTCACCCGCGAACTCGCCTCGTTCATCGGCGAAGCCGTACTGCTGCCTGGCCTTGTGGCGCACGAGGTTGCCGTTTGCGCTCTCGGCGAACTGAAACTGTCGGCCCCCATCGCAGACGGTCCCGTCGATGTAATGGTGCGGCCGGAACAGATCCGCGTGCTCGCGGCCGGCGAGGCGGCGACGAACGGCACGCACACCTTCGATGCCGTGGTACGCGAAGTCACCTTCAACGGTCAGGACGCGAGCGTCCTGCTGCAACTGGACGCGCAACACGCCGCCACGACGCCATCTGCCGCGATTCGCGCCCGTGTGCCCGGCTATCGCAGCCCACATCCGGGCGACAGGGTACGGCTCGCCGTCGATGGCGATGTGACGGCCTACGCGCGCGCCTGAGTGGGCACGGACAGATCCTGCATCATCTGCGCGGCGAGATAGTCGCAGGTCGGCCGGTCGGATTTCGCGCTGCGGGCCACGACGATTTCGAGCGGCTCGATGTAAGGCAAACCCTGCGCCTCGCCGTAAATCGTCAGGCGCGACGGCACGCTGCAGCGCGCCAGCGCCACGATGGCCAGCCCCGCATCGACCGTCGCCACGAGCCCGAGCAGGCTCGCGCTGCTATACGCCGCGCGATATTTGATCCCGGCCTTGTTCAGCGCGTCGAGCGTGTGTGCCCGCGCCACGCATCCATGCTCGTACAGCCCGACGGGAAGCGGTGACGCGGCAAGCACCGAGGAATCTTCCGGCGAGCCGACCCACACCATGTCCTCACGCCGCACCAGATCACCGCGCAGCTTGCGGTCACGTGTGACGAAGGCGAGATCGATCTTGTTGTCGGCCAGCATTGGCGCGAGCGCCGTGCTCTGCGCGCAGACGATCTCGATCTCGACATGCGGGTACAGATTCGAAAAACGACGCAAAACCGGCGACAGCAACGAAGAAGCGTAATCATCCGGCGCGCCGAGCACGACACGGCCAGTCACCTCAGGCCGCGCAATCGCCGACCACGCCTCCTCATGCAGGTCGAGCATCCGCCGCGCGTATTCGAGCAACGTGTTGCCCGGCCGTGTGAGCGCCAGATTTCGCGTATCGCGCATGAAAAGCGTCGTGCCGAGCATGCGTTCGAGCCGCTTGATCTGCATGCTGACAGCCGCCTGCGACCGATGCACCGTCGCTGAAGCCTTTGTAAAACTGCCGGCCTCCACCACTGCAACAAACGTCCGCAAGAGATCGACGTCGAATTCCGGATGCATGATTTATCAATTCCGCTTATGGAATATCTCAATTTTATTCGTTTGTAAGCAGACGGCAAGTCATCGATACTCGGCCCAACGTTGTCATTGACCGGAGCCATCTCGCATGAACATGACTGAACGCCAGCAGGGCGCCGTGACGCTGGCAGCCGGCGGCTTGTTAATGGGCACGCTCGGCATCTTCATCGAGGAGGCGCGGCTTGGCGCGCTCACGCTCGTATTCTTTCGCTGCCTGTTCGGTTTTCTGGCGTTGTTTGCGTATTGCGCGTGGAAAGGGTTTTTCGCGCGCCGCTATTTCACGCGACGCACCGTGATGCTCGCGGTGCTCTCCGGTGTGCTGATGGTCACGCAGTGGGTCTGGTTCTTCGATGCGATTCACCGGACCAGCATCGCGGTGGCCACCGTCGTGTTTCACGTGCAGCCGTTCTGGGTAGTCCTGATCGGTGCAGCGCTCTTCAACGAACGGCTCGGCATCGACCGGCTCAGCTGGATCGCGACCGCCTTCGTCGGGCTCGTGCTGGCCTCGGGTGTGGTTGCCACCGATAACCTGCAGGGCCACACGAGCTATCTGATCGGCATCGGCGAGGCGCTGGCCGGCTCGGTGCTCTATGCCAGCGTCACGCTGATCGCGAAAAGCCTCGGTGACCTGCGCCCGCACCTGCTGACGCTCGCCCAGTGTCTGGTGGGCGTCGTCTGCCTGCCATTCATCGCGCCGCTGGCCGCCGCCCATATTTCGCCGCAGCAGTGGTTCTGGCTCGTGGGGATGGGCGTGCTGCACACCGGGCTCTCGTATGTGCTGATCTACGGCGCGCTGCCCAAACTCACCACGCCGGTCATCGCCGTGCTGCTCTTCGTGTATCCGCTGACCGCCATCGCCGTAGACGCAGTCGTGTACGGACGGGCGCTGTCTCCCGCGCAGCTCGCCGGCATGGCGCTCATCGTGGCGGCGAGCCTCGGGGTCAATCTCGGCTGGCCGCTTCTTTCGGCCATCCTGCCGCGCGGAAGCGCCAGCCGCCACGCCGATTGACGCCGGTTGACGACGCTTGCCGCGCGGCAGGCCGGCGCCGCGTGAGCGAACGCCGCGCCGCAACCGGCCATTTACTCGGGCAGCACTTGCCCCTTCGTCTCCGGTGCGAACGGAATGATGAAGAGGCCGAAGACAAAGGCGAGCGCCGTCAGCGCCACCGGCACGCCGAGCGTATGCATGTGCAGCACCGCTGCGCCGAGCAGGAAGTTCACCCCCGCACCGACAAACCGGCCAAACGATGTGCAGAATGCGAAGGCCGTCGCACGCACGCGCGTCTCGAACTGCTCCGGCAGCCACAGGCTGAAGAGCGCGAAATTGCCGCCGAAGAAGCCGAGCACCGTGAGCCACGCGATAAACGGCGCAAGACCGTTCGGCAGATAGAACGCCCACCCGAAGCTACCCACGATCGCCACGGCCATGCCCGTGAAATAGATCGCCAGGGTTTTCCTGCGGCCGATGCGCTCGGCGATTGGCGGCAGCGCAAGACAGCCGAGGATCGTCGCGATTGACAGCAAGCCGGTTGCGATCGACGCCATCTTGACCGACTCGGGTTTCGTCATGCCGGCCTTCGTCGCGAGCTGGATGACAGCCGACGGCTCGTAGACCGCCCCGGCCCACAGACCGATGATCGCGATCGTGAGCAACGCGCAGGCGACCCACGTGCGACGCCGGTACATCGGCCCAAGAATCTCCCGCAACGGTTTGGTGCGCACGGTGCGCGCTTCGGCCTTCTGCCACTTTTCCGTCTCTTTCACGCGCAGCAGGATCACGATCGCGCAGACGACAGGCACCGCGCCGGTCAGGAACATCGCGCGCCAGCCGAAATGCACGCCGATCGTGTAGTTGAGCGCGGCGGCGAGGAAGAAACCTGCGTAGTAGCCCGTCTGCAGATAGCCGGCGCCCATCTTGCGGCGGTCCTCCGGCCACGCTTCGGCGACATAGGTGCCCGCGAGCGCCCATTCGCCGCCGATCCCCACGCCTGCGATGAAGCGGTAGATGCCGAGTTCCCACACGTTTTGCGAGGTCGCCGCGAGTCCCGTAAAGATGGCGAACGTGAAGATCGTGCCGGCCAGCACCCGTGTGCGGCCAAAGCGGTCGGCGAGCGGACCCCAAATGAAAGACAGCCCCCATCCGACGAGGAACAGGGCGAACAGGATCGAACCGGCCAGCCCGACATTGGCCGGCGTCGCGGCGAAACCCGAGCGCGGCAGCAACTCGGTCAGTGCGGGCGTGAGGACCAGCGCGTAAATGAACGAGTCCATGCCGTCGAGCGTCCAGCCTGCCCACGCGCCCCAGAAACCAGCAATCTGCGAGCGATTGAGCGGCGTGCGCCGCCGCGCGGCAGTCGCGCGGTCCGTGATTGAATTCATCATGCTCCTCCAGTGATACGGTTTGGAATACGTGCTTCGGAACGACGCTGCGGTGCGCTTGTCGGGTCGATAGCCGGGTCAATAGCGGGGTCGATAGCCGGACGGAGTTTGCTGTCTCATTGGTGCTCGAGCAGAACCTGGCGCGGGATGCTGCCCGTGCGTGTGCGACAGGTGCCTGTGGACCGCAAACCCCGGGTTTCTCCGGCTGGAAAACGCGCTTTTTTATATATAATATTTGATCTCATGAGCGACGCAACGAATGGTTTTCCCTTACACGAAGGCACGGCGCCACTTCTTCTTCTGCCGGCGGCGGTGCCCCGGGCGAGCACGTCACGCGTGATCGCGGATGCGCTGCGCGCGGCGATTGTCGACGGCACGCTGGCACCAGGCGCACCGTTGCGGCAGGACGCGATTGCGCGGCATTTTTCGGTCAGCGCGATTCCCGTGCGCGAAGCACTTCGGCAACTCGAAAGCGAAGGCTGGGCGAAAGTCGAGATGCACAAGGGCGCGACGGTCGCGCCTTTGTCGGCCGACGAGGCGCGGGAAATCTACGAGATCCGCTCGGCACTCGAAAGCCTCGCGATCGGGCTGGCGATTCCGGCTCACACCGCTGAGACACTGCGCGTATCCGAAAAGCTCTGCGAGGCCGCCGGGCGCGAAACCGATCCGTCTCTTTATGTGACGCGAAATGAAGCCTTCCATATGAGCCTCTACGCGCCCGCCGGACGGCCACAGCTCACCGAGATGCTCGTCACGCTGCACCGGCGTGGCGAACGCTATCTGCGCCTGAAGTTCGGCCTGCCGAGCTACAAGGTCGAATCCGATCAGGAACATGACGCGCTGCTCGACGCCGTGCGTCGAGGTGACGTTGCCACCGCGCAGACGCTGGTTGCGCAACATCTGCTCGGCACCGGCGATCTGCTCTATCGTTTCCTGAACGAACGCGCACAGGCTGAGGCCGTGCAGACAAAAACCCGCAAGCCACGTGCGGCACGCGCGTCCCGCACGCGCACGACCATGCCCACTTCAACCGGGAGCTGAATCCGCCGATGAACCCATCCGTCGAAACGTCACCTCATACGGCCGCTGCGGCAGCCGGGCCCGCAGCGCGCTCCTGGACCACGCGCCGCGACGAAAAAAAAACGCCGTCTCGCGGCAATCGCGCCATGGCTGCAGGACGGCGTGCTACCGGCAGCACGCATCGTCGACGCGCTGGAAACATTGATTCGTCCGGGCGATCGCGTCGCGCTGGAAGGCGATAACCAGAAGCAGGCCGACTTCCTGTCGCGCTCGCTGGCGAAAGTCGACCCAGAGAAGGTTTACGATGTTCATCTGCTGATTTCGACCATCAACCGCCCCGAACACCTGACGCTGTTCGAGAAAGGCATCGCTCACAAGATCGACTTTTCGTTTGCCGGCCCGCAGAGCCTGCGCGTGGCGCAACTGCTCGAAGACGGGCAGCTCGAGATCGGCGCGATCTACACCTACGTCGAGCTATATGCGCGGATGTTCGTCGACCTGACGCCGAACGTTGCCCTGCTGTGCGCGGAAAAAGCCGACCGGCACGGTAACCTCTACACGGGACCGAACACCGAAGACACCCCCACCATCGCCGAAGCTGCCGCATTCCGGCATGGCATCGTGATCGTCCAGGTGAACGAGATCGTCGATGAACTGCCGCGCGTCGATATTCCCGGGTCATGGGTCGACGTTGTCGTCGAGGCGGACCGGCCCTTCGCCGTCGAACCGCTCTTCACGCGCGATCCCCGCCACATCGGCGACTTGCAGGTGCTGACCGCGATGATGGTCATCAAGGGTATCTATGCGCCGTACGGGATTACATCGCTGAATCATGGCATCGGCTTCGATACGGCCGCCATCGAACTGCTGCTGCCGACCTATGGTGAATCGCTGGGGCTCAAGGGCAAGATTTGCCGCAACTGGACGCTCAACCCGCATCCCACGCTGATTCCCGCGATCGAATCCGGCTGGGTGGAAAGCGTGCATTGCTTCGGCAGCGAGGTCGGCATGGAAGCGTATATCGAGGCGCGCCCCGATGTGTTCTTCACCGGCAGCGACGGCAGCCTGCGCTCGAACCGCGTGCTGTGCCAGCTAGCCGGGCAATATGGCGTCGACCTGTTCATCGGCTCAACGCTGCAGTTCGACGCGGATGCGAATTCATCGACGGTGACGCGTGGCCGGCTCGCGGGTTTTGGCGGCGCACCGAACATGGGCCATGACCCGCGCGGGCGGCGTCATTCGAGCGAAGCCTGGCTCAAGCTGCTGAAGGATCAAGGCCCCGTTTCGCGCGGGCGCAAGCTTGTCGTGCAGACGGCGGAGACCTACAAGAAAGGTGGCGAACCGACCTTCGTCGAAGAACTCGACGCGGTGGCGGTGGGCACGAAAAGCGGCATGCCGGTCGCGCCGGTGATGATCTATGGCGATGATGTGAGCCACGTCGTCACCGAGGAAGGCATCGCCTATCTGCACAAGGCGGAAGGCATTGAAGAACGGCGTTCGGCCCTGGCCGCGGTAGCCGGCGTGACGCCGATCGGTCTGCGCGCGAAGCCTGAAAAAACCGCTGAACTGCGCCGACGCGGCATCGTCGCGTATCCGGAAGATCTCGGCATCCGGCGCGGTGAAGCGAAACGCTCGCTGCTCGCGGCACGCAGCATCGACGATCTCGTCACGTGGTCAGGCGGACTGTACTCGCCGCCCGCGCGGTTCCGGAGCTGGTGAGCCCATGGCAGCGATGGCTGACACCATGGCGCCGCGGGGAACGTGCGCGAGTGCAAGTGTCGCGGCGGCTCCGGCTGAGCTGCCCGACGCGCAACTTGCCCGGCTCGCCGTCGATGCGTTGATCGATGAGGCGCACCTGACGCCCAAACCGGCGCTCGTCGACCGGCGCGGCAGCGGAGCACACCGCGACCTCGATCTGGCGAAGATGACCCGCTCCGCGCTGGCACTGGAGCCGACCTTCGTTGCGCTCGCGCGGGCATCGCGCAATCGCGTCCCCTCCGCCACGCTGCGGGCCGAACTCGGGCAGATCGGCCGCACCGGCGAAATCGCGATGATGCAGGCCACCGGCGGCAGCAACGCGCATCGCGGCGCGATCTGGATTCTCGGCTTGCTGGTTGCGGGCGCGGCGATCTACGAATCCACCTCTTCGGCTTCGAATCTGATCAAGGGCGGAGGCACGGCGGTCAATGAGTTTTCATGCGGCGATGACGATATGACTTCGGCCAATGTGGTATCGCGCGGCGCCCCTGGCTCTGCTGGAACGCGTACCGGCCCAGCGGCCCATCGCGCTGTAGCGACCGTCAGCAGAAACAGCGCGTCGCTTGCGGAATCTGCATTGCGTATCTGCAAACTCGCCGCCCAGATTGCCTGCTTCCCCGATAGATTCGCCGCGCCCACCGACAGCCACGGCGAACGCGTGCGCCGCAAATACCGCGTCGGCGGCGCACGGCTCGAAGCGCAGGAAGGCTTTCCGCACGTGATCGACGTCGGTTTGCCCGCGCTCGCTACGGCACGCGCAAACGGCATCGCGGAAGACGCTGCGCGCGTCGACACGTTGCTGGCGATCATGGCGTCGCTCGACGACACTTGCCTCCTCCATCGCGCGGGCCTCCCCGGCCTGCACGCCGGCAAGGAAGGCGCGCGCCACGCGCTCGCCTGCGGTGGCAGTTCCACCGCAGAGGGGCGTATGGCGCTCGCGGCGCTCGAGAGCAAGTTGACGTCGCTCAACGCATCCCCCGGCGGCGCAGCCGACATGCTCGCCGCCACCCTCTTCATCGACAAGCTGGCTTCGCACGATGCCGGCGGGAGTGCTGCCTCATGGAACATCTGACTTTCGACTATCCGGCGCGACGCGCCGTCACGACACGTGCACACGTCGGGGTGGTCGGCTCCGGCGACCTCGAAGTGCTGCTGTCGCCCGCCGCGACGATGACCGCGCAGGTGGTCGTCCGAACGAGCGTCGACGGCTATAGCCACATCTGGAAGAGCGTGCTGGACCGGTTCTTTACGCGCTTTGATGGCGCCGCACAGATCGAAATCAACGACTTTGGCGCGACGCCCGGCGTCGTCGCGCTGCGGCTTGCCGAGGCGGCCGAAGCAGCAGCCGCCGCCGAAACGGGAGACAACGCATGAATCCAGTTGCGACGCCTCCCACGCCCTTGCTGCGCGAGAGCTTCATCGAACTGTCCGCGCGTGAGCGCGCACGCGCACTGCTCGACGCCGGCACGTTTCGCGAACTGCTCGGACCGTTCGACCGCATCGAATCGCCGTGGCTGCCGATTCAGGGCATCGTCTGTCAAGCCGACGACGGCGCCATCATTGCACGCGGCACGATCGATGGCGAGCCGGCAGTGGTCGCCGCCATCGAATCGGCCTTCCAGGGTGGCAGTATCGGCGAGGTATCGGGCAGCAAGATCGCGGCCGCGCTCGAACTCACGCTGCGCGACTGCGAGCGTGGCCGGATCGTGCGGCCGGTTGTGTTGTTCGAGACCGGCGGCGTGCGTTTGCAGGAGGCCAATCTCGGTCTCGCCGTCATTGCTGAAATACAGGCAGCCATCGTTGCGCTGCGCCGGCATGTACCGGTGGTCGGCGTGATTGCGGGGATGGTCGGATGCTTCGGCGGGATGTCGCTGGCGGCCGCGCTCTGTTCGTATCTGGTCGTGACAAAACAGGGGCGGCTTGGCATGAACGGGCCCGAAGTCATCGAGCAGGAAGCGGGCATCGACGAACTCGACGCCAGCGATCGACGCCGCGTCTGGCAACTGATCGGCGGCGAGCAGCGCGCGGCGACCGGCCTCGCCGACACGCTCACCGAAGATGATTCCAGCGCCGTGCGCGAAGCCGTACGGCACGCGTTTGCCCAGGGTGTGCCGTCGGCGCATCGCAGCGAACAGGTCGATACCTATCTCGCACGGCTCGCGCAGATCGATCCCGTGACCGTCACCCCCGAATCGATGCGCCCGGTATTTGGCTCGCAGGCCCTGAACCCGTCGAAGGAGGACGCGTGAACGATACAACGCTGACACGCGGCGCGCGCTGGTTTCGCGCACTCGCGGGTGATATCCGCACGGACGCACCGGTCTGGAGTGGCGATGCGCAGCTGGGCGCCGAAAACGCGCGCTTTATCGCCGTCGTCCCGGACCCGGACAACCGCTTCCCGCGCGCGACCGACAATGTCGTCGGGCTCGAGCAGGGCTGGCGACTCGCCCGCGCCGTGCGAGAGGTTATCGACGAAGACACCCGCACCGGCAACACGGGCGTGCGCCGACCGATCGTCGCGATCGTCGACGTCAAAAGCCAGGCGTATGGCTATCGCGAGGAGATGCTCGGCATCCATCTCGCGTGCGCCGCGGCCGTCGATGCGTACGCGACTGCGCGCGCGGCGGGGCATCCGGTGATTGCGTTGATCGTCGGACCCGCGATGTCCGGCGCATTTCTCGCGCATGGTTACCAGGCAAACCGGATTGTCGCGCTCGACGCGCCCGGCACGATGGTCCACGCGATGGGCAAGGAAGCGGCAGCCCGCGTCACCCGTCGCACGGTCGAAGAGCTCGACGCTCTCGGCGAGAAGATCGTGCCGATGTCGTATTCGATGGCGTCTTTTGCGAAGCTCGGCCTGCTCGATGAATTGATCGAAGGCGTCGACGCCGATACTCCGGATGACGCACAGATCGATCGCGTTCGCCAGGTTCTGATCGACTCGGTTCGCAGTGCGCGTGAGGGATCGCGTGACCTGTCGCGTCGGCTGACATCGGGCGCCGCAAAAATGACGCGGGCCGCTTCGATCGAAGTGCGCCGACGGCTCGCCGAACAGTGGGATGCCGTGTGATGCCCGTGTGCGCCCCGCCACCGTTTCGCCTCGATACGGCCAGTACTGCGCCTTTGGGCGACACGCGCTGGCAGCCGCACGATCTGCTGAGACTGCGACGTCTCCGCCACGACGACAGTGAACCGCCGTGGGTTCGCGACGCGTTCGCGCGCGCACCGTTCGCGGTTGTGCGGCGTGCGCAGGCCGCAGCGGGCTTCATCGCGATCGGCGTACGGAGCGACACCCGGGAACAGCGTTACGGGGCGTGGGCCGAAGCCGACGACGTCGAAGCGGCCGTCACGCCTGAACAACTTCTGGACGTCGATCCTTCTGGCGAACGCCGTGCACTTCCCGCGTTCATCGCGTTGACCGCTCTCCGCAGCCACGCGGCGACGCTCGCTGCATTCAGATGGGGGCCGACGGGAAGCGTCGGTTTTGAACTCGCGACCGGGTTCCCGGCCGTCACGTCGTCAAGCGATCTCGATCTGCTGATTCGCGCACCCGCACGACTCACTCACGAGGCCGCGGTCGCGATGCTGAGCGAACTGCAGGCATATGCAGGACACGAGGGTATCCGGATCGACGCACAGGTCGAAACGCCCGCAGGCGGCATAGCCCTCGCGGAACTCGCAGCGGGCAAACCGCGTGTCATGGCGCGCCATTCGCAGGGTCCCGTGCTCGTCGCCGATCCGTGGTCGACCACCAACGGCGGCGACTGATGCTGACGTATCTGTTCCCCGGTCAGGGCGCGCAGCACGAAGGCTATCTTCGCCGACTGCACGAACAGGCAGCGTTCAAGGAAACGCTTGACGAAGCCTCACATATTCTCGACCTCGATATCCTGACGCTCGATACGCCAGACGCCCTACGTTCGACGGTCGCTGTACAGGTCGGACTTGTCGTGGCCGGTGTTGCAATGGTACGCGCCCTCGCTGCAGAACATATTGAGCCTGACATCAGTGCGGGGCTCTCGGTGGGTGCCTACCCGGCCGCCGTGAGTTGCGGGGCGCTGGCATTCGACGACGCGCTCCGTATGGTGAGAAAACGAGCGGAATTGATGGAGACGGTCTGGCCATCAGGCTATGGTCTTGCTGCGATTGCCGGATTGTCCGAGCATCAAGTGGAAAAGCTCGCTCACGATCACCAGCACGACGGCCATACACCGGTTTATATCGCCAACGTCAACGCTCCCCGCCAGATCGTGATGGCTGGCTCCGATGCGGCGCTCGGCGCCTTCATTGCACGCGCCCTGGCAGCCGGTGCGCGTAAGGCAACCCGACTGGCAGTCAGCGTGCCTTCGCATTGCGAACTGCTCGCCGAGGCCAGCGACGAACTGCTCGCCTACGCGAAAGACATCGCGTTTCGCGCCCCGCTCGGTCCGTATATCGACAACCGAGGCGGTCGCCCTTTACACACGGCCGACGCGATCCGCGCCGATCTCGCGACGAACATGCGTTATACGGTGCGCTGGTACGACGCGCTGACAGCGATGATCGAAATGGGCGGCCGCGTTCTGATCGAAGCCCCGCCGGGGCAGGTGCTGAGCGATATCAGCCGCGAAGCCTTTCCGGACGTAACCGTCGTCGCCGCAAGCTCAATGGCACTCGACCGGCTCGCTGCAACCATACGGCGACGCACTGGGGCTGACGGTGGTTAACGACCGCTAATGGCGGCTCGCAGCGGCTAACATCAAACCAGCCGACACCCTATTCGACGAAAAACTCCTGCAACGTCGACAACGCGTTCGACAGCGCCAGGTCCGATACTGCGCCCGCTTTCTTCACGAGCCGCGTCTTGTCGACAGTGCGGATCTGGTCGAGCAGCACCAGTCCCTTCTTGCGCTGAAAAGTCAGCGGCACGCGAAACGGCGCGGGCTTGCCGCCGGTGGTCATCGGCGCGACTATCACAGTGCGCAGATGATCGTGCAACTCGGGCGGCGAAACCACCACGCAAGGCCGCGTTTTCTGAATCTCGCTGCCGATGGTGGGATCGAGCGCCACGAGCCATACTTCGCCGCGCGCTACCACTCGAACCCCGCGTCATCCGCGTTCGGAAACTCGCCCATTACCAGACGATCGTCGCTCGACGCAGCCAGCGACTGGCTCGCATCTGCCCAGCCCTCACGCGCTTTTTTCGGTGGACGGCGCAATACCAGCGCATCCCCTTCTACCTGCATATCCACTTCGTCCTCCAGTCCCAGTTGGGTCAAGATCGGTTTCGGAATCAGTACGCCATGCGAATTGCCCATCTTGCGGATCGTCGTTTTCATGGCGTCACCTGAAGCAGAATGTTATGCGGTTGAGGATGAGATGTAAATACAATGTTGGTACATTCTAGCACGGCAAATGGCATAGGATGGATCTCAATGCGGCCGCCCGTCGTCGTCCCTCGTTGGCTGTCATCGCCAGTCATTGCCGGCTCGATCACGCGGCGATAGCACCGCATTCGCCTCGACGGACAGATCCACGAAAATTCGGCTGTACGCGTCGTTCAGCCGACGGATGGAGTGAGGCAAGCAGCCGACCCATCTCAAGACGGAAAAGCATCTGAGAGTAATCGGCACAGGGAGGTATCTGGGCGTCGTGATCGTCGGGCCGTACTGCGGCTATCCGACCGGCGCTTACGTCAGCGATCGTATCGGTCGCAAGCGTGAGTTCGTCACGTTCGCGGTGGCTTCATTTGAAATCGCGCTGATCTCAACGTCGGCCGCGCCGCCGGAGCGATGCTCCCGGTCCTGATCGCCTACGTGTCGAAGACGACGGCGCCTGGCGCACGCCATCGGCGTGTTCGCCGCAGCCGCGCATGGCATCGTGATTCTCGCGGCGTTGACGCCGCCTGAAACGCGCGGAAGGCAACTGCTCGCGTGAGTTCATCGCTTGACGCCTGATCTCGCACCGTCGCCGGATGAGCGCAAAACCAGCTGCCGCTCTCCCGGCAGAACCAGTACGGGCCAGGGCCTGTTCACGCTAATAACGGGCCCTAGCGCCCGCCCGACTTCTGCAAGGCACCCGCCGGCGTATGCCCCATCGCATTCGGATCAGGGTCGATCGCGTGTCCATCGCGTGACGATCTCGCGCGCTTCTTGCCTGCCGTCGCGACCGCTCCTGTCCCGCCCGGCCGCCGCGCGCCGCGCGCCTGACGCTCGATCAACCGTTGCAACAGACAGAACGCACAGAGCAGCGCGCCGATCACGATGCGCGTCCACCATGAACTGAGCGTGCCATCGAACGTGATCAGCGTCTGGATCGTGCCGAGAATACCGACACCAAAGAGCGAGCCCATCACGTAGCCGACGCCCCCAGTCAGCAACGTTCCGCCGATCACGGTTGCAGCGATCGCATCGAGTTCCATGCCCTGCCCCTGCAAGCCATATCCCGACAGCACATAGAACGTGAAAACCGCGCCGCCAAGCGCCGAACAAAAGCCGCTCAGCGCATAGACGCCGACTCTCGTGCGTGCGACCGGCAAGCCCATCAGCAAGGCGGATCGCGCATTGCCGCCAATCGCGTATACGTTGCGACCGAAGCGCGTAAAGTGCGCGACGTAAATCGCCACGGCGAGCGTCGCCATCGCGATCAACACATTCGCCGTTACCGAACCTGTGCCGATGTTCAGCCGATACGCGGAAATCGCCTTGAAGGTCGGGTCGGAGATCGTGATCGACTGAGTCGTGATCAGGAAGCACAGGCCGCGCGCGAAGAACATGCCGGCAAGCGTCACGATAAACGCCTGCAGACGGAAGAAGTGAATCAGCGCCCCTTGCACAGCGCCGAAGAGCGTGCCCATCAGGAGCACGATCGGCAGGATCAGCCACACCGAAAAATGCATACGCTCTGATAGCACAGCCTCAACGATCGTCGTCAGCGCGACGACCGAACCCACTGACAGATCGATCCCGCCGGACACGATCACGAAAGTCATGCCGATCGCCACGATCAGCAGGAACGCGTTGTCGACCAGCAGGTCAAGCAGCACCTGCCACGAGAAGAAGCCGGTGTACATCACCGAGCCGAAACCGAACAGCGCGCAAAACAGCGCGATCGTGACGGCAAGCGGCAATGTGCGCGGATCGACGATGCGGGCGCAGGCAGCAAAGAGGCGGTTCATCGTGCCACCCCGCGCGACGTGAAGAGCGACATCGCCATCGACCGCGCCGCCGGCGACTGGATCACACTCACCGCCAGCACGACTGCGGCCTTGACGACGAGCGTCGCTTCGGGCGGCACGCCGATCGAATAGGTGGTGTACGTGAGCGTCTGGATGATCAGCGCGCCCAGCACCGTCCCGGCAAGGCTGAACTTGCCGCCGAGCAGCGACGTGCCGCCCAGCGTGACCGCGAGAATCGCATCGAGTTCAAGGAGGAGGCCTGCGTTGTTGCCGTCCGCGCTGCGTACGTTCGAACTGATCAGAACGCCCGCGATCGACGCGGTCAGTCCGGAAAAGGCATACACGGCGAACACGATCGCCTTCGAGCGCAGGCCGACGAGCCGGGTCGCCACCGGGTTCACGCCGATCGCGCGAATGAAGAGTCCAAGCGCGGTGCCTTCGACCAGCAGCACCGTCGTCAGCACGGCGACGGTCGCGATCCACACGGAGAACGGCACCCCGAGCAGATAGCCGCCGCCGACGAACAGATACCCTGGCGCGCCAATCGGGATGATCTGCCCGGCTGTCAGCAACTGCGCGACGCCACGGCCCGCGACCATCAGGATCAGCGTCGCAATGATCGGCTGCATCCCGACGAAGGCAACCAGCAGCCCATTCCACATGCCGCTCAGCACGCCGACCACGAGGGCGGCGCACAGCGCCTGCGCGATCAGCGAGGAGGTGGGCACGGCATTGCTCGCCAGCACCGTCGCCGCCGCCGCCCCGGCAATCGCGACCACCGCGCCGACCGAGATATCGATGCCGCGTGTCGCGATGACGAGCGTCATGCCGGTCGCGACGAGCACGAGCGGCGCGGCGCGATTGAGGATGTCGATGGGTGCGCCGAACAGATGGCCTTCGAGGATGCGCATCGAAAAGAAATGCGGATTGACCCACAGGTCGAGCAGGCACAACAGCGCCAGCGTCACACAGGGCCAGACGAGTGGTCGGTCGGCGCCGTCGCGCCCGAGCCAGTTCGGGATCTTCATTCGGCGTTTCCTGCGATGAGTCGATAGATGTCGTCTTCGTTCGATACGTTGCCCGCGACTTCCGCGATCTTGCGACGGTCGCGCAGCACCGCCACCCGGTGGCTCACACGCACGACTTCGCTCACCTCGGACGAAATGAACAGGATGCCGAGGCCTTTACCGCACAGCGCAAGCATGCGGTCCATGATCTCGAACTTCGCGGCGACGTCGATACCGCGCGTGGGCTCGTCGAGAATCAGCAGCCTGGGGTCGGTGGCGAGCCAGCGCGCGAGGAGCGCCTTTTGCTGGTTGCCGCCGGAGAGCAGTCCGATCGGCTGCTCGGCGTCGGACGCCTTGATGCCGAGGCGCTCGATCCACATGTCGGCAATCTCCCGTGCGCGATAGCGGCTGATCTTGCGCAGCCAGCCACGCTTTGCCTGCAACGCAAGCAGGATGTTCTCGCGGATCGACAGGTCCGCCACGATGCCCTCTTTCTTGCGATCTTCCGGGCAGTAACCGATGCCATGGCGAACCGCGTCGTGCGGCGAACGCAGCCGCGCCGCCGCGCCGCCGATCGTGATCGTGCCGCTGTCCGCGCGGTCCGCCCCGAACAGCAGCCGGGCGGTTTCCGTGCGACCCGATCCCAGCAGACCGGCGAGGCCGAGAATCTGGCCGGGTTGCACGTCGATGTCGATCGGCTGGATCATGCCGCGGCGCCCGACACCGCGCAGTTCGACGAAGGGCGGCACTTTGGCTTTGTCCGCCGGCGCTTCGCGCGCGGCTTCCTTGAGCCGCGTGCTCATCCGTTCGTGGCCGACCATCTTCGACACAAGCCGGTCCGCCGACAGGTCGCGCGCCAGATATTCGCCTTCCCGCTCGCCGTTGCGCATGACCGTAATGCGATCCGAAATCGCGTAGGTCTGTTCGAGAAAGTGCGTGACGAACAGGATCGCGATTCCCGATTGCTTAAGCTTCCTTAGTATCTCGAAGAGTTGGGCGACCTCGCCGTCGTCGAGGCTCGACGTGGGTTCGTCGAGAATCAGCACGCGCGCATCCACGGAAATCGCCCGCGCAATCGCCACCATCTGCTGTACGGCGATCGGGTACGCGTCGAGCGACTTCGTCACATCGAGCGAGACGTTGAGCCGCGCCAGCGCAGCCTGTGCGCGGCGCTTGATGTCAGCCCAGTCGATCGCGCCGAACCGCCTGGGCTGGCGTCCCGCGAAGATGTTCTCCGCCACCGACAGGTTCGGGCACAGGTTGACCTCCTGATACAGCGTGCGGATGCCTGCGGCTTCGGCTTCCTGCGGCGACGCAAACTGCACGGGCTCGCCGGCGAGACGTATCTCGCCGCCCTCGGGCGCAAGCACGCCCGTGAGCACGTTGATCAGGGTGGATTTGCCCGCGCCGTTCTGGCCCATCAGCGTATGCACCTCGCCGGGATAGAGACGGAAATCGACGCTTTGCAACGCCTTCACGCCGGGAAACGTCTTGCTGATGCCGATCGTTTCAAGCACCGGCGCGGGCTCGCCCGATGCCTCGCCATGCGCGAGCGTGGCGGCGGACATCGGGCCGGTTAGAGAAGAGGACGGTTCGGGTGTCTGATGGGCCATAGACCGGATCGGGTCGGTTGAAAAGACGCCGTCCGTTATCGCTTTAACGGACGGCGTTGAGGCACCACACTGGAGAAAAGCAACCTGAGGAACTCGCTGGAAGCCGCTCCCAGCCGTCAATATTTGCGCGTCGGCAACGTCTGTTCCGCAACGCTCTGCGGGAACACAGTCTCTTGCGTCAGGATCCGCTTGGGCAAGGGCTTGCCGGCCACCACGTCCTTCACCGCCGACATCAGTTGCGGTCCAAGCAGCGGGCTGCATTCGACATCGACATTCATCTTGCCCGCCGCCATCGCCTGGAAGCCGCCCTTGGTCGCGTCGAACGATACAACGACGACGTCCTTGCCTGGATGCATGCCGGCCTCTTCCATCGCCTGGATCGCGCCGAGCGCCATGTCGTCGTTATGCGCATAAACTACATTTATTTTATTTCCATAAGTTTTTATAAACGCTTCCATGACCTGCTTGCCGCCGGCGAGCGTGAAGTCGCCACTTTGCGACGCGATGATCTTGAATTTCGGATCGTTCTTGATCACTTCGAGCAGGCCCGAATGACGGTCATTCGCCGGAGCGGATCCGACCGTTCCCTGTAGTTCGGCGATGTTGATGGGGCCCTGGTCGTTTTTATAGTGATCTGAGAGCCAATGCCCGCCACGCCGCCCTTCTTCCATGAAGTCCGAGCCGATCATCGTCACGTACAGCGAGGTGTCTTTCACATCGATGTTGCGGTCCGTCAGGATGACCGGAATCTTCGCCGCCTTGGCTTCGAGCAGCACCGGTTCCCAGCCCGACTCGACGACTGGCGAAAACGCGATCACGTCGACCTTCTGGGCAATGTAGGAGCGGATCGCCTTGATCTGGTTTTCCTGCTTCTGCTGGGCATCGGAGAATTTAAGCTTGATCTTCGCGTCGGCGGCTGCCGATTTCACCGATTCGGTATTGGCTGTGCGCCATGCGCTTTCAGCCCCGACCTGGGCGAAGCCCAGCGTAATCTGTTTGTCTTCGGCGTGCGCGCTGACCGCCGAGAACGTGAGTGCCCCCGCACCGGCGCAGGCAACGAGAGCGCGCAATGCGGCGCGTCGTGAAATCATCATGACTGTCTCCTGATCATTGTTTTGTGTCGATGGTCCCACCGCCCGGCCATGCGGCGATCTCATGGGGACGAACCTAGCGTAGTGGCTGACTACGGTACCGTCCAATTATTTGATTTGCGCAACCCATACCAGTTTTGATATCGAGCGCCCCGCCGTGTTGCCTGAAGCGGGATACGGCCCGGTCGCATGGGCACCGAGGTGTGTTTACATTTTCCGGATCTTCGCGGAAAAGTGTGATGAAAAATCGCCATTTTTCAGATTCGAGGCAGCATGCAAGTGAGGATCTTCAGGCGCAGATATTCCTCATCTCGCAATCCGTACGCGCGTCGCTGGATAACCCGAACCTTGTTGTTGAGTCCCTCAACGAATCCGAGCGACACCTTGTTTTCTGGCTTGCAATAGGAAGCAATCCCGTCCCAATGACGCTCGACCATCGCGGCAAACTTCTCGTAGGGCTTCAAACGCTGCCACTTCAGGCTGGATTTCCAGTTCTCGAAGAAGCGACGTGCCCAGCCTTCGCGCTCGTAGTCCCACAACTGCCCGAACGACTCCTTGAGCAGGTACGCGGTATTCAGACGTCGGTTCGCTGCGAGAAGCGTCTTCTACGAGTTCCTGCCTTCCATCGACAGGTTCTCGCGATGACTGAGCAGAACGTACTTCTGGCCTTTGATGTAGCGCCGCTGCTCGCCTTGCAGGCGAGCGTATTCGCTCTTGCGTACTTCATCCAGGGCTTCGTTGAGCTGCTTTATGACGTGGAATTTGTCGTACAGGATGGCCGCATGCGGCACGCGTTCCTGTGCGACGTTGTAAAACGGCCGCCACATGTCCATCACGACAAGCCGGATTCCGCGGGCCTTTTTCTCGCCCAGCCAGTCATAGAACTGATGCATGCTGGCCTCCTTTCGATCTTCGCCACCGAACCAGATCGCACGGCCCCGTATCAGGTCGCTCACAACAATGCGGTACGTCTGTCCCTTGCCAATCGAAATCTCGTCGATGCCGATGACCTTCGGCCCGGGCGTGCCGAACCGCTGCACTTGTGCCCGCATGTACTGCATCTCGAGGTCCTTGACCGTATGCCAGTGCAATTTCAGTTCGTCAGCCACGTCCTTGATCGTGCTGTCGCGACAGCGGCGACCGACGTACCACGCGAAGCGCTTCGTGTAGTGAGGGTTGTCCGCCAGAAAGCTCAGTCGTTCGCCTTTCACGCTGCCATCGCATCGACAGCGGACCCGACGAGCTTCGAGTTCCAGGTAAATCCGTACATCGCCGTTCGGCAGATCTCGAACGCGACGCACCCTGCGATCGTGGATTGAGCACCGCCGACCACATCCCTTGCAGGCCGTTTTTTTGAGCGCCGAAACAGCGTGACGACGCGTGCCATGCGATCACCGAAGACACCGCGCAGCGCTTCGCAAGGACGGAACCCGTCGAACCGGTATGCGTCGGAAAGACGCTTGAGTTTGCGTGAAGTAGCCATCGCGAAATCATGCCCGATTTCGAGAGGCCATCAAGACGCGCAAACCCTTGCCCAGATTGGCTCTTCGACATTTTCATCATGAAAAACCATCACACTTTTCTGCGAAGACCCCATTTTCCTTATATTGCGAACGGAAGTCTTTAGACGCTCCCTACGACACGTTCGCTAGTCTCGGCACGCGCGGCTACGCTCGAAAGGTGTATGCCCGCTGGCGGTATTTCAGCGATTTTGCCGATCCCGCGCTACCTTCCGCCCGCGACACCGCGTTCGCGCAACGGGCGACGGCCGCCGGTAGCCAGGACGCGGACGCTCCGGACACGGCGGCGGCTATCCGCGCGGCATCGCAGGGCGAGAGACCAGCCGGGAGACAAGGCGAAAGGTCAGATTGATCCGCTCGCCCTGCACGAGCGTTTCTTTCGGCACGCGGTGCCGCCATTCCGCCTGGGTTCGTCCGCGCATCACGAGGAGACTTCCGCCCTTTAACGGAAACGACTGAACGACGCCCGTTTTGTTGTGCTTCAGGTCAAAGGTACGCGCGACGCCCAGGCTCACGGACGCGATCACAGGCTCGACGCCCAGCTCGGGTTCGCGGTCGGCATGCCAGCCCATGCTGTCCGCGCCGCTCCGATAGCGATTCAGCAGCACGCTGTTAAAACGCGCACCGCAAATGGCTTCCGCGGCCGCCTTGAGTTCGGCGACAGCGGGCGTCCATGCATCGGGCACGTTGCGGATACCCGAATACACATAGACGGCGTCCGGCTCGCCCTGCCATGCGGTGAGCCTCGGCAGGGGCACACGGCCGGCCGGCGTCATCATCGTGTCCTGCTTCCACGCGACTTCCTCGACGATGCGCGCCTGCAGCCGCGCCGCCGCTTCAGGGGCGAGCCAGTCGGGGTACCAGTCGACGTCAGGTGCAGGAAGGTCGTTGAACAGATCGGACATGAGCAAACTTCTCGCGCACGCGCGTCGCGAAACGTCGAATAAGGGACCCCGCTATTATGAAGCGGCGCGGCCTGGGCGAATCATCCAGCCGCTTGCGCTTTCATTCGCGTGGGCCTTGGGACTCGACACCGGCCCGATGTCGGACTTCGATCCGCACAGGTCGTCGAGGCGTTCGTCGCGGGAACGATCGGGAAGTCGAACTGAGGCCGCGGGCATGGAAAATCGATGTAGTGTGTCGCGACGTGCGCGTCACGTCACTTCACGTCAGCAGCGCGATATAGAAGACGATCGCGCCGATCAGCGCGCCGACGAAGCAGAAGCCCTCTTCGGCTTCGTCGCCGTTGGAGCGTAACCATGCGCCGATGACCCCGAACATCCCGGCGATCCCCAACGCCACGAACACCATCACGACATCGAACAACGCGCTGCGGCCCAGTTCGGAAAACTCGATCTGCTGCACGCCGAAATACAGACCCAGCGCCATCAGCGACAGCACGACGAGCGGCAACATCACGTGACTGCCCTCGTAACCGACGTGATGCTCATGATGGCCGTGACCGTGCGTTTTCGTCAGCTTCATCATCGTTCGTCTCCCATGTCGCTCTCTGAACCGGCGACAGATCTATCCCGAACCGGCGCTGGTTTCGACCACAGTGACACCGTCATTAATCCGGTTCAACGAGGGAAAACCAGAGCCAGTTCCGAGCGGGCTCACTTTCAGAATAGGCGATCCAGGCACGCAATTCAAAACCTGTTTAGTTCATTAAGGCATGCTGGGCTGAACCGCGCGCTGCACGCTGAATCGCCGTCTCTTGGCGCGTAATTCAGCGCTTCATGCGATGCGTGATGGGCCCTGCAAGCAGCGAAAACACGCGCGAGGACGTGACCGGCAGCCGCGGCGAACTGTCGGTAGAATGGTTCGCCTGTCCGCCGTTTCGACGCCAGGCGCCGCTGCCCTCGCTGCGGCGCCATGCTCCCGGGTTCGTCTCAACTGCCCTCAACTGCCTTCCCTATGCGCCGCACATCGTTTCTGGTTCGCGTGATCTTTATCGGCATCCTGCTGCATGTCTATGTCGGCTTCCGCCTGATTCCGGATCTGCCGGTCGACACGCCGCTACGCGTGCTCGCCGCGTTGTGGCTCGTGCTTTCCGTCTGCGTGATTCCGCTCGGCGTGCTGGCGCGCAACTTCGAGCAACAGCCCCTCGCCGACCGTCTCTCCTGGCTCGGCCTGCTGGTCATGGGGTTCTTTTCGTCGCTGCTGGTGCTGACGTTCGCGCGCGACCTGCTACTGGCTTCGTTGCTGACCATCGATGCGATCCGCCCGCATATCTTGCCGCTCGCTACGTGGCGCACCAATAGCGCCGCTGCAGTGCCGTTGCTGGCGTTGCTGTCGACGACCGTCGGCCTCTTCAATGCGCGCCGCCGCGCGCGCGTCGTTACGATCGACATCCCGATCGACGACCTGCCCGCCGCACTCGACGGCTTCACGATCGTCCAGATCAGCGACATCCACGTGGGCCCGACCATCAAGCGTAGCTATGTGGATGCGATCGTCGACGCAGTCAACCGCTTGAAGCCCGATCTGATCGCCGTGACAGGCGACGTCGTGGACGGCAGCGTCGAACAGCTTTCGAGGCATACGCAGCCGCTGTCCCGGCTCACCGCGCTGCATGGCGCGTACCTCGTCACGGGCAACCACGAGTATTACTCCGGCGCGCATGCGTGGATCGACGAGTTCCGGCGCCTCGGGCTCACGGTGCTGCTCAATGAACACGTGGTCGTCGAACACAAGGGCGCGCAGGCAGTGATCGCGGGTGTGACCGATTATTCCGCCGGGCATTTCGATCCGGCACATGTCAGCGACCCTGCGGCGGCACTGACCGGCGCACCCGGCGACGTGCTGATCAGGGTGCTGCTCGCACATCAGCCGCGCAGCGCAGAAGCGGCCGCCGACGCCGGCTTCACGCTGCAGTTGTCGGGGCACACGCATGGCGGACAGTTCTTCCCGTGGAATTTCTTTGTCCGGCTCCAGCAGCCTTTCACCGCCGGACTCGCTCGCGTGAACGGGCTTTGGGTCTACACGAGCCGCGGCACCGGCTACTGGGGTCCACCCAAGCGCCTCGGCGCGCCGTCGGAAATCACGCGCGTGCGTCTCGTGCCTGCCGAGGGCCTTTAAGGCAGGCCCCTTGCGGGAGACTCCGTCATGAATCACTTACGGAGTCCGCAATGACCACCAGTACGCAAACGAAGGCGCAAACCCGCCACGCATAGCGACAATGCAATGGCGGACGATGGTCTGTGCGCCTTGCACTTCCTGCAACACAGCCGCCTCGCCTGCCCTCAGCCGTGATACAACGGACCTGTACAGGCATCGAAGGGTGACGACCGATTATGGATGGCAACAAGCCGCTGCATCAGACGAGTTTTTATCTTCTCCTGTTCATTGTATCGATCGCGCTGTGTTTCATTCTGGCGCCGTTCTTCAATACGATTTTCTGGGGCAGCATTCTTGCCTTGATTTTCCAGCCCGTGCAGCGCTGGCTGCTCATCCGGTTCGGCCGGCGCCGCAATCTTGCGGCATTCGTCACGCTGCTGCTGTGCGTCGTCATCGTGATCCTGCCGCTGATGCTGGTCGCCGGCACCCTGGTTCAGCAAGGTGCGCTCGTCTACGGACAACTGAGATCGGGCAATCTGAATTTCGGCGGCTACTTCGACCAGATCCTGCATGCGCTGCCTGATTCGGTGCAGAGCATGCTCGCGAGCGTCGGGCTCAACGATATCCGCGGCCTGCAGCAAAAGCTGACCGCGGGCGCGGCGCAGATCAGCCAGTTCGTCGCCGCACAGGCCCTCTCGATCGGACACAACACGCTGCAGTTCCTCGTCAGCTTCGGTGTGATGCTGTATCTGCTGTTTTTCCTCGTGCGCGATGGCCGTGAAATCTCACGCCTGATCCGCGAAGCGATTCCGCTCGACGAGGAGCGCAAGTTACTCCTGACGCGCAAGTTCACGACGGTCGTGCGCGCAACCGTCAAGGGTAATGTCGCGGTGGCGCTCGTGCAGGGCAGCCTCGGCGGGATCGCATTCTGGGTCATCGGGATTCAGGGCGCGCTGCTGTGGGGCGTGCTGATGGCGTTCCTGTCGCTGCTGCCCGCGATCGGCGCGGCGCTGATCTGGGGACCCGTCGCGATCTACTTCCTCGTGACGGGCGCGCTTGCCAAGGGTCTTGCCCTCTTCGCTTTTTGCGCGCTCGTGATCGGCATGGTCGACAACGTGCTGCGCCCGATTCTCGTCGGCAAGGACACCAAGATGCCCGACTGGGTCGTGCTGATCTCGACGCTCGGCGGCATGTCGCTGCTCGGCATCAATGGCTTCGTGATCGGGCCGCTTATCGCTGCGCTCTTCATGAGCTGCTGGGCGCTGCTCACGCGCGACAAGCACGGTGCGTCGACCCAGTGACACGGTTTGCCCGACGGACGCCGCCCAGGTGAACGGCTTGCGGTGTCGCGACCCACTGCAGGCGAATCGAAATGAAAATTCGCTCACACGATGTTCGATCGAACATCAACGCGCTTGACTGCGCTCGTTTACGAACATAGGATTCTGCTAACGGAGCGACATCAGTCATCAGACAATTGAAGTCACTCCGTAGTCGGGTCACAATGCGCGGCACGGCAAAGGCCCTTCACGTGGGCATTAGAACCCGCGCAGCCCAACGTGACAGAGTTATATCCAAGGCTGCCAGTCGTGTGACGACCTATCAGATGAGACAGCCAGGTCATCTTCAGGCTCGCGACCGGTCACCGGCTCGCAGGCGGAAGTCAGGATGGAGACAAAGTTGAAAACAATCAAGGGCTTACGCTGGTGGATCATCGTGCTGGTCTGCCTCGGCACCATCATGAACTACCTCGCACGCAATTCCCTCGGCGTCCTCGCGCCCGAGTTGAAGCACGTGCTGAATCTCTCGACCCAGCAGTATTCGTACGTCGTCGGGGCTTTCCAGATCGGCTATACGATCATGCAACCGGTTTGCGGGATCGTCGTCGACCTGATCGGCTTGCGGCTCGGCTTCGCGCTATTCGCGGTCTTGTGGTCCGCCAGCGGCGTGCTGCATGGCCTCGCGACCGGCTGGGTCTCGCTGGCCGGCATGCGCGGGCTGCTTGGACTGTTCGAGGCGGCAGCCATTCCGTCCGGCATGAAAGCCGTCGCCGAATGGTTCCCGGACAAGGAAAAGTCGGTAGCCGTCGGCTATTTCAATGCAGGCACCTCGCTCGGCGCCCTGCTCGCTCCGCCGGTCGTGATCTTCCTGTCACTGCGCTTTGGATGGCAGTCTGCATTCATGGTGACAGGCGCGCTCGGTTTCGTGTGGGCCGCGCTCTGGTACGCACTCTATCGCTCCCCCACCGAACATCCGCGTATTACCGAACACGAACGTACGCTGATCGAAACAGGACAGACGACGTCCCCGCCGGCCAGCCAGCGCCCTGTGCGCGACGTGCTCGGCTCGCGCCGCTTCTGGGCGATCGCGCTGCCGCGCTTCTTCGCCGAGCCGGCCTGGCAGACGTTCAGCTTCTGGATCCCGCTCTATCTCGTCACTGTGCGCCACATGGATCTGAAGGAGATTGCACTCTTCGCGTGGCTGCCCTTCCTTGCTGCCGATCTCGGCGGCATCTTCGGCGGCTACCTGTCGCCGTTCCTGATGAAGTATTGCCGCGTCCCGCTGATCTGGTCGCGCGTCGCGGGCGTCGTGCTCGGTGCGCTGCTGATGATCGGGCCGGCCTGCATCGGGCTCGTTGCATCGCCCTATATGGCGATCGCGCTCTTCTCGGTGGGCGGCTTCGCGCATCAGATGATCTCCGCACTCGTCAATACGCTGAGCGCCGACGTGTTCGATTCCGATGAAGTCGCGACTGCCAGCGGCTTTGCAGGCATGGCCGCGTGGATTGGCGGCCTCAGTTTTTCGCTGGTGGTGGGCGCGCTGGCCGATACGGTCGGCTATGGCCCGCTCTTCGCGTGTCTCGCCGCGTTCGATCTGATCGGCGCTACGTTGCTGGTCGTGCTGATCCGCGGCCAGTCGAAGCAGGAACGCTCACTCGCTCACGCCTGATGCGGGCGTGTCTGTCGCCATGAAAGGAAGTTTTATGGAGTCTTTATTGCATTCCCCGGTGTTCGAAACCGCCCAGCCCGACGGAAACCATCTGCGTCTGACGAGCCCTTCCGGGCCGGTCATCGATATCTTCGTGCTCGAAGACGATATCGTCCGCGTGCGCGTGCTGCCCGGCGGCGAGGCGCGCGGCCCGCGGACCTGGGCCGTTGCGCCGGGGCTAGACGACGTGCCGGTCGAAGGACGCGACCGGCTCGATCTGTCCGGCTTCACGCTGCCCTCTTTCGCACTGCACGAAGAGGCCGGCAAGCTTCGCATCGAAACGGCTCAGATCCGCTTGACGGTATCGCTGCAAGGCGGATTCTGCGCCTGGGAAATGCGTCGCGGCGATGCATGGCAACGCGTGCTGGAAGACCGTCCGACGCAAGCCTGCAACTTCGGCTGGTGGGACGATCGCGTATATCACTACGTCAAGCGCGAACGCGGCGAAATGTATCTGGGTCTCGGTGAGCGCGCGGGTTCGCTCGATCGGGCGAACCAGCGCTATCAGATGGTCAACATCGACGCGATGGGCTACAGCGCGAAATCGACCGATCCGCTCTACAAGCACATCCCGTTCTATCTGACGTGGCAACGCGACGCGTCGCTGGGCTTCGGTCTCTTCTATGACACGCTCGCCGACTGCACCTTCGACATGGGCCGCGAGCTGGATAACTATCACGGCCACTATCGCTACTTCGTCGCCGAACACGGTGATCTGGACTACTACTTCATCGCCTCGGCCGACACGCCGCTCGCTGGCGTGCGACGCTTCACCTGGCTCACGGGCCGCCCTGCGCTGATGCCGAAGTGGGGGCTCGGCTATTCGGGCTCGACGATGAGCTACACCGACGCGCCAGATGCCCAGCAGCAGATGGGCCAGTTCATCGAACGGTGCCGCGAACACGACATCCTGTGCGATTCGTTTCACCTGTCGTCGGGTTATACGTCGATTGGTCCGAAGCGCTACGTGTTCAACTGGAACCGCGACAAATTTCCAGACATCGACGGCTTCGTGCAAGGCTACCTCGACGAGGGCGTCAAGCTCTGCGCGAACATCAAGCCCTGCCTGCTGCGCGATCACCCGGAGTTCGAGAAGACCGCGCGTGACGCCCTGCTGATTCGCTCGAAAAGCGGCGCCCCGGCATGGGTACAGTTCTGGGACGAGGTTGGCGCCTATCTGGATTTCACGAACCCGGCCACGATCGCCTGGTGGCAGGCCCATGTGAAAGACGCGCTGTTGCGGCATGGCATTGCCGCAACCTGGAACGACAACAACGAGTTCGAAATCTGGAGCCCTGACGCCATCGCGCACGGCTTCGGCAAACCCTTTCCTGCGCGGGAAGCCAAGGTCCTGCAAACGATGCTGATGATCCGCGCATCACGCGACGCCCAGCGCGCGCATGCACCTGACAGCCGCCCGTTTCTCGTTTCGCGCTCGGGCGGCGTGGGCATGCACCGCTACGTGCAAACGTGGTCGGGCGACAACCATACGTCGTGGGAAACGCTGCGCTACAACCTCAAGATGGGGCTTGGGCTCGCGTTGTCCGGCGTGTCGAATATCGGGCACGACATCGGTGGATTTTCCGGTCCGGCACCGGATGCGGAACTGTTCGTGCGCTGGATTCAGTTCGGGATTTTCCTGCCGCGCTTCAGCATCCATTCGTGGAACGACGACGGCACCGTCAACGAGCCGTGGATGCATCCTGAAGCGACGCGCACCGTGTCGGATCTGATCAAGCTGCGCTATCGCTTCATTCCTTACCTCTATCATTTGCTGTGGGAATCGACGCAGCACTACGAGCCTGTGCTGCGTCCGACGTTCGGCGAGTTTCCGCACGACCCGAACTGCTACGTCGACGGCGACGACATGATGCTGGGTTCGTCGTTGCTGGTGGCGCCCGTCGTCGATGCGGGACAGACGCATCGGCAGGTGTATATGCCGGCCGGCGTGCGCTGGGTGTCGTACTGGAGCGGTGAAGCCTTTACCGGCGGGTCGACTGTCACCCTTCCCGCGCCGTGGGACCAGCCTGTCGTGCTGATCCGCGAAGGCAGCATCGTGCCGCTCAATGTCGCGGAACAACACTTCGCGCGGCCAGCCGATCGACGGGGCTTTATCGTGATTCCGCGTGAAGACACCGGCGTTACCGAAGGCGAATGCATCGAGGACGACGGCGAATCGGAAGCGTGGCGCAACGGCGACTACGGCTCATGGAAAGTAACCGCGCAAGGCGATGCCGGAACGCTCGCGTTGTCGGTCGAATGGCACGGACGTATGCGTCGGCCGGCCGGCCCGGTCGACATTCATCTCCCTGCTTCGGAAACGCGCTCCGTGACAACGAAGAACGGCAGGCTGACAGACGAAAAGCGCACGGGTGGCTGGGTCCAGTTCACCTATCATCTCAGCGCCTGATATATAACGATATCGATGCGGGTCTTGCCGGATCCGCATCGAAATACTATTGTCTTTCGACAACCCGCGCGCCATCCAACTGCGAAGCATGGATTGACCCGCCGTTGCGGTACGGCCTACAATCCGGCCATTCTTCAATAATGGAAACCGCCGTGGACAGTAGTTCCAGTCGATCTTCGATTTATCTGACTGCCTGACGGCAAGACCTCCACGCCAGCTTTTCTCCAGCCGCCGTCTTGCCTCCCAGGCAGAGGGTGCGCGCCGCAGTAATCCCCGTGCACTGTTGTTTGTCTCCGCAATTGATTGCGGATCGTGGCGTTTGCGTCGCAAGCTGTCGCTCGCGTGCGTTCTCGCGCCTGACGTTGCCCGCACGCTTTCGCGCAACTGTCATGTATATCGTTCAACCTGCAAGATTGCCCGCTCGCTGCGCGGGCAATCTTGCCTACCCATAACCCAACCGATGACAGTCGAATTCGTCCTCCGGCTTCTCGCCGCCTTCGCCTGTGGCGTCGCGATCGGCCTTGAACGGCAGATGCGGCAGCGCAACGCCGGCCTGCGCACCATCACGCTCGTCGCGAGCGGCGCGTGTCTGTTCGTCACGCTCGGCGTGCTTACCGGCAACGGCACCGCGGGCGTCACCCAGATCGCGGCCTATGTCGTTTCGGGCGTCGGCTTTCTCGGCGGCGGCGTCATCATGCGCGACAAGGGTTCGATCCAGGGAATCAATACCGCCGCGACGCTGTGGTGCTCGGCTGCTGTCGGCGTGCTGTGCGGCGCGGGACACTATGGCCCGGCGCTGGCTGGTACCGGCATCGTGTTGCTGACCAACACCGTATTGCGCGAAGTCAGCCGCATGATCAACGCGACGCCTGTTTCCAACGCCGATCTCGTGCGGGAATATGTGTTGACCGTCGTCTGCCGCGAGGATGACGAGATTCACATCCGCACGGTGCTGTCGAACTCGATGTACTCGACACCGCTGTCTTTTCAGAGCCTGACAAGCGAAGACGTCGAGGAACAGGAAGGCCGCATTCGCGTAACCGCTACCCTGAAGTTGCATCCGAAAGACCAGCCGAAGCTGGAGCAGATGGCGAGCCGCATCAGCATGGAAAAGAGTGTATCGAGCGTAAGCTGGACTGCCACGGAAGCTGAGCCTACTCCGGAGTGAAGTTCACGCTTAAGCGATCAGGCAGGGGGGTGGTTCACACATTGTCAATTCTGTCTGGCAAATGATGGACTGCGCTCACATCATCGACTAAGCTCACGCACTGTGATTAATTCACACTCAACCATGGAGTCCTGACTATGGAACACGGCATCATTGCATGGCTGATCATTGGCGCAATCGCAGGCTGGCTTGCAGGCGTACTGGTGAAAGGCGGCGGCTTCGGCTTGATCGTCGACATCATCGTCGGCATCGTCGGCGCGTTTATCGGCGGCTGGCTGGCCGGTTTGCTCGGTATTTCGCTTGGCGGCGGCTGGATTGGCTCGATCATTACAGCGTTGATCGGCGCCGTCATTCTGCTATTCATCATCCGGCTCATCAAACGAGCGTAGGTGCAGCAGGAGCGGTAGATGCTGTGACGTCAGGCGATCTGTAAATTACAATCGCCTGACATTTTTCTTTCAGACCTGCGTGCTCGCTGGCGGCAACATCGAACCGGTCTCGCTCAGGCGCATGTGAAAGGCGAATGCCTGTTGAAGCCGATGCGGCGTCTGCCCACCTGCCTTCAGTGCATCGCGGTAATAGTCGCGCAACAGATCCCTATACAGCGGATGCGCGCATTTCTCGATGATCTGCACCGCCCGCTCACGCGGGGCCAGGCCGCGCAGATCGGCAAGTCCCTGCTCCGTTACGACCACGTCGACATCATGCTCGTTGTGATCGACGTGCGGCACCATCGGCACCACGCTCGATATGCGTCCGTCTTTCGCCACCGATTTCGTCGCAAAGATCGCACACGAAGCATTGCGCGCGAAATCGCCAGACCCACCGATGCCGTTCATCATGTGCGTGCCGCCGATGTGCGTCGAATTCACGTTTCCGTAGATATCGAACTCGAGCGCGGTGTTCAGCGCAATCAAACCCAGGCGCCGAATGACTTCCGGGTGATTGCTGACTTCCTGCGGACGCAGCACGAGCTTGTTGCGATAGCGATCGAGATTGCCGAATACCTGCTTCTGCCGCGCGGCGGAAAGCGTGATCGAAGCGCCCGAAGCGAAGACCATTTTGCCTGCATCGATCAGATCGAAGGTCGAATCCTGCAGCACCTCTGAATACATCGTGAGCGCTTCAAACGGCGACTGGACGAAGCCAGCCAGCACTGCGTTTGCGATTGTGCCGATACCGGCCTGCAAGGGCGGCAATGGCGAAGGCATCCGTCCGTGCGCGACCTCATGCTGGATGAACTCGATCAAGTGACCCGCGATACGGGCCATGTCGTCGTCGGCTGGCAGAACCGTCGACGCGCTGTCGGGCTTGCCGGTGATGACGATAGCGGCAATCTTCTCCGGCGGAATTTCGATCGACGTCGTGCCGACACGGTCTTGTGGGCGCACGATCGGCAGCGGCTCACGGTCCGGCCGGCGGCCCGGGATCCAGATATCGTGCAGGCCTTCGAACGCCACCGGCTGTGCCAGATTGATTTCGACGATCACCTTGTCCGCCAGAATCGCAAAGCTCGCCGAGTTGCCTACTGAACTGGTTGGCACGATGCCACCCGTCCCGGTGATCGCGGTTGCTTCGATGATCGCAAGGTCGAGCTTGCCGAGCTGGTTCGCGCGCAACATCTCGACGGTCTCGGACAGATGCTGGTCGACGAACATCACGTCGCCGCGATTGATCGCCTGCCGCAGTGTTGTATCGACCTGGAAAGGCAGACGGCGTGCAAGCACACCCGCTTCTGTCAGCGTGCGGTCGACGTCGTGACCGAGCGATGCGCCCGTCATCAGCGTAATGCGCAGCGGCGTGCTGCTCTTTCGCGCGCGTTCGGCAAGCGCCAGCGGAACAGCTTTAGCATCGCCGGCTCGCGTGAAGCCGCTCGCGCCGACGCGCATGCCATCCTGAATCAGCAACGCTGCTTCGTCCGCGGACATGACCTTGCCGCGCAATGCGGCGCAACGAATGCGGTCTTCAAACATGTGAGTCTCTCCAGTGTCACCCGTGCCGTCTTTGCGGTTCGCAGGTCTTGTGTGTCCTTCGGATCCATCGGGGGTATCGCCAGGCCTTGCCGCGGCGCTCAGGTTCGGTGAATGGCGTCGCGGCGTGAGCCTGGTCGTGCGCACCAACGCTATACAGAAACAGCCTGGTTTCCTGCGGGGTTGCCGGATTAGCTGCCGAAGAAGATGTTGCAGAAGCTCACCGGGCCCACGCACTCGTTACCCTTCTGCGCCGTTGCCGGGGCATGCCGCGCGACACCACCTTCGGACGGCGTCGCATTCGACTGTGCGACCTGTTGCGCATTGATGTTGACATTGGCGTCGGTCGGAGCGGCGGTCTGTGCGTGAGCGATGGCAGCGGACAGCGAACATGCAACGAGTACAACCTTCAGCAGTTTCATTTGATTTTCTCCAGTACTTTCAGTGTCTGCGTGAGCAGTGATTAAACTATAGGGCTGGCGCGCACCGGGATTAAGCACCCGCCTAAGAAGGCATATTTCCATCCTGAGGAAAGATCGAAGCGGCGTCCGTCGATCAGCGGACATTGAACGGCGCATCCTTGTCCAGCAAGGCCGTTCGGATGAAGTGCAGGCAGCCGAGCACTCGCTGCAGATCGTGCCGCCTGTCGCGATCGGCGTGCACGGTTTCGAGAATCTGCCGGGCAACCCAGGTCGCCGCACCGACGGAAACGAGCGCGCGCGTCAGCAGCCTTGGGTCGGGTCGCTCGAAAAGCTGCGCAATGTCGTCGCTCATCTCCCGCAGAACAGGCCGCCATCGCGGATGGAGTGCCTCGGCGTAGCGCGCGCTCGCGGCTTCGTTGCGCAAATCGATCATCGCGTGACCGACTTCCAGCGTGAGGAGCATCCATCGAAGCGCGTGCCGGTGCGCCCGTGATGGCTTTCTGAGCAGCACGCGCAGTTGATACATGAGGTCGTGCGTGCTCGACTGAAAATGCTGGTTCAGCCCCTCCAGCTTGCCCTTACAGGCGAGTACGACCTGACATCGCAGATCGCGCCGGATCCCGTCGATGAGCCACGTCATGTGCGGCGGAAATACAATCGCGAAGCCCACGGCCGCGACCAGCATCGACACCACGATCGCGAACCCGTTGTTGATCAGCAGGTCTGGCGCGAATGTCACAACGTTGTCCGGCCCGGCGAGCAGACAGAAGAAGACCGAAAAGCCGATCCCGTATCCCGAAGTCCGTGGACGCGACGCGAGAAATGCCCCCAGCGCGAGCACCGGGGCGAGCGTCGCGCAGAGCAGCGGAAAGCCGTCGATGTTCGGATACACGTGGAAGTTGTAGAGATAGCCGGCCATCGTCGCCAGTGCTGCGCCGACGGCCATCTGCAGCGCGAGCCGCGACGCGTTTGGCGCTGTCGACGTCAATGCGCACGTCAGCGCCGCGCCGATCACGGCAAGCCCCCCAGTCGGCCAATCCGTCTCGATCCAGAACCAGCCGACAACGGCCACCACAACAGCTGTCCGCAGAAACGCCAGCGCCACCACGAATCCGTTTGTCTTGTTGATGTAGCGTGTCGCCAGCCGCTCGCGAACCGGATTGTGATCGGCGAGCGACGCGTACGTCTGTGTGTACCGAATGAACTCCGCGACAAAGCGATACAGCAGTTCGGCCGATGTGTCGAAGTCGGGCAACGCCTCTGGTATCGACGATTCGAGCGGCCGCCGCGTCTTGCGCACGCGCCGCGGCAAGGTGGCCTGAAACGCCGGGAGCGCATTCGCGACATGCGCGACGTGCAACCTGCCGCGTTCAAGCTGATTTGTCTGCGCGCTCAACAGAGACGAAAACTCCGCGAAATACGGCTCTACTGCATCGATCGTCGCGGTTGCGCCACTCGCGCGCAACCTCTTGAGCAATTGATGCAGCGCATGCAGACGGGTGCACGCATCCATGAATTCGCTATTCAGCCGCGCAAGGCGTTGACTGCGCGTACGCATGCCCGGGTCTTCGAACGCGGCAAACGTGCGTGTCGCCTCGAAACCGACGATTTCATCGACGAGGTCCGCAAAACGCCGTTCGTACGCTCCGCGCTCGACCCGGCTGCCCAGCACCGTCGCGGCAAACGCAGTAAAATTGAGATATCGGGCGTGCAGCGCGCTCTGCAACGCCGTACTCGATCTCAACGGTACGACCAGCGCGCTGACCGCACTCGAGCACAGGATGCCGACCGTGACTTCCACGGAGCGCGTCAACGCTGCGAGAAACAGGCCGTTCGGCTCAATCACCATCGGAATGCTGATCAACGCAGCGGTGTACCCCGCGAGCACAAAGCCGTACCACCGAAAATGCCGATACCGGACCGCCGCCGCTGTGCAGGCGCCCACCCAGCAAGTCAGGCCGAGCATATAGAGCTCAGGCTGCTGGACAAAGATCGCCCCCAGCACGAGCGCCGCGATCATGCCGACCGCAGTCCCCAAAATCCGGTAGAAGCTCTTGGCGAGCACCATGCCGCTCAATGGCTGCATCAGCACGAACACGGTCGTCATCGCGATGCGCGATTGCGGCAGATCCAGCAGCATCGCGACACCCAGCGCAAGCAGTGCGGCGAACACCGTTTTCAGCAGATGCAGCCAGACGAGGCCATCGGTCACGGCCCAGTCGCGTGCCGCCCAGATGACTGCTCGCAGCATGAGCGCTCCGCGCCAGCTGGATTCCGGCGTCCGCTTGTTCGCATGCTGGCATTTCATGAACAGGGAAGCGCGCCTCGGCGCTGTAACAGCAAGGTGCCGATTGTAGGAGCCGCAAAAGCTCGAATTAATGGCAGCCGCCAGAAACATCCGTTCCATCTCGAACAACAATGAGGTTGCCCGAGAGGCGGACAATACGATCTCTTTGCAGACAAAGAAGGATTGATGGATACGCTACAAAATATGCGGGTCTTCGTGCGCGTCGTCGAAGCCGGCAGTTTTACCGCCGCGGCTCAGTCGCTTAATTCGACGACCGGCGCGATGTCCCGTGCAGTATCGGAACTCGAGGCTCATTTGCGAACGCGGCTCCTGAACCGGTCGACGCGGCGCCTCGCGCTCACCACCGCCGGGGAACGGTATCTGAAGCGCTGTCAGCAGATCCTTGCCGACGTTGACAACGCGGAAGAAGAAGCAAGCTGCGCGCACGAGCGTCCAACAGGCGCACTCAGAATGCATAGTTTCGCGAGCGTGGGGCAGCACTATGTGCTGCCCGCTATTTCCCGCTATCGCGCGGTCTATCCGGAAGTGACAGTCGAATTGACGCTCTCCCAACGCATGCCAGACCTGTTCGAAGGCAGTAGTGACGTTGCGGTCGTCACGGCGTCCACTCTGCCCAACTCCGATCTCGTCTCGCATCAGCTAGGCTCGACGTTCAGCATCCTGTGCGCGTCGCCGGCGTATGTGCGCTCGCATGGTGCGCCGCAAGAACCGCGCGATCTCGCGCATCACGAGTGCCTGATCCTGCAGACGCCGGCGTTTCCGGCGCATGAATGGCAGCTCGAAGGGCCGCAGGGTCTGGAGGTGATGGAAGTCACCGGGCCGGTGCAGGTGAATATCGCGGAGTCGCTCGTGGTTGCTATCCGGGAGGGGATGGGCATTGGCATGCTGCCGTTGTACGCCGCGATCGACGGGCTGCGCAACGGCTCCCTGGTCCGCGTGTTATCCCACTACACGGCGCAGAAGATGAACGTCTACGCGCTTTACCCTTCGCGAAAGTTCGTCGATGCCAAGACCCGGACCTGGGTCGAGTTTCTACGCACACATCTGCCAAAAGTCATCGAGCGCGACGAAGCGCTGCTCGCGGAGCTGGCCAGCAAGGATACCGTCGAAGGCGGGCTGCCGGCGCATGCGGGTCTCGTCGTCGATGTGGCGCCTCATCGGCTGGAACACTGATTTGCGCGTGTGTTGCGATGCGGTACGTCGCAACACAAGGACGGCTACGGGCTCTAACAGGGCTATGAACCGCGCGCTCCCGATGAATTTGCTTATTCCATATTGAGCTTTACCGATCGCCGGAAGCGGCTACAGTTCATGATGTGCAGTCCTGTCGTGCCGCTTCATCGGCACCCGGAGGAACGCGATGAGCATCTGGAAGCCCGATCCAAGCTTTTATCCGTCACCTCGTCTCGCGGCGCAGGCGCCGCCCGAGAAACTCGCGTACGTCGCGGCGTTCGACCCCGACCGGGGTCTGCCCGACGCTATCGAGATCGTCGATGTCGATCCCGCCTCGTCCGATTATGCCAACATCGTCGGTACGCTGACGATGCCGAATACGGGCGACGAACTGCATCACTTCGGCTGGAACGCCTGTTCTTCGTGTCTGTGTCCCAATGCACCTCATCCGCACACTGAGCGGCGCTATCTGGTAGTGCCAGGGTTGCGCTCATCGCGCATCTATATCGTCGATACGAAAGCTGATCCGCTGAAGCCGAGCATCGTCAAGATCATCGAACCCGAGACGATCGCGAGCCGAACCGGTTACACGCGGCCACACACGGTCCATTGCGGTCCTGGCGGTATTTACGTGACTGCGCTCGGCAGCGCCGACGGTGGCGCACCGGGTGGCGTTTTCCTGCTCGATCCGCAAAGCTTCGAACCGCTCGGGCGCTGGGAAGTCGACCGCGGCTCGCAGCAACTGGCTTACGACGGCTGGTGGCATCTCGGCTATGACACGCTCGTGACGAGCGAATGGGGAACGCCGGACACGTTCGAAAACGGCTTGATTCCCGAGGTACTGCTAGGCGCGCGGTATGGGAGGCGATTGCACTTCTGGGACCTCACGCGACGCAAGCATCTGCAGGAAATAGACTTCGGGCCAGAGTATCAGCTTGTATTCGAATTGCGACCCGCTCACGACCCGACGAAGCCGTACGGTTTCGTCAATTGCGTGATCAGCCTGAAGGATCTGTCGTCATCGATCTGGGTGTGGCATCGCGACGACGGCCACAAATGGGCCGTCCGCAAGGTCATCGACATTCCTGCGGAACCGGCGGCCGCGAATTTACTGCCGCCGATGCTCGAATCGTTCGGCGCGGTACCGCCGCTTGTGACGGATATCGCTCTGTCGATGGATGACCGCTTCCTTTACGTTTCATGCTGGGGTACCGGAGATCTGCTGCAATACGACGTCTCTGATCCGTTCGCGCCGACGCTCGTGGGAAAAGTCAGAATCGGCGGAATTGTGTCGCGTGCCGCGCATCCGGCAGCACCCAACGATGCATTGAACGGCGGTCCGCAGATGGTGGAAGTCAGCCGCGACGGCAAACGGATCTATTTCACCAACTCGCTTTACGGAGTGGTCGACTCCCAGTTCTATCCTGAAGGTATCGACGGCTGGATGGTCAAGCTCGATGCTGCCCCGAACGGTGGGCTCGCCTTCGATCCGAAATTCTTCATCGACTGGCCGGCTGGGCACCGCCCGCATCAGATTCGTCTGCAGGGTGGCGACTGTTCGTCGGATTCGTACTGCTACCCGTGACGTCCATGAATCTATCGACGTCGCCTTGGTGGACGTGGGTGGTTATCGCCGGGTTGGGGGCGTTTCACGGACTCAATCCAGCGATGGGCTGGCTGTTTGCGGTCGCGCTCGGGCTGTATCGGCGCAGTCGGCGCGTCGTCATGTTATCGCTCATTCCGATTTCCCTTGGCCATGCCGTCGCGGCGGCTTGTGTGCTGACGGCCGGATTTTCGCTGAGCGCGGTGCTTGACCATCAAGCGTTGGGCCGGATATGCGGAGTGTTCCTGATTGGCTGGGCGGGATGGCATGCGTGGCGAGGCCATCGGATGCGCTCGCCCGTCGGCATGCAGGCCGGCTTCGTGGGCCTGACAGGATGGTCTTTTCTGATGGCTGGCGCGCACGGTGCCGGCTTGATGCTGATTCCGGCGCTGCTACCGATGTGCGACGGATTATCCACTAGCTCTGCGGCGGTGCGCGCATCGACTGATGTGTCCGCTAGCATATCAACCATTGCCACGATGGCATCGGCAGCGCTCTTTCTGCACACCGCTGCAATGCTGCTTACGACTGCCGTGATATCGCTGGTGGTTTTTGACCGTATCGGTGTGGCATGCCTTCGGACAAAGTGGGTGAACTTCGATCTTCTTTGGACAGTGTCGTTGTTAGGCTGCGGTGTTGCGCAACTGGGCCTCTGAATCGAGAAGACGTGAGCGGCTAGCCAACCCGTCTTGACGAGCGAGTCTAGGCGGCGGTCGAGAGAGCTGCCAGCAATGCGGCAGTAGCGCGTCGATGTCGTTGGCCTTGTGCGTCGGCAAGCGTGTCAGGACGTCCTTCAGGTAGGCGAGTGGATCGAGCCCATTCAATTGCGCCCAGCGGATCAAGCTCATGATGGCGGCCGCGCGCTGACCCGCACGCAGCGATCCGGCGAACAGCCAATTGGACCGGCCGACAGCCCGCGGACGGATCTGGTTCTCGACCCAGTTATGCCGACTCCCCGATTATGCCGCGTCATGAATCCACGCACACAACGGTTGGGCGAATCTCTATTCCTGGTTGCTCGGATTGTCGGCATTATTGGAGAGCCTCCAGGAAGGCGAGCAACGGATCTGGCGGTTTGTAGCGTGTCGGCGCGACGCCGCTCGCCGTGGCGTGCGCGAGCGCGCGTTCCTTGAGTTGCATGTCGGCGTGCAAGTAGATCTGAGTAGTCTCGGAGGACTCGTGACCGAGCCAGAGCGCGATTACGGTCAGGTCGACGCCGTGATGCATCAGGCTCATCGCGGCCGTGTGCCGAAGCGTGTGAGGCGTTATTGATTTTTTCTTCAGCGAAGGGCACGAGAGACGCGCGATTTCGGCGTTGTGCGACACGAGTCGCTGAAGAGCGTCGGCACTGAGATGACCACCGCGCCAACTGGGGAAGACCGGATCACCTGGTTCGCCTGGTTGATGCAACAGCCATTCTTTCAGGACGGCAACGACATCCGGTCGCAGCGGAGTGCATCTCATCTTTCTGCCTTTGCCAAGGCAACGGACGTGGGCGCCTGTGCCGAGTATCACATCCTGACGCCGGAGCGCGGTCAATTCGCCGTTGCGCAGACCCGTTTGAACCGCTACAAGAAGCAGAGTTCGGTCGCGGTTGCCGATCCACGTTCGTACGTCAGGCGCCCCTACCAGAGCGGCGGCCTCGCTTTCGGTCAGAAACTCAACAGGGCGGTGCTCGCAGCGTTTAGATGGAATTGCAAGAATGCGCTGACACTGCAGAAACAACGCAGGCTCGCTGACCGCGACGAACCGGAAGAAGGCATGCACGGCGGCAAGCCGCGTATTGCGTGTTCGCACCGAATTGCCTCTGCCGTGTTCGAGGTGCTGCAGGAATTCCTCGATCAACGACACGTCGAAGTCCTCGATTCGCAGTTTGACGGCGTGCGCCCCACATGCTTCGTGGCAAACGCTAGCAGCAGCCGGAACGTGTCACGGTAACTTGCCACCGTATGCGAACTCAGACCTTGCTGCTCGAGCAGGCGCTGGGTAAAAAACCGCTGAACGAGGGATGGGAGGCCGGCGGCGCTCACGGCCGCTCTCCCGGACAGTTCTTGTCGAGATAGGCTGCCGCAAGTTCAAGTAACTCAGGAACCGCTTCGATGTACCAGTACGTAAGGCCAACGTTGACATGTCCGAGGTAAGCGGCAAGTTTCGGCAATTCACGGCTCACGTCCAGACCGGCGCGATACCAATCGACCAGCCTTCCAGTCGCGAAGCTGTGCCGGAAGTCCTGGAGGCGCGGGCCGTAACCATCGCGCCCATCCTCTGTCGCCGATCGCAGACCGATCGCGCGTGACATTCTGACGAACATGCTTCGCGTTGTGCAGGCCTTCAGCCGGTTGCCGCGCTCACTAACCAGAAACGCCTCGCTCAATCGTAAAGGATAGACCTTATCGCGCTTCTGGGCATAGTGTTCGAGTGCCACCCGGTCGACTCTTGCACAGGAACAAAGCGAGACTTGCCGAACTTCGACTCCCGGATGGAGAGTATCCCGTTAACGAGGTCAACGTCGGACCGGTCGAGTCGAAGCGCTTCGCCTGGCCTGAGGCCCGTCGCTACAAGAAGCCCTATGAGCGTCGAATAGGTCAGTGCTCGCATGCCGGTTCGGGAGCGTAGTTGAGCGGCCTGGGTCATAAGCAGGTCAATTTCCTGTTCAGTGTAAATATGCGGGGCATTGCGCCGTCTTCGGGCAGTCAGGAGTCCTGCTGGAGGAATCTGGTTTCGACTGTCAATGACGTTCATCCATCTGGCGAATCCTCTGACTTGGGAGAGGCGCCGCCCCCAGGTGGCACGTTCGACGAGTACGGGAGCCGTCGCCCAGCGCAGAGCCAGATCGATGGTAATGAACTCGGCGCCTTCGTGTTCCAGAAGATCAACGAAATGACCGAGTGCCAACGCAGGTTCATAGAATGACGCCCCGAGAGCACGGCGGACCGCCACGTACCGTGCGAGAGAGTCAAGGATCGCAGTCATATTGCACCTCCTGCCATGGGCCACGAGCGCGATCCCGCGCAGGTCCTCAAACGCGACCTTTGCATAGATCGCGGTACTGTCCTACGAGCGGTGCCGCAAAACCTCGGCTATTTCCGCCATCGAGGCACCATGACGAATCATCGTCGTCGCCAGTCCGTGACGAAATAGATGTGCAGCGCCCCGGCACGCGGGCCGGAACCCGGCACGGGCGAAGGCCAGACGAACAATCTGGCCAATCGCCGACGGTCCTGCCAAGCCAATTCGCGGTGCCCACATGCGCAGGAAGACCCGTCGTGATGCGCTCACTCCGCGACCATCGCGAAGGTATGTCGCGATCGCCTCTCCAACCTCGGATGACAGCGGGACATGCTCCACCATTCGCCCCTTGCCATGAACGACGAGTTCTCCCGAACGCCAGTGAATGTCGTCAAGCTCGATTGCGACGATTTCTCCGGCACGTAGACCGAGCCGCGCCAGCAACAGCAGGATTGCATAGTCACGGCGACCGCACGGAGTCGACCGGTCTGCAGTTGCAATAAGAGCTTCTTGCTGCTCAGGCGTGAGGAACGTCGGCACAGTTGACTGTCGCCACTTACGAACTGAGGGCACTGACTCATACAGGTCTCGTGCCGTATCGCCGCGCAGAAAGAGGAAATGGCAGAACGAACGAAGCGCAACTGCCATCAGCCGCGTGTACTCCGACGACCGCCCTTTGCTGCGGGAAAGAAGGTGATTCCGGATCGTTACCGCGTCAAAGGCATCGGGCAATATACTTCCGTCGCCGGCCGCGTGGCTGTGGAGAAAGTCGCGAATGAAAGGCCCGTAGACAAGCAGCGAGTTCCCCGCGAGTCCACGATCCTGCCTCAGATGATCCAGGTATCGGCAATAGATGCGCGCGATCGCGGATTGGTCGCCCAACGTCGGCGAGTGCACGATGGCTTCGGCGCGCAGATAGGCGAGGAACTGCCGCAATGTGGCACGCTCGCGCTGGACGCGGTCTCGTGGGGCCTCGATCAGGCGCGTCATAAAACGAGTCGCGGCAGACTCATCGAGATCAATCAGGTCGATGTTCCTGCACTTCGTCCACCCAGAGAACGTACACAGGACTCTTCGTTTCTTGCGAAGCGTTACTTCGGAATAGTGTGCGGCGCGTAGACGATCAAGAAATGCATCAATGTGACGGGCCGGCAGCCCGCCGGATTCGCTGATTGTGCGTGTCGCCTTCATTTGATCTCTCCTGGCCAGCGAGATAGCCAGCCTGAGAAATCATACGGTTATGCCGACACAGCAATCACGAAAGACCATACCCACCGTCACGCGCATGCATGACGCGGCATAATCGGGAAGTCGGCACGTGTCCATCGACCAGATAACGCGTGAGCGCCTCCCAGCGCCTGAGGCTGTAGTCGAGCGCTTTGGCGATCGCCGATCCCTCGGAGACCAGTTTGCGCTGGGCGAGCATCCACTCATGTAAGGCATCGGCGATCGGCCGGGCACGCTCCTGGCGAACCTCGCGTCTTCGATCGGGCTTCAGTTCTGCGACGTCGCGCTCGACACCATAGTGCGCCGAAGTATTTCAGCGCCTGTTCGGCGATCTGACTCTTGTGGTTGGCGTGCAGCTCAAAGAACTTCCGTCTCGCATGGGCTACACATCCGATTTCAGTGAAACCCAGCTCGGATCCAGCCTTGTAGCCGCTGTGGTCGTCACATACCAGCTTGCCGCGCCAGTCACCGAGGAACCTGCGGGCAGGTTCGCCCGCTCGGCTATCGGCGAACTCATAGATCACGGCGCGCACGTCGGCGAACTGCGTGGTGGCATACGCCCATACGTACGCGCGCTGCGTCTTCCCTTTGCCGGGAACCAGCATCTGCACGGGTGTTTCGTCGGCGTGCAGTACGTCCTGCTGGAGAAGTACTTCGTGCAGCGCGTCGACCAGCGGCTGCAAGCGCACACCGCAAACTCCAACCCACTCGCCAGGCGTTGATTGAGCAATGGCCAGACCCGCGCGCTCGAAGATGCGTTCCTGGCGGTACAAGGGCAAGTGATCGCCGTACCTGGCGACTAACACCTGTGCGAGCAGTCCTGCAGTGGGAATACCCTTGTCGATCACATGAGGTGGAACAGGTGCCTGAACCGTAAGCGCCCGGCAATGGCACCCTGGGGAGTGCCTACAGCGATCAGGCGGTGATCGGCGCCCAGCGATGAGGCAGTAGCTGAGCGATGTGGTCGGCGCGATGCGTTGGCAAGCGATTCAGTACGTCTTTCAGGTAGACGTATGGATCATGGCCGTTGAGCTGCGCTGATCGAATCAGGCTCATAATCGCGGCTGCACGTTGGCCCGCACGCAAAGAGCCCGCGAAGAGCCAGTTCGCCCTTCCCAGGGCCCATGGACGAATCTGATTTTCCAGCCAGTTGTTGTCGATGGGCACATGCCCATCGACCAGGTAGCGTGTAAGCGCGTCCCATCGCTTGAGGCTGTAGTCGAGTGCCCTGGCGATCGCCGATCCCTCGGAGACCAGTTTGCGCTGACCGGTCATCCAGGCATGCAATGCATCGGCAATGGGTCGCGCTCGCTCTTGGCGCTCGATACATCTTCGATCGGGCTTCAGGTCTGCAACGTCGCGCTCGACGTCGTATAGCGCGACGAAGTATTTCAGGGCCTGTTCCGCGATCTGGCTCTTGTGGTTGGCGTACAGTTCGAAGAACTTCCTCCTGGCATGTGCCGCGCAGCCGATTTCAGTGATGCCCAGCTCGAATCCGGCTTTATAGGCGCTGTAATCATCACACACCAGCTTGCCACGCCATTTGCCGAGGAACGTGCGAGCATGTTCGCCAGCACGGCTATCCGCGAATTCATAGACCACTGCGCGCACGTCGGCGAACTGCGTGGTGGCATACGCCCATACATAGGCGCGTTGCGTTTTTCCTTTACCGGGAACCAGCATTTGCACCGGCGTCTCATCGGCGTGCAGCACACCCTGTTGCAGAAGCTCGTCGCGCAGCGCGTCGACTAGCGGCTGCAACCGCACGCCGCAAACGCCAACCCACTCGCCAAGCGTTGATTGGGGAATTGCAAGACCCGCGCGTTCGAAGATGCGTTCCTGACGGTACAGCGGCAAGTGATCGCCGTATTTGGCGACCAGCACTTGCGCGAGCAAGCCGGCGGTAGGGATGCCCTTGTCGATCACATGAGGCGGAACAGGCGCCTGAATCAGCGTTTCGCACGCCTTGCAGGCCCACTTGCCGCGAATGTGCCGCTCGACCGTGAACACGCCCGGCGTATAGTCCAGCTTCTCGCTGACGTCCTCGCCGATACGCACTCGCTGGCAACCGCAGGAGCACGTCTTGTCGTCGGGTTCATGGTGGATGTCGGTGCGCGGCAAGTGCGGAGGCAGCGGTGTGCGCCTGGGCTTCTGTCGTTGCTTATCCGGTGGTGTATCCGGCTGCAACTGCTCAAGTTCGATTTCGAGTGCTGCCAGATCGGCATCGATCGCCTCATTGAGCAGACTCAGTTGCTCGGCGTTGAGCTGCTCGCTGCGCTTGCCGAAATGCAGACGCCTGAGCACGGCAATCTCGTGTGTGAGCTGGTCGATGCGCGTCTTACGGTAGCGCAGTTCCCGCTCGTTCTCGCCGACCTGAGCCATCAACTGCGCAGCCAGTGTGCGCAGTTCGTCGGGGCTCAGAGCGTCGAGGTTGGCGGGCAGGTTCATGGGGCCAGTCTGCCAGAACCCAACCCGCTGCGGCAAGCAAGCCAGTTTACGTCTTTGGGGGTATTACACGACCGTAATCGCGTGATCGTGTGTGAGCGTCTGCCACGGTAGTCCGGTCACGAGCGCTCGCAACTGCTCGGGATTGAGCGCGGTGGCGATCGCCTGGTCCCCATTCGTCCAGATGAACCGCCCCTTGTTCAGGCGACGCGCAGCCAACCAGATACCGAACCCGTCGTACACCAGTACCTTCATGCGCGTCGAATGCTTATTGGCGAACAGGTAGGCGTGGTGCGGACGTGCCGCGCCGAACACCTTGACCACACGCGCCAGGACCGTGTCGATGCCGGCGCGCATATCGATGGGCTCCGTCGCCAGCCAGATCGCCTCGATGCGGATCATCGCAGCCACCCTTGCAACCAGGCGGCGCAATCGGCTGCGGCACAAAGCGGCCAGCGCACCATGACGGTCGCCGCTCCCCGGCGCACCTCGATCTGAATCTCCGTCGAAGCGGGCACCGCGCCCGGCGCCTGCAGTTGCAGCGGAACGAACTCCGCCGGCGGCACGCTCATCGACTGGCGCGCCTCACGTGCGAGGTCCTGTTCCTCCTGTGCAGCCACCCATCGGCGCAACAAATTCGCATTCAACTGGTAATGCAGCGCGACCGCAGCGATTGACACATTCGGCTGCATCGCCGCACGAATCACCTTCTCCTTGAACTCCTTGCTGTGCCGACGGCGCCGCCTCGGCTGCACCACTTCAGAACCCACTTCATTTTCGTTCATAGCGTACACGTGTCCATTAAAAAAATAGGTGGACACGATCGTCGCTTTCATGACCCGCCGGTTCAAGGTGACATGGCCGGGCGCTTACGATACAGCGGCCGCGACGCTGCATGGTGCCGTATGCACTGCTGCTGCGGGCAGGGTGTGTAAACGCAGAAACCCCACCTTTTCGGGGTGGGGTTTCTGGTGCTGCAGGGGAGCCTGACGATTACCTACTTTCACACGGGCAATCCGCACTATCATCGGCGTGGAGTCGTTTCACGGTCCTGTTCGGGATGGGAAGGGGTGGTACCGACACGCTATGGTCATCAGGCATGACTTGTTGTCGCGCTGCGGGGGTTCTGGGCCCGGGGCAGCACAACCAATCGGGAAGAAGTAGTTGCCGATGATGGCTCATCAGCGGGATGCGGGCTGTGATGTGTCGGGCACAACACCGGTCTCAACCTGAGCGCGTTACCCCCTTCGGGGGTGGGATCACTGTAAGCGCTGAAGCGCTAACATTGATCGACACAAAACACACTGGTTATAGGATCAAGCCTTACGGGCAATTAGTATCAGTTAGCTTAACGCATTACTGCGCTTCCACACCTGACCTATCAACGTCCTGGTCTTGAACGACCCTTCAAGGGGCTCGAAGCCCCGGGGATATCTCATCTTAAGGCGAGTTTCCCGCTTAGATGCTTTCAGCGGTTATCTCTTCCGAACATAGCTACCCGGCGATGCCACTGGCGTGACAACCGGTACACCAGAGGTTCGTCCACTCCGGTCCTCTCGTACTAGGAGCAGCCCCCTTCAAATATCCAGCGCCCACGGCAGATAGGGACCAAACTGTCTCACGACGTTTTAAACCCAGCTCACGTACCTCTTTAAATGGCGAACAGCCATACCCTTGGGACCGGCTACAGCCCCAGGATGAGATGAGCCGACATCGAGGTGCCAAACACCGCCGTCGATATGAACTCTTGGGCGGTATCAGCCTGTTATCCCCAGAGTACCTTTTATCCGTTGAGCGATGGCCCTTCCATACAGAACCACCGGATCACTATGACCTGCTTTCGCACCTGCTCGACTTGTCGGTCTCGCAGTTAAGCACGCTTATGCCATTGCACTATCAGCACGATTTCCGACCGTACCTAGCGTACCTTCGTACTCCTCCGTTACACTTTGGGAGGAGACCGCCCCAGTCAAACTGCCTACCATGCACTGTCCCCGACCCGGATCACGGGCCAAGGTTAGAACCTCAAACAAGCCAGGGTGGTATTTCAAGGACGGCTCCACGCAAACTGGCGTTCACGCTTCATAGCCTCCCACCTATCCTACACAGACCGGTTCAAAGTCCAATGCAAAGCTACAGTAAAGGTTCATGGGGTCTTTCCGTCTAGCCGCGGGGAGATTGCATCATCACAAACACTTCAACTTCGCTGAGTCTCGGGAGGAGACAGTGTGGCCATCGTTACGCCATTCGTGCAGGTCGGAACTTACCCGACAAGGAATTTCGCTACCTTAGGACCGTTATAGTTACGGCCGCCGTTTACCGGGACTTCAATCAAGAGCTTGCACCCCATCATTTAATCTTCCGGCACCGGGCAGGCGTCACACCCTATACGTCCACTTTCGTGTTTGCAGAGTGCTGTGTTTTTATTAAACAGTCGCAGCCACCAGTTTATTGCAACCCCTTCACCCTTCTGGCGCAGGCCAGTCAAGCTACCGGGGCGTACCTTATCCCGAAGTTACGGTACCAATTTGCCGAGTTCCTTCTCCCGAGTTCTCTCAAGCGCCTTAGAATACTCATCTCGCCCACCTGTGTCGGTTTGCGGTACGGTCATCGTGAAACTGAAGCTTAGAGGCTTTTCCTGGAACCCCTTCCAGTTGCTTCGCCGCCTAAGCGGCTCGTCCCATGCCCTTGAATTACGCGCCCGGATTTGCCAAAGCGCCTTCTCCAACACAGGAACCGGGACTTCCAACACCCGGACAACCTTCCGCGATCCGTCCCCCCATCGCATTTCACAATGGTGCAGAAATATTAATCTGCTTCCCATCAGCTACGCATTTCTGCCTCGCCTTAGGGGCCGACTCACCCTACGCCGATGAACGTTGCGTAGGAAACCTTGGGCTTACGGCGAGGGGGCCTTTCACCCCCTTTATCGCTACTCATGTCAGCATTCGCACTTCCGATACCTCCAGCACACTTTCCAGTGCACCTTCGCAGGCTTACGGAACGCTCTCCTACCATGCACATTGCTGTGCATCCGCAGCTTCGGTATATTGCTTAGCCCCGTTACATCTTCCGCGCAGGACGACTCGATCAGTGAGCTATTACGCTTTCTTTAAAGGGTGGCTGCTTCTAAGCCAACCTCCTGACTGTTTTAGCCTTCCCACTTCGTTTCCCACTTAGCAATATTTGGGGACCTTAGCTGGCGGTCTGGGTTGTTTCCCTCTTGACACCGGACGTTAGCACCCGATGTCTGTCTCCCGTGATTGCACTCTTCGGTATTCGGAGTTTGCTATGGCGAAGTAATCCGCAATGGACCCTTCAACCATGACAGTGCTCTACCCCCGAAGGTGATACACGAGGCACTACCTAAATAGTTTTCGGAGAGAACCAGCTATTTCCAGGTTTGTTTAGCCTTTCACCCCTATCCACAGCTCATCCCCTAACTTTTCAACGTTAGTGGGTTCGGACCTCCAGTACGTGTTACCGCACCTTCATCCTGGCCATGGATAGATCACCTGGTTTCGGGTCTACACCCAGCGACTGAACGCCCTGTTCGGACTCGCTTTCGCTACGCCTGCCCTAATCGGTTAAGCTTGCCACTGAATGTAAGTCGCTGACCCATTATACAAAAGGTACGCCGTCACCCCGCTTTAAGCGCTCTCGCGCTTAAATCCGCCCTAAGCGCGCAGCTGTCCTGTTTCAGACTCGATGTCTTTTGACGCACTCACTTCGTGAGCGCGCCCAAAGCGCTTAAAGCGGGGCTCCGACTGTTTGTATGCATGCGGTTTCAGGATCTGTTTCACTCCCCTCCCGGGGTTCTTTTCGCCTTTCCCTCACGGTACTGGTTCACTATCGGTCGATCACGAGTATTTAGCCTTGGAGGATGGTCCCCCCATCTTCAGACAGGATTTCACGTGTCCCGCCCTACTTCTCGTACACCCAGTTCTTCCTCGCTGTTTTCGCCTACAGGGCTATCACCTGCTATGGCCGCACTTTCCAGAGCGTTCGGCTAACAACAAAGATAAAGAGTACAGGCTGCTCCCATTTCGCTCGCCACTACTCTGGGAATCTCGGTTGATTTCTTTTCCTGCGGTTACTTAGATGTTTCAGTTCACCGCGTTCGCTTCACATGGCCTATGTATTCAGCCATGGATACCTCAAAAGAGGTGGGTTTCCCCATTCGGACATCTTCGGATCAAAGCTCGTTTGCCAGCTCCCCGAAGCTTTTCGCAGGCTACCGCGTCCTTCATCGCCTGTGATCGCCAAGGCATCCACCACATGCACTTGTTCGCTTGACCCTATAACGAGTGTGTCTTCCCGCCCTGTCCTCTGGGAACAGCAGCAGTTCAACATCGCTACAGGTTGAGTATTCGTGTTGCGCCGTATTCCAAAGCAATCTTTCGATCACCTTTAAAATACATCGATACAATCACAACCCTGATTCACCTACTCGGACACCCATCTCGAGGCACCCTTTCGTGAATCTCTTTACTACTTCTTCCTGATTGTTAAAGAACGACAGCCGATAGCATGATCACCGATCACCTATCACTCTGACTGGCTCAATCGCCAATGCAAAACGCTCTGCACCGCATACCGCCGGCAGAACACTGCGCATTGAGGATTGGTGGAGGATGACGGGATCGAACCGACGACCCCCTGCTTGCAAAGCAGGTGCTCTCCCAGCTGAGCTAATCCCCCAGTCATGCACGCACACCGCTGTGCGCATCCGCTACCCCAGGGGTGCACCGATCAGCCACCGCAGACAATGGTGGGTCTGGATGGATTCGAACCATCGACCCCCGCCTTATCAAGACGGTGCTCTAACCGACTGAGCTACAGACCCCTGAGTCTGTCTTTTTCACAGCCGATAAGCGTGAGCGCTCAACGTTGAACACGTGTTGGCTCGAGAAAGGAGGTGATCCAGCCGCACCTTCCGATACGGCTACCTTGTTACGACTTCACCCCAGTCATGAATCCTACCGTGGTGACCGTCCTCCTTGCGGTTAGACTAGCCACTTCTGGTAAAACCCACTCCCATGGTGTGACGGGCGGTGTGTACAAGACCCGGGAACGTATTCACCGCGGCATGCTGATCCGCGATTACTAGCGATTCCAGCTTCACGCAGTCGAGTTGCAGACTGCGATCCGGACTACGATCGGTTTTCTGGGATTGGCTCCCCCTCACGGGTTGGCAGCCCTCTGTTCCGACCATTGTATGACGTGTGAAGCCCTACCCATAAGGGCCATGAGGACTTGACGTCATCCCCACCTTCCTCCGGTTTGTCACCGGCAGTCTCCCTAGAGTGCTCTTGCGTAGCAACTAGGGACAAGGGTTGCGCTCGTTGCGGGACTTAACCCAACATCTCACGACACGAGCTGACGACAGCCATGCAGCACCTGTGCGACGGTTCTCTTTCGAGCACCCCGGCCTTTCAGCCAGGCTCCGTCCATGTCAAGGGTAGGTAAGGTTTTTCGCGTTGCATCGAATTAATCCACATCATCCACCGCTTGTGCGGGTCCCCGTCAATTCCTTTGAGTTTTAATCTTGCGACCGTACTCCCCAGGCGGTCAACTTCACGCGTTAGCTACGTTACCAAGTCAATGAAGACCCGACAACTAGTTGACATCGTTTAGGGCGTGGACTACCAGGGTATCTAATCCTGTTTGCTCCCCACGCTTTCGTGCATGAGCGTCAGTATTGGCCCAGGGGGCTGCCTTCGCCATCGGTATTCCTCCACATCTCTACGCATTTCACTGCTACACGTGGAATTCTACCCCCCTCTGCCATACTCTAGCCCGCCAGTCACAAATGCAGTTCCCAGGTTAAGCCCGGGGATTTCACATCTGTCTTAACGAACCGCCTGCGCACGCTTTACGCCCAGTAATTCCGATTAACGCTCGCACCCTACGTATTACCGCGGCTGCTGGCACGTAGTTAGCCGGTGCTTATTCTTCCGGTACCGTCATCCCCCCGCCGTATTAGGGCTGAGGTTTTCTTTCCGGACAAAAGTGCTTTACAACCCGAAGGCCTTCTTCACACACGCGGCATTGCTGGATCAGGGTTGCCCCCATTGTCCAAAATTCCCCACTGCTGCCTCCCGTAGGAGTCTGGGCCGTGTCTCAGTCCCAGTGTGGCTGGTCGTCCTCTCAGACCAGCTACAGATCGTCGCCTTGGTAGGCCTTTACCCCACCAACCAGCTAATCTGCCATCGGCCGCCCCTTGAGCGCGAGGTCTTGCGATCCCCCGCTTTCCTCCTCAGAGCGTATGCGGTATTAATCCGGCTTTCGCCGGGCTATCCCCCACTCCAGGACACGTTCCGATGTATTACTCACCCGTTCGCCACTCGCCACCAGGGTTGCCCCCGTGCTGCCGTTCGACTTGCATGTGTAAGGCATGCCGCCAGCGTTCAATCTGAGCCAGGATCAAACTCTTCAGTTCAAACCTGTTACTGTTTTTCGGTTGTTTTACCAACCGGTCGCTCACTCAACGTACTGACGAATGATCCAGCCGTCTCGCGACGGCCAAACCTTCCTTTCATTACTGTGTGAGACTTGATACCTTCGCCTGTCCTGACAGGCCCAGAAAGGACCCGCCAGCGCGTCGCCATCAAGCGCCCACACTTATCGGCTGTTAGTTTTTAAAGATCGATCCGCTTAAGCAAGCCGCTGCTTGCAGCTGCTTTTTTTTCGCGCCCCTCATCAGAAGGGAGGCGAATTATGCGGACCGACTCAGACACCGTCAAGCACATTTTGAAATTTTATTTTTGACGGCGGCCTCTGTCTCGTCATCCACCAGGAACAGGCATTCAATACGCAGCGCCTGCGTCGCACCTGAGCAAGTATGCGTCGCCGGCGGTCGCCTTCATCGAAATGACCTGCGATATTTTTTGCCACGTCGGCATCGAGCAGTTCAACCAGCAGGTCAATTCCAGGGCGAGCGATGAACACGACCGAAAAGCGAATCAGCGACTGGCGTACCTTCCATTCGGACCAGCACATCGAGGCACTGCGCACAAAACCCGACAAGATTGACCTCACCTGGTCAGACGGCCGGGTCAGTCCGTTCCACTTCGAGTGGTTGCGCGACAATTGCCCATGCAGCCTCTGTGTGCATGAAATGACCCGCGAACAGGTATTCGAGATCGTCGATGTAGAGGTGCAAGGGACGCCAGCGAATTCGGCTGTCGATGAATACGGCGAACTGTGCGTCGAATGGCAGGACGGGCATATCAGCCGCTTCGAGCCGGGTTGGTTACGCGCTCACGCCTACGACGCTGAATCTCGTGCCGAACGCGCCGCGCAAGCGCATGTCGCGAAGACCTGGGGCGCCGACTATCAGGGGGCGCTCGAAACCTTTCGCTACGCAGCGCTCATGGAAGACGATGCGGCACTGCTCGACTGGCTCAAGGCACTAGGCACCCGTGGAGTGACACTCGTAAGCGGCGTACCCGTCGAGCGCGGCACCGTGCGCACGCTCGCTGAACGCATTTCGTTCGTGCGCGAGAGCAACTTCGGTGTGGTTTTTAACGTCGAGTCCAGGCCCGATGCAAACAGCAACGCATATACGTCGCTCAACTTGCCCCCGCACACGGATCTTCCCACTCGCGAGTTGCAGCCCGGGCTACAGTTTCTGCACTGCCTCGTCAACGACGCGCAAGGCGGCAACAGCATCTTTGTGGACGGGCTCGCGATCGCCCACGCGCTGCGCGAACGTTGGCCGGACGAGTTTCACACCCTGACCACGTTGCCGCTCGAATTCCGGAACAAGGACAAGGCGACCGACTACCGCTGGACGGCGCCGCTGATTCAACTCGGCGTCAACGGCGAAGTGATCGAACTACGCGTGGCAAATTTCCTGCGCGGTCCGTTCGACGCGCCGGCGGACGAAATGCCCGCACTGTACCGGGCCTATCGACGGTTCGTCGCACTCACGCGAGATCCGTCGTTTCGAATCGTGAAGCGGCTGTGCGCAGGGGACATGTGGGTATTTGACAACCGCCGTGTACTGCATTCCCGCACGGAGTTCGATCCGTCGTCGGGCAAGCGTCATCTGCAAGGTTGTTATGTCGACCGCGATGAACTGATGTCGCGCATCCGCGTGCTCGAACGGACAATCGGTCAGGTTTGATCGGACATTACTCCAAGGGGGCACCATTCGATGCGCCAGTCCGGCGCACCCCTTGACGCGACTGCGACACACGCTTCATTGCGCGTCGGTCGCAATGAGTCTTGTTGGGGGACGCGCCTGCCCAGCACGAATCTACCGGAGCAATCGTTCGCCCCTGGCGTGCCGGTCGCACGCGAGGGCGACCCGCACAAGACTACGCGCACGCAAGCGCACATGAGCTTTCTGCCCCAACGGAACCGCTACTTCGGCAGTACCGCAACGGATGCCTCACTGGTCAACAGCAGGAATGTCAGCGATTCCTGCAGGTACAGACGGACCGTGTTGTCCGTGTGGCCGAGATACCCGATTGAAAGGTCCTGACCGATATGCAGATCGAAGTCGCCGCCGCGGGTCGATAGCACACTGCCGCCGTCGATGGCCGGAGCCCAGATAATCTCTCCATTCACCAGCCTTTTGATGTGTTCGAGCACAGGGTAACCCTGATCGCTCGCTTCGCTCACGGCGGTATAGGCATCGGCGCCGAGCAACACCGAGTACGGGCCGTCGACGCCGGCAAGACGCAGCTGTTCGAGCGCCTTGGCGATCACGGCCGGATAGTCGCTTAGCTCGGCCGGCAACGCGAGGACGGGGTTCGACGTACCTTCGCGGATGCCGACGATATTCGCCGCCTTGTAGCCGTCGAAAATGGCGCGGTCCTCGGCATAGGCCAACTGCATGGCGGCATCTTTCGCCGGCTGCCAGTCGGAGTCGTTCGCCCCGCGCTCGACATCGTCGATGGCCTCACGCTGCAACTCGAAGGGCACGCGCAGTTCGACCAGCGCCTTCACCTCGCGCTGTCGTGCGCTTACGCCTTCCTGCGGGGCTGCGATGATCGACTGGTGACCCGTGCCGACGGCTGACAGGTCGGCGCCACCGGGTCCCTTTAGATCGACGACGCGGCGTCCGGCCACCGAGCGCTTGAAAGTCCGCGCTACCTCTTCCTCGATCTGCGACCATGCGGCGGCGGAGATGGGGGCCAGTTCTCGATGCAGGTTATTCATTATTGGGTACTCCTTTCAGAGAGCCGATGTTCAGCGACCCATCGCTGACCGGCCTGGCGGACGGTATGGATCCGGAGTGTCCTGCGCTGCTCGCAGCGGCGGCCGGGCTGCGATCGGCGAGCGCTTCAAGCAGTGGGGCCGAAGGCACAAAGAACAGGCCACCCGTCACGGCGCGGCTGAAATCGAGCAGCCGGTCGTAGTTGCCGGGCGGGCGGCCGACGAACATGTTTTCCAGCATCTGTTCGATCGGCGCCGGCGAACGGGCATAGCCGATGAAATACGTCCCGAACTCGCCCGAGCCCGGCCGCCCGAACGGCATGTTGTCGCGAAGGATTTTGACTTCCTCGCCATTTTCCGTGAGCGTGGTGAGCGAACTGTGAGAGGAGGTTGGTTTGATCGCGTCGTCGAGTTCGATGTCGGAGAGTTTTGTGCGGCCGATGACGCGCTCCTGCGCTTCGACCGGCAACGCGTTCCAGCTGGCCATGTCGTGCAGGTATTTCTGCACGAGGACATAGCTGCCGCCGGCGAATTCGCCATCTTCGTCGCCGATCGTGGTGAAGGCGATTGCCTCGTTACCCTCCGGATTTTCCGTTCCGTCGACGAAACCGATGATGCTACGCTGGTCGAAATAACGAAAGCCGTGCACCTCGTCCACGCTCGTCACTGCGGTGCCGAGCCGGCCCATCAGTTGGGTCGCCAGTTCAAAGCAAACGTCCATCTGGTCGGCGCGAATGTGCAGCAGGATATCGCCCGGTGTCGATACAGCAACCCGCTCGCCCGAGCCGAATTCGCGAAACGGATGCAGACCGGCTGGGCGTGGCTCGCCGAAGAGCGTGTCCCATGCGGCGGAGCCGAAGCCGCACACGCACGACAAGCCAGCGGCAGGGACCCGCTTGCCCACCGCACGCACGAGTGCGGCAATGTCCGCGCACCATGCGCGCACGACGGCGTGGCTTTCGGCGTCAGGCGAGACGGTCAGGACGATGAAGATCGCGCTTCTCGTAACCGGCACGGATACGGCCTGGGGCTCGGCAGCGCCGGCAGCAGATATCGGGGTATCGGGCATCGCTCGGGGACCTGACAGTGAGGACTGGGCTCCAGCATATATAACCCAAAGCGGCAGAGAACGCCAGGCGCGGCCGCGATCGAATCCGCCCTTTGCGCGTGGCATTCCACCCGGCGTTCCGGCATGGACGGGCGAACGGACCGCAGGCGGGCTCAACCTGGCACGTTGCGTCGCGAGCGGGGCCGCACGCCTGACAGGGCACCTTCAACCCACTCCGGATGGAGTGCGGCCCAGCGGCGTAATGAAATGGTCACACTCATCCGTCCAGCGATGGCTTGCCGCGATTCGTCAGTGCGGCGGCAACGGACATTCGTCGATGATAGCCGTCCGTATTCCTGCTTCACGGCTCACGCGCGCCACGTCGCAGCGCACTATGCGCTTTCCCGGGCTGTCAGCGTGAACCCAAGGTTCCCGCATCGAGCAGGCCGCGGGCGGCCAGGTTCTGGTACAGCGCGCGCACACCGAACGTCCACGGTTCGATTTCCGTGCTCAGCCGCACGGTGTTGGTCAGCGCACCCAGTTGGGGTGTCGATATGGTCACTACGTCACCCAGGTGATGCGTGAACCCTGCGCCGCTTGCGTCACGGTCCTTGATGGGCGAGAACATGGTGCCAAGGAACAGCATGAAGCCGTCCGGGTACTGGTGGTGCCTGCCCCAGGTCTGAGCTACGAGACTTGCCGGATCACGGCTGATTTCGCTCATGTGGCTCACACCTTCAAGCACGAAGCCGTCGTCGGCACCGTCGACACGCAACGACACGCTTGCAGTGCGCACGGAGTCGAGCGTAAATGCGCCATCGAAGAGGCGCACAAACGGCCCGATGGCACACGAGCCATTGTTGTCCTTGCACTTGCCAAGCAGGAGCGCCGAGCGGCCTTCGATGTCGCGCAGGTTCACGTCGTTGCCAAGGGTCGCGCCGACCACCTCGCCGCGGCCATTCACCGCGAGCACGATTTCAGGTCCCGGGTTGTTCCAGGTCGATGCGGCCAGGAGCCCCCCACGTCGGCGCCAAAACCTACCGCCGACATCGGCTGCGACTTCGAAAATACCTCTGCATCCGGGCCAATGCCCACTTCCATGTACTGCGACCACGCACCACGGCGCTCGAGTTCGGCCTTCAGCTTCATTGCCGCATCCGAGCCCGGCGCGATTTTCGAAAGGTCCGTGCCGATGACCGAGGCAATGGTCTCGCGAACCTCATTTGCCTTTAAGGGGTCGCCGCCAGCCTGCTCTTCGATGACGCGCTCGATGAGACTCACAGCAAACGTCACGTCGCATGCCTTGATGGCCTGAACGTCGCACGGCGCAAGCAGTCGCACTGCAGGCGTCGCGCCGGGTACGTTGGCGGCAGGTCGCGCACTGCACCGAGTGATTCACCCGGCGCGGCGCGCGCGATATCCAGCAGGTCAGCGCGCTCGAAGAGGTCGGCGGTGGTCGGCGCGGCCGCGGTGATATCGAAGACTTCTCCGCTGCGCACGACGACCACGGACGGCCCTTCATGCCGCCCGACTTTGCGCCACACCCGGCCCACGAGCAGCGCCTCGTCGATATCGTCTGGAAGGAAACTGGGTTGAGAAGAAGTGGACATAGGAAAGGATGGTTTCTGAATAGTTGGAAGACCCGGAAAGCCGGGCCTCAAACCCGGCTTCACGCCTTGAGTTTAGTGCGAGTGCCGCGGATCGCCTCGCTCGGCAATCATCTTGAGATAGAGCGTCGCGGGTTCCAGGCATCCGCCCGTCGAGAGCTGCCCGACTGTCTGACCATACGCTACTTGCTAGCGCATCGTCGCGCCGTAGCTGCGCGCGCCTGCGTCAGTTCAGGTCATGGGGCATCCAGCCCGCCGCCCAGCGCGATGTAAAGAGAGACGCCGTTCTGCAGCGCAGTCGCACGAAGCTGGATCAGTTGCTGCTCGGCGGAGAACAGGTTGCGTCGTGCGTCCACCACTTCGAGATAGATCGAGATGCCATTCTCGTAGCGCAGCTCAGCCGCTTCGGCGAGCCGCCGCTGCGCCTCCACGGCCTCCTCCTGCGCCAGGATCTGCTCCTTGTAGCGCTGCCGTCCGATCAGTGCGTCCGACACTTCGCTAAAGGCGGTCTGCACGGTTCGCTGGTAATCCGCAACCAGTTCGTCGCGTCGCGCCCGTGCCTGGCCGAGTTGTGCCTGACGCTGGCCCGCATCGAAGACAGGCAGGCTCACCAGTCCACCGAACGACCACGCCTGCTTGGCCGGCACGAACAGGTCGCTCAGCTCGGACGAGACATAGCCGAAACTGCCGGTAAGCGATATCCGGGGGAAGAAGTCTGCACGCGCGGCGCCGATGTCTGCGTCCGCGGCCCGCAGCTGCTGCTCCGCCTGCTGGATGTCGGGGCGGTTCGCAAGCAGCGCCGAAGGCAGGCCCGCGTCCAGTGCGCCGAACTGGCCGGGATCTTCTATCGGGCGCGCCGCAGGAACCGGGCCGTCGACCGGCCCGCCGACAAGAATCGTCAACTGGTTGCGTAGCTGGCCGGTCGATCGGCTCAGTTCCGCGAGTTGCGTCTGGGCTTGAGTGACGAGAATGGCCGCCTGCTCATAGTCGACCGAAGAAGTCACACCGGCGTCGAGACGCAGCGTCGCAATCTCCAGTGCGTACAGGCGGCTCGTTACCGTGCGCTCGGCCAGTTCGATCCCCTCTTCGCCCGCACGGATCGCGTAATAGGTTGCCGCCACGTTGCTGATCAATGACAGGCGGAACGCGCGTTGGGCTTCTATCGTCGCCAGATACCGGCGGCGCGCCGCTTCACTCTGGTTGCTCACGCGGCCCCAGAAGTCCAGCTCGAACGACGCCACTGCAGCCTGAACGTTGTACTGGTTGAACCTGACAGTCGCATCGCTGTCCGCGAATTCTGGATCGAACGAACCTAGCGGAGCCTGGGTTCGCGTGGCTCCGGCGTTAGCATTGACCTGAGGCAAACGCGCCGCGTTCTGGATGCGGTACAGCGCGCGGGCCTGCTCGATGCGCGCCACCGACGCGGCAAGGTCGCGATTGCGCTCGAGCGCCGCGGCGATAAGGAACTTGAGTTGAGGGTCGCCAAAAAAGACCTGCCAGCCAATTTCCGTGGCGAGGCGGCCACTGCCCGCTCCAGCCCCCTCAGGAACCTCGGATTCGTCGAAGTGCCCGGCAACCGGCAGATCCGGCTGGCGATACGCGGGCGCCAGGTTGCACGCGGCAAGCACGCTGCAGGCGGCGATCAGCAGGAAGAACTTACGCATCGCCCGGGTCTCCGCGCCGGTCACGACGCTCCGCCTGAAGCGTCGCCACGTCCTCTTCCTCGCTATAGCGTCTCTTGCGGCTCAGCCACTTGCGTGCGGCCAGGTAGAACAGCGGCGTGAAGAAGATCCCGAAAAAAGTGGCCGTGATCATACTGCCCATCACACCGGTGCCGACCGCCCGCCGGCTCGCCGCGCCTGCTCCAGCTGCAAGCACAAGCGGCATCATGCCGAGCACGAACGTGAGACTTGTCATCAGGATCGGGCGCAGGCGTTGCTGCGCGCCATTCTTCGCAGCTGAAGCCGGATCTCTTCCCTCGGCCTCTTCCTTGATCGCGAATTCGACGATCAGGATCGCGTTCTTTGCGGCGAGGCCGATGATCGTCACAAGGCCGATGTTGAAATAAACGTCAGCTGACAGACCGCGCGCCATCGTCAGCAGCACGGCACCAAGCACCCCGAACGGAAGGACGAGCAGGACCGCCGCCGGGATCGCCCAGCTTTCATAAAGCGCCGCGAGCAGCAGGAAGACGACGATCAATGAAAGCCCAAGCAGCATGCCGATCTGGCCGCCCGCCTGTTTCTCTTCGAAGGCGGTGCCAGTCCATTCATAGCTCAGATTGCCCGTCAGGACCCGGTCGGCGATGCGCTCCATTTCGGCGATCGCCGAACCGCTCGACTGGCCGGCCGCAGCCTGGCCCGAAATCGTGGCGGACGGAAATCCGTTGTAGCGTTCAAGCTGTTGCGGTCCGGAGATCCATCGCACGCGCGTGAAGGCGGAAAAAGGCACCATCTGGTTCTGATCGTTGCGCAGTCGCATCGCGCTCACGTCCTCCGGTCGCATGCGCTGCGCCGCATCCGCCTGCAGAAAGACGCGCAGGACGTTACCTTCATAGACGAAGTCATTCACATAGTTGGAGCCGAACGCCAGCGAAAGCGCCCGGTTGACCTGACCGATCTGCAGCCCCAGCGCCCGTGCCTTGACGCGGTCGATCTCGACATAGAGTTGCGGCGCCGCCGGCAGGCCCTCCGAGCGTACACCGGCGAGGATATGGCTCTGCGCCGCCTCCATCATCATTCGCAGGGCCGCCTGTTGCAGTGCCGGGCCGCCCGCCCCACTGCGGTCCTGGATCTTCATCGTGAAGCCGGTCGCGTTGCCGAGCGATGGAATCGGAGGTGGGTCAAGTGCGAAGATCAGGGCCTCAGGAATCTGCCGGAAGGCCGCGTTGGCGCGCTGGACCAGCGCGCTCGCCGAGTTCTCGCGACCAGGGCGCTCGCCCCAGGGCTGCAGATCCACGAATGAGAGCGCGGCCGATTGCCCCTGGCCGAAGAAGCTGAATCCCGTCACCGAGGCGATGTTGCGCACCTGCGGCTGCTGCCGCAAAAACGCCTCAACCTGGTCGACCGCCTGCTGCGTGCGTCCCACGGTGGACCCGGGCGCGCCGGTGTAGGAGACGAAGATGTGCCCCTGGTCTTCGGTCGGCAGAAAGCCCCCCGGCAGCCGCGTGAACAGATAGACCGTGGCCACGCACGCGACAACGAAAACCAGCAGCCAGCGCACGGGCGCCCGCAGCATCACGTCGACGCTGTGAATGTACTTCGCGGTCGCCGTTTCGAGACCGCGGTTGAACCCACCGAATAGCCGGTGCAGCACCCTCGCCAGCCCGCGAGGGGCAGTCGGCTCGGTGTCGGGCGCACGCGCCGGGTCACCCTTGAGCAGTGTCGCGCACAAGGCAGCGCCGAGCGTGAGTGCGAGGAGCGTCGACAGGAAGATCGAGACCGTCAGCGTGACCGAGAATTGCCGGTAGATGCCGCCCGTCGAACCCGGGAAGAACGCCATCGGAATAAACACCGCGATCAGCACCAGGGTACTGGCTATCACGGCGCCGGAGATCTGCCCGATCGCCTTGACCGTCGCCTGACGCGCGTTGAGGCCCTCTTCGCGCATGACGCGCGCCACGTTCTCGACGACGACGATCGCGTCGTCATTGAGGATGCCGATCGCCACCACCATGCCGAACAGCGAAAGAATATTGATCGAAAGCCCGAACAGATACAGTCCGAAACATGTTCCGACCAGCGCTATGGGGACGATCAGCGTAGGAATCAGCGTGGCCCGCCAGTCCTGCAGGAACAGGAACACCACAACGGTGACCAGCAGGAGCGCCTCGATCATCGTGCGCAGTACGCCATTGACGGACGTGGTGATGAAAGGCGTCGTATCGAAAGGAACCGTCCAGACCACGCCCCGCGGGAACGTCGACTGCAACTCCGCCAGACGGTTGCGCACGTTAGCGGCAACGGCGAGCGCATTGGCACCGCTCGCCAGCTGGATCGCGATGCCAGCCGAGTCCTTGCCGTTGACCTTCAGCCGAAAACCGTAGCTGTCGTTGCCCAGTTCCACGCGGGCCACATCGCCGAGTCGCACGGTCGACCCATCCGGGTTGGCACGCACGATGATCTGACGGAACTGTTCGGGTGTCGAAAAGCGGCTCTGCGTCACGATCTGGGCATTGAACTCGGAACCGGCTGCGATCGGCTGATCGCCGAGTCCACCACCGGCGGTCTGGCTGTTCTGCTCCTGCACGGCCGTCAACACTTCGCTCGCCGACAGACCGAATCCCGCGAGCTTGTTCTGGTCGAGCCAGATCCGCATCGCGTAAGACGAGCCGAAGAGTTGCACGTCGCCCACGCCGTCGATGCGGCGCAGCTCGTTGACGATATTGTTGGACGCGAAGTTGCCCATTTCCACTGCGTCAGTCGCGCCGTCGGTCGACTGCAGCGCAATCAACATCAGAAACCCCGACGAAGCCTTGGTGACACTGATACCGAGCTGCCGAACCTCCTGAGGCAAACGGGGTTCGACGCGGCTCAGACGGTCCTGCACCTGCGTGCGGGCGATGTCGAGATTCGTGCCGGGCTTGAGTGTGACGGTGATCTGGGCGGTGCCGTTCGCGCGGCTGGTCGAGGACATGTAGAGAAAGTTCTCGATCCCGTTCATCTCGTCTTCGATGATGGAGGTCACGGTCCGGTCGAGTGTCTGCGCGTCGGCGCCGCTAAAGCTGGCCTGCACGGTGAGAGCCGGTGGAGCGACATCCGGATATTGCTCGACTGGAAGCAGCAGCAACGCGACGATACCGAACAGCACCATGAACAACGCGATCACCCAGGCGAACACCGGGCGGTAGACGAAGAAGCGGTTCATCGGCGGCGCCCGCTCAGCCCACGGATGGACTGGACGCCGGCGCCGGCTGGGCATTGACCCGCTGCCCCGGCTGGACCTTATGCCATCCGTCGACGATGACCCGCTCGCCTGGTTTCAGGCCGTCGCGAATCACCCACTCGCCTTTCTCCTGCTCACCCAGTCCCACATTCCGGCGGACCACGGTCCCATCTCCGGCGACAATCGCCACGCTGGCCGCGCCGTTGTCGATCTGCACGGCGCGCTCGGGCACGCGGATGCCCTTCAGGACCGTCCCCGCGGCGATACGCCCGCGCACGAACTGGCCTGGCAACAAAGTGCGCGCCGGGTTGGCGAACTGGGCGCGCACGGTCTGCGTGCCCGTGGAAGGGTCGACAGCGAGGTCGGTGAAGTCGAGGAAACCCGGCTCGGCATAGTCCTGCCCATCCGACAGAATCAGGTGAACCTCGATGTGGTTCATGTCGGGCGGCTTGAGTGCGCCGGACTGGATTCGCTGTTCGAAGTCGAGCATCGAGGTATTCGACTGGGTGAAGACCGCGTTGATCGGCGAAAGCTGATTGACCTGCGTCAACAGGGTGGCCGCACTGGCACTGACGAGGGCGCCCTCCGTGACCTGCGCCCGGCCCACGCGTCCGGCGATCGGCGATCGGACCGTGCAGCGGTCGAGCCTCAACTGCGCCAGGGTCACTTCGGCACTTGCGTCGGACACGTTCGCCTGCGCCTGCTGGAGCGCGGCCAGCGCCTCGTCATACTCCTGGGCACTGACCGCATGGCGGCCGACCAGCGGTTCAAAACGCGCGACGATGGAGGATGAATTCACGCGCACGGCTTCTGCACGCTGAAACGCGGCCTGGGCCCGTTGCAACTGGGCGCGGTAGTCACGTGAATCGATCTGGAACAACGGTGCGCCCGCTGCAACGTCCGTTCCCTCCTGGTACAGCCGGCGCTCGACGATACCATCGACACGCGCCCGCACTTCGGCCGTACGAACCGCCTCGATGCGGCCAGGAAGCTCCACGATGTTGGGAATCGGCGATGCGGTGACGGTGGTGACCAGAACGGTCGGAGGCTGGCCGGTGGCTGCCGGCGAATCCTGCCTGTTGCGGCAGGCGAAGCACGCGAGCGAAAGCGCCAGTACGGCGATCAATGCAGAGCGACGGCGCTGTCTGGTTGCGCAATAGGGCAATCGAAACTCCCTGGTCAAGGCGTTCGTTTCGCACTTCCACTTCCGACCGGCTACGGTATCGCTGTCGACGCCGTTTGAGCGGCGTTCTATCTCTGCTTTTGCTCTCGTATTTTGTGAAGCAAACGTTCACATTGGGCAAAGTATCACATCATTGAGACAATCGCGGCAAGCCGGTGTGCCCTATCGGGAAGGAATAAATGCAGTTTGCATTGGCTCGCTGATTGGGCGTTGGTGAACCACGGAAACTTGCACCAAGGGGGAACGCAATCCCGAAAGTTCAGTGCCCGGAAGGAGGCTCAGGTGAATCCGCGTGCGCTCCGCCCAGCAGAGTGTGAATCACCTTTGTCAGGTGAGCTATAGGAGCGGGCTTGCGCAAAAGTACGTCCCATAACGGCTCTTTCGGAACAGGCGGCAGCGCTGCCGACAACATGACCACTGGAATATCCGCCGTTGCAGGATCGCTCTTCAGGCGTCGGCACAGTTCAACGCCGTCAATGTGCGGCATCATCCAGTCGGTCACAATGAGCCCAGGACTTTCAATGGCCATTGCAGCCATCGCCGCCCTCCCATCCTGCGCCGTGACCACGCGGTATCCCTCCCGTTCCACCATCAGCTGAAGCGGGCGCAGAATATTCGGATCGTCATCAACCAGCAGTACGGTCGCCAATCCAGATGCCCCGGTTGCGTTGAAAGGACAACGCGTTGAAACAGCAATAAACGTACCCGGGACTTCCAGCATCGCGGACGCCCGTGCTGCTGCCGTGGCCGCCGCTGCCGTCGTGGTACGAGGACTGCAATTCATGTGGCATGGCAATTCGTCCATGCATCCCGGGCAGAAATTACAACCCGCAGAGCGCCATCGACGAAAGAAGACGCGCAGGAATTGCTGAGACTCGTGCGTAAGTTTGGGCATCTAAATAGCGATCAGAGCCGGGCAGCGCTGCGTGGTTCTGGCGATGATGCAACTTCCCGTTGGCAACTGAATGCGCGTCAGCGGTGTCCGAACACCGGCTTGCGTTTGTCGAGAAAGGCATTCATCCCTTCTCGTGCGTCTTCACTCGCAAAGCGCGCATGCAGCTGCCGCCGCTCGAATCCGATGCCCTCGGTCAGCGAGCATTCCCAGGCACGGTTGACCGACTCCTTGATCGCCATCAGCGCGGGCAACGAATAACTCGCAATCGTCGTCGCGAGCGCGATGCTTTCATCACGCAACGCGTCGGCCGGCACCACGCGTGCGACGAGGCCGCTGCGTTCCGCCTCGGCTGCGTTCATCGTGCGCCCGCTCAGACACATGTCCATGGCCTTTGCCTTGCCGATGGCACGCGGCAACCGCTGCGTTCCACCTGCGCCGGGCAGCATCGCCAGCTTGATTTCGGGCAGACCGAAGCGGGCGTCTTCGGCGGCGATCAGGATGTCGCAAGCCAGCGCCAGTTCGCAGCCGCCACCCAGCGCAAAGCCGGCCACCGCGGCGATCACCGGCTTGCGCACGCGGCGGATGGTCTCCCAGTTGCGCGTGATGAAATCGCTGCGATAGACATCCATGTAGCTCCAGCTCGCCATCGCTGCGATGTCGGCGCCGGCTGCGAATGCCTGTGCATTGCCGGTCATGACGATGGCGCCGATGCCGTCGTCGGCATCGAAGCGCAGCAGCGCTTCGCCCAGTGCATCCATCAGCGAATCGTTGAGCGCATTCATCTGCTTCGGCCGGTTCAGCGTGATCACGCCGACGCGCCCCACGGTTTCGACGACAACCGGTTGTTCTTCCACGGCTTCTGCTCCCTGTTTCATTTCAGTTCACGTGCGCGCGATGCTTCCAGAGACACCTGTGGCGTCGAGGCCCGTGATGCGTCGCCGCGTCCCACTAGCTCGAGGCTCGGCTGTCGCGCAACGCATCGCGCAGCCTGAACTTCTGGACCTTTCCGGACGGCGTGACGGGCAGCGCGTCGAGCACCAGAAGGCGTTCGGGGATGTAGTGCACCGCCACCCTGTGAGACTTCAGGAATTCGACAATGGCCGGTAGATCGATCTGCTCGCCCGGCCGCAGAACAACGGCAGCGCAGGCACGTTCGCCCAGGCGTTCGTCCGGGTAGGCCACGATCGCCGCGGCCGCAATCGCCGGATGGCGATACAGCAGCGCCTCGATCTCGACCACCGGGATGTTCTCCCCGCCGCGGATGATGACGTCCTTGCTGCGCCCGCTGATGCGGATATAGCCATGCGCGTCGATGTGCGCGAGGTCTCCGGTATCGAACCAGCCTTCGGCGTCGGTTGCATTGAGATGTGCACGATGCAGATAGCCGCCGAAAGCGGAGCAGGACCGCACCAGCAGCCGGCCGATCGAACCAACAGGCAACGGCGCGTCGCCGTGGTCGACTACCTTCGCCTCCACGCCAGGTAACGGACGACCATCTGTTGCAAAGGAACGCTCGTCATCGTCATCGAGTCCTGTCAGCGTGACTGCGCCCATTTCGGTCATACCCCAGGCCGAAACGATCTTCGCGCCAATCGCCTTGCGCGCCTGTTCGACCAGCGGCCCGGGAATCGGCGCGCCGGCACACAGGAACGTGCGCAGCGTGGGCACGGCGCCACCTGTTTCCGCCACCGTGGCGGCCAGATCGGTCAGGAACACGGTCGATGCCATCGTGAAGGTCACGCCTTCGCTACGCATCAGGTTGAGCGCCCCCTCCGGCTGCCATACATCCTGCAACACGGCTCTGGCGCGCAGCAGGATGGGCATCATCAGGCCATACATGAAACCCGTCTGGTGCGCCATCGGCGAGGCCATCAACACGACATCGTCCGCGTTCAGACGCATCGCGGCGGCGTAGGGAACGATGTTGGACATCAAGGTGTTGGACGTATGCATCACCCCCTTGGGCTCGCCGGTCGTGCCCGAGGTGTAGAGCAATTGCGTGACGTCGTCGGGGCCGGGGCGGTGGCGGCTCAGGATCGCCCGCGCATCGGGTTCGCGCTCCCATCGCGGACCGGAGAGCAGCGCCTTGAAGCTGTTGGCACCGGGCCGGCCGTCTGTTTCACCATCGACCACTACGACATGCTGCAGGTCCGGCAAGCTGGTCTTCAGGCCGGTCATCATCTGTTCGAAGTCGACGCCGCGAAACAGCTTAGGCACGATCATGACCTTGCTGCGGCTGTGGTTGAGCATGAACGACAGCTCACGCTCGCGGAAGATATGCATCAACGGGTTCAACACCGCGCCAATGCGCGAGCAGGCGAGATACGTCAGCGTGAACTGCCACCAGTTGGGCAACTGCAACGACACCACATCGTTGCGACCGACACCGAGACGCGTGAGCCCCACGGCGATGCGATCGGCCATCGCCGCCATTTCGCGGTAGGTGAAGCGCGTCGTGGTGCCGTCTTCCATCCGCACCGCGCTGAGGGCGATCCTGTTCGGGCACGCGGCGACACAGGCGTCAAGCTCGTCGTTGATCGTGCGGTCGTGCCACCATCCGCGGGCGATACTCATCGCTCGTCGTGGCGGGATCAGAACGGCGTCGAACTCCATGTTGCGTCTCCGCTTTGTTATGTGTGGGGTTATGCCGGCACCGCGTCGCGTCCTGCGCGCGTACGGGCGATGATCGTCTTCATGATCTGTGCCGTCCCATCGCCGATCTGAAAGCCGAGCACATCGCGCAGGCGCTGCTCCATTGGTCCGCGGTCGTAGCCGCCGTGGCCGAACGAAAGCAGACACTGGTGCACCACGTCGTAGGCCAGTTTCGGGCCCCACCACTTGCACATCGCCGCCTCGGCGGTGTGCGGCAGACCACGATCCTTCAGCCAGAGTGTCTGCAGGCACAGGAGACGCGCGGCTTCGACCTGGGTTTCAAAATCGGCCAGTGGATGCGACACGCCCTGAAATGCCGACAGCGGTTTACCGAACGCCTCACGTTGCGCGACGTATTCCCACGTCTCCTCCAGGCTGACTTTCGCCACGGCCAGCACTTGCAGGCCAATCAACGCGCGCGAGAAATCGAAACCCCGCATCACCTGCACGAAACCCTTTCCTTCGTCCCCAAGCAGGTGATCGACCGGCACGCGTACGTTCTCGAAGAACAGCGAGCCGCGGCCGATGGCGCGCTGGCCATGACAGTCGAAACGATTGCGGGTAATCCCCGGCAGATCCATCGGCACCAGCACGGCAGAGACGCCCCGCGCGCCGGCTTCAACGGTGCCGGTGCGGGCGAACACCACGGCTGCGTCGGCCTGATCGGCTGCGGAAATAGAGGTCTTCTCGCCGTTGAGCACGTAGTGATCCCCGACCCGCTCCATGCGCAGGCGCAGATTGGCGGCATCCGAGCCGCCGCGCGGCTCTGTCAGTGCAATGGCGAAGAGCGCCTTGCCCTGTGTCAGCCGTTCCAGCCAGGGCTTTGCAATTGCGGGGGCGGCGTGGTGAGCGAGAATCTGGCCATTCAGCGAAGCCAGCAGATTGATGTAGGACAGGCTCAGATCGGCGCGCGCGATCTCTTCATGGATGACGCCTGCTGCAAGACAACCGAGTCCCTGGCCGCCGTACTGTTCGGGCAATTCCGGCGCGATGAATCCCATCTCGCCCATCTCGAGCATGAGATCGCGGTCGAGCGTGCGGGTCCTGTCACGCTCGAGGAAACCGGGCGCAACGCGCCCCTGCGCAAAGCGCCGGGCGTGTTCGCCGAGCGCGGCGAGGTCTTCATCGAGGTAGGGGTTCATGATGTCTCCTGGGATATTCCTGCGATATTCCTGCGATATGGCTGCGATATGGCTGCGATATGGCAGGCCCGCGCGCTACGACGGCGCAGTACGGGCTTCTCGTGCGGGGGGCCGCCATGTTATTTCGCGTACTTGCGGAACTCAGGCTTGCGCTTTTCCTGGAACGCCCTGACGCCTTCGCGCGATTCTTCGGTGTCGTAGTACAGCTTGAGCGCGTACATGCCCATACCTGCAATGCCCGCCTGGTGCGCGGTGTCCATGTTGAAAGAGCGCTTGGCGATCGCGATCGCGGTCGGGCTCTTCTCCATGATTTCGTCACACCACTTCTGCACTTCGGCGTCGAGCTGGTCGTGCGGCACGACCGCGTTGACGAGACCCATCGCCAGCGCTTCGGCGGCCGGATAGCGGCGGCACAGATACCAGATTTCGCGGGCCTTCTTCTCGCCGACCACGCGCGCGAGGAAGGCCGTGCCGTAGCCTGGATCGACCGAACCGACCTTAGGGCCCGCCTGCGCGAAAACGGCCTTCTCGGAAGCAATCGTGAAGTCGCAGATCGTGCACAGCACGTTGCCGCCGCCGACCGCGAAACCCTGCACGCGTGCGATCACAGGCTTGGGTACATCGCGGATCGCGGCGTGCAGCTCTTCCATCGGCAGGCCGATGGTGCCGCGGCCATCGTATTGGCCTTCGTGGGCCGACTGGTCGCCGCCCGTGCAAAAGGCCCTGTCGCCCGCGCCGGCCAGCACGATGACGCCGATCTCGCGCGAATAGCCCGCCCTGTTGATGGCGTGGATCAGCTCGTCGCAAGTCCGTCCGCGAAAGGCGTTCATCCGGTCCGGCCGGTTGATCGTGATCCACGCCGCGCCATTGCGCACTTCGTAGAGGATGTCTTCGTAGTTCATGATGAATTCCTTGCGGATGAATGGATCAACCGGCCATCGTCAGGCCGCCCGACACGCTGAGCACCTGGCCGGTGATGAAGCCTGCGTCGTCGCTGGCGAAGAAAACAATCGCACCCGGCAGGTCGCCAGGCTGCCCGATGCGGCCGAGCGGAATCGAACGCTGGAACGCTTCCATCAGTTTCTCGGGATTGCCCGCGCCTTCCTTGTATTCGGCGAAGAGCGCCGTGTCGGTCGGGCCGGGGCACACGACGTTCACCGTAATGCCATGGCGGGCATGCTCACGCGCAATGGTTTTCGAAAACGACACCAGACCGCCCTTGCAGGCCGCGTATACCGCTTCGCCTGAAGAGCCGACCCGCGCCGCGTCGGAGGCAATGTTGACGATCCGCCCCGTCTTGCGTTGCGCCATGCCCGGCAGCACCGCGTGGTGCATATGCAGCGCACCGGTCAGATTGATTGCGATCAGGCGTTCCCACTGGGCTGGTTCCGTTTTGGTGAACGGCTTGAACACGTCCCAACCCGCGTTGTTGACCAGCACGTCGATCGGACCCAGGTTTGCCTCGGTCGCCGCCACGGCCGCGTCCACATCAGCGCGCCTCGTGATATCGCAGCGGATGGCCTCTGCCCTGCCCCCCGAGGCGCGAATCTCTCCGGCCACTTTTTCGGCGGCCTCTAGCGAAAGATCCAGCACGGCAACGCGCGCGCCTTCGGCCGCGAAACGGCGGCACGTCGCCCCGCCGATCCCACCGCCACCACCGGTCACGATGACCGTCTTGCCTTCGAGTCTTTGCACAATCGTCTCCGTCAGTTGCCAGGGTTACTATTGCCTCTGCGAACGCACTGCCCGCAGCTCAGATATACGTCAATATGTTGACGTATACTAGGACGATATTACAATGAACGCAAGAACAGACATGCCAGGAGAATCCCTTGGTTAAACCTCAAAACAAGGCCGGATCGATCAAGATGGAACTGGCTAACAGACTGTTTTTCCGTCTGTACCAATGTGCAAATATGTTGCACAAAACCGGAACCCGCGCAGTCGAGGAGGAAGGGCTGACGACGCAGCAGTGGGCCGTCCTCGGCGCGCTGTCGCGGCAGGAGGCGGAGCATGGAATGAGCGTGGGAGACCTGGCCCGCTATCTGATGGTGAGCCGGCAGAATCTTTCCGGGCTGATTAGCCGGATGGAGCGCGACGGGCACCTGACCGGCACCGCTGACGGTCGTGACCGCCGTTCGCGGCTGATCACCATGACCGACTCAGGCCGCAAGCTGTGGATCCATCAGGCCACGCCCAAGATTCACGGGTATTACGAGCAGGTGCTGGAGAATTTTTCGACAGACGACATCACCCACACGCTCCACTACCTGCTCAAGTTGCTCGATAACATGAAGCACCTGGACGATTCATCCCGGGCAACGAATGGAGAAGAGGGGGAGTAACGCGCCTGCTACTTCGGCGGCTGGTGACTTATCCCCAGATTTTGTTGGCAAGGCTGTGGATAAAATCATCCAGCAGCGCAACACAGGGTAGTGACATCTAACCTGTTTAACTTCAACAATCTACATGTCGTTCACCCCACGCCCTGACCACAATCGTTGCATCACGACTGATTTGTGGGGAACGATGTGGGGGAATCAGCAGCAAAGACGGCAGCCGTCTGGATCATGCTGTCCGCGATAGTGCGGATCAACGAGCTGTGCGCCGCGCCGTGGTCGAACGTCGATCTGCGCGCGGGCACGTGGTTCATCCCCGCCGACCAGAGCAAGAACCGCCGCAGCCACACGGTCTGGCTGTCGGACTTCACCCAGGCATGCCTGGCCGAGCTGCACGCGATGACCGGTCATACGCCGTGGCTGCTGCCGGCGAACAGGGAACGGCCCATCACCACCAGCGTATTACAGTCGGCCTTCAGCTACCGGCAGAGCGCCGCGAAGGAGTGGGGCAAGAAGAATGCCATCGCTGAAATCACCGGCTCGTCGCTGCTGCTCGACGGCGGGTCATGGAGCGCCCACGATCTGCGGCGTACCGGGGCCACCTTCATGCAGGTGTGCGGCGTGCCACAGCCGATCATCGAGGCGTGCCTGAATCATGCCCTGAGCAGCGAGGCGCGTGAGAAGAAGGTGAATCTGGCGCTGCCGCTGACCTACCAGCAGTACGACTACGCGCGGGAACGGCGCGATGCCTGGCAACGTCTCGGGCAGTACCTGGAGAACCTGGCGGCGGAACCGGCAGACGGCCCCGACATCGAGGAACTGCTGCTCGATGCGGCGCTGTAAGACTAGAAACTAGAAATCATACGGTGTGATTTCCGTCCGCTCAGGCCATCGCCACCACTGGTGCTGGACTGATCTTCTTGGGCGCATGCTTGCGTGCCTGCCACAGATCGTAGGCAGCTGCAAGCGTTCGCGAGCGAACTAACTGCGAACGTGACGCACGCAACGATAGCCAGCGCAAAGTGCTTTTTTCACGTTTGCTAATGGAGAAAGCCCCGCGAAAGCGGGGCTTGCATTACTGGCCGTCACAGCAATTATTAGGGCAACCGGGCACTAATGTAACCTCAGCACGAGTACCGATTGGCTCATATGCGCTGCCGGGTAACATCGGCTTGTATACCCGACCGATAACAGAAACTCTTGAAGCATGGATGCCAAAAAAATCAAGTGACCGGCTAACATTGGCCGCACGCGCTTCAGCTAGCATCTTAGGGTTGCTCTCTTTAGCATCCGCCAAACCAACAACCGAAGAACTCTCCAAAATCGGATACTTTAGGCGCAAATCTATCAACCAATTTGCAAGCGCAAGCATGTTCGTTCCGTCTATCGCACTGGAGTTCTGGGCAAACGTAACATCAATTGTTTCGCCTGGTCGATTCTCAGGGCCATCGCAAGCCAAGACACGTCCAACAGATAGCAATAGTATCCCAACTATCACAAACTGTTTCACTCTAGTGATCCCCCCAAACCACATAGCCCGCGATGCTATCGGCGTTAATAATTGCCAAGTCGGGATTCGTTTGCCCCCACGCCATAAGCTGAGGAACAATAGTGTATTTCTTGTCAAGCGTCGCCATTGTATCGACAAAATGCGTTACCTCATGAATCACCGTTGACACTCGCGAATCACTGTAAGCTGTCCATTGCCGCATCGCGCAAAATTTTGGGCTAATACTAATCGTATGCGTAGCGGTATCAGGCGCACAGACGTGCGCCGCTTCTTGGCCTGCACCCGCAGGGTTCGGCATGCATCCGGTAGCTCTGTCTCTGTCACTCCCGGTGCGGACGAAATTTGCAGGGGTCAAGCTGCGCAGTACGGAATGGACTCTGGTTAGGCCATTAAGCAATGTGGTTCGGGTTGTTTCGTCGCTTCGTCCAAACCAATGCGCTACACGCGAACGCTCGCTAGCTGGCCATTCCGATAGCGCGCTAACTCGCATTTCCACCAACGGAATAGTTCTATCCAGAATTTACTGAATAATTCCGCGAAATTCCTTATTACTCAGGTTTTCGCATATTTGTTCCGTGTTGATCTTCACGTGAACCATTGAACCTGGGTTCGTATTCGTGACTGCGCCAGAATGAACCTCGATCCAATCGCCATCTTCTTCTGTTTTGAAGTTATACATTTACAGACTCTCCTTGATTTCCAGCTTCAAATGTGCATCCGCGCTCGTCGTGACGCGCTGTGTATGGCCGTTCTCGTTTGTCGTCGCCGTAAGGACCTGTCCGTTAGCGAGGGTGATTCGATAGCGCACGTTTGGAAAGCGGGCGGCGCGCTTCATCAAGCAAGGTGAACTGCTCGTCGTACTGCTGCGCGGCTTGCTGTTGTGTAGCTTGCGCTGCTTGGCCCGCACTTGCGTTGTGCGCGCCTGTATCAATGTGCATGAACATTCCGGCATCTGCGCCCGCGATAACGCGATTCTTTCCGCACGGACATAGGACATGATCGCCATTGATAACAGCTGCGCGCGAGCCTACGCCAACGCCTTCCCCCGTAGCCACAACGTTCCATAGTCCCTTGCAGTTACCGCACGTTGCCTGATCTCCATGGAGCGCGATTTTCCGGCCGTCGTCGTGAATGGTCGCAGTGAGCGCAACGACCTTGCCGCGTGTAGTCGTTTCGTCACCGTGGCGCACAATTGCTATATGCATGACGGTTCCCGATTACTGGCGTGCAATCACGACGCCGTGCTCATCAATGGGAACAAAAACGGTAGAGGATCGCGAATCACGGTGCGGGCTGTCGGTAATGACATCGCCGTTATCCAGCCGACTGCCAACGACCGCATACTGGTTCAGTTCATCGCCCGGAATGCCGATCCCGGTCACGATGCGCGCGCGGGTTCCGTCTTTGTACTCGACAAAATCGCCAATCTTTCCCGCCTTGCGGTGCGCTCCGTCGATTTCCCAATCGCTCGAAACTTCACGCAGGACACCGCCGCGCGCAGTAGTCGCGCCAGACACGGCGAAACGTGCGCCCGGTTCGCGCGGCGGCGGGGTCCATTCCGGGTCAAACAGGCCTGGAATTGTCTTGCCCTCATCAACGAAAATGCCGTATTCCTGATCCTCCCAAGGTGTAGCCATGATCTTGTCACCGTTGCTAAGACGGCTTCCAATAAGGGCGGCAGGTTGATCGCTCATTACAGCGGCGTAGCCTGCACCGTCGATAATGACGGCCTCGCCGCCGCCGCTCGTTACACGCCCGCCGCACTCAGTGATTGCCCCGACCGTGACGAAGCTATAGAACTTGCCTTTGCGTTGTTGCTTGTCCGACATATGCAGTACTCCAAAGTTAAGTGCCTCGCAGCGCAGATTCGACAGCTACAACGAAGGGGGCGAATGCATCACGCCGAGCATGGAATGCTTCCCCGATTTTTCCTGAAACGCAATCAGACAAGTATCAAAAATGGTCAAATGCAATGCGCGCCACCAGGCGCCATCGCATGAAGCGCCGTTAACCATCAAGCACTTACGCAAGGGGTTGTAAACGAAAGGGTTTTGCGGGTTTACTGTCACATTTTGGGCTGCAGAAAGATGGACGAAATTCTGAGCATCGAAGAGGCGTTTGGCGACCTGAAAGACCCGCACAGCCGCACGCCAGAACATGACCTAACCGAGATGCTGGTGGTGGCACTGTGTGCCATCCTCGCGGGCGCGGACAGTTGGAGCGGCATCGAAATCTGGGGGGCAAGCCAAGCTGGACTGGCTGCGCCGCCATGTTCAACTGCGCAACGGCATCCCTTCGCACGATACCTTCCGGCGGGTATTCGCGGCTCTCAACCCGAAACAGTTTGAGGCGTGTTTCATACGCCGGATGAGCCGCCTGTGCCCGACGCTGACCGGACAGGTTGTGGCCATTGACGGCAAGACGGTGCGTGGCTCGCATCAGCGCGGCGAGCGTGCGATCCATCTCGTGTCGGCCTACGGCTGTGGGCTGGGTGTGGTGCTCGGACAGGTACGCACTGCCGAGAAAAGCAATGAAATCACCGCCATTCCCGGACTGCTCGATCCCCCAAGGGAACTCCCTTCGGGGCGTGCGCTCATGCTCAAGGGGGCAATCGTGACGATTGACGCGATGGGCTGCCAGCAAAACCGCACGCCAGAACGTCGATGCGGGCGCGCACTACGTGCTGTCGGTCAAGGAAAACCAGCGGACCCTGCTGGCGAACATGCGCGAGCCGCTTGAGATCAGCGCACGCGACCCGCAGCGATCTGGAGCAGGCGAGTACCGCGAAGTCGAAAAAGGCCACGGGCGGATCGAGACGCGTCGCTGCATTGCGATTGCCTGCCCGAAGCCTCTGGGTGCGCCGCTGCGGCCGCATGCGAAGTCAGTCGTCTTCGTGGAAGCGACCCGTGAGATGCGCCTGCGGGGTGTCGCCAGGCAGGCACTTGCCAGCGCGTTCCGATGCCCGCCCTTTTCATCGCCAGGGGTGCATCAAACGGGAACTCAGCTAGTCCGCAAATTTGTCCAGGGCGCTTTTCATCCGCAGCACACCGGTTTCGATATCGCCGACACCCGGCGCCGCGAACGAAAGCCGCAGCGATGCATGGTCGATGTTATCGCGAAAGAACGCGACACCCGGCACGAACATCACGTTGCTCGCGATACATGCCTTCAGATACGCCGACGCATCGTGTCCGGCAGCAAGCCTGCCCCACACGAACATGCCGCCGCCGGGCCGGTGAAACCCGATCGAGCGGCCCATATGGGTTTCGAGTGCATCGCATAGCGCGCCACATTTTTCCGCATAGGCTGCGACGATCATTGGCAGATGGCGCTCGAGCGCACCATCGGCGAGATAGTCGGCGGCGATGGCCTGCGTCCACGGCGAACTGCATAGATCGACGGTCTGTTTCGCGACGACGCATCGCCGCAGGATCTCGGCAGGCGCAATCGTCCAGCCGACTCGCAGACCCGGCGCCACGATCTTCGACAGGCTGGAGAAATGCACGATCCAGTCGCGTGCGCCTGGCACATCGGCGGCAAGCGCGAGCAGCGACGGCAACGGTTCGCCTGCGAAACGCAGATCGCCATAGGGATCGTCCTCGACAACCAGAAAACGATAACGCACAGCCAACCTGAGTAACGCCACGCGCCGTTCGAGCGACAGCGTCGCGCCGGTCGGATTCGCGAACGTAGGCACCGTGTAGAGCATCCTGGGCTGGCCAGCCAACGTACCCGCTTCAAGCAGCGCAGCGAGCGCGTCGACGTCGAGGCCATCGTGATCGACCGGCAGCGACACCACGTTCGCCTGCTGCAGCTTGAGCGCCTGCAGCGTCGCGGGATAGGCCGGCTGTTCCACCAGCACCACATCGCCCGGCGACACCAGCACGCGCAGAAGCAGATCGAAGCCCTGCTGCGATCCGGTTGTCACCATCAGATCATCGGGTGCGCATCGGGTGCCACGCCGCGCCATCAGCTTCGCAAGCTCTTCCTTGAGCACCGGCAAACCGTCAGTCGGGCCGTATTGCAGACACCGCGTCGTCTGCTTCGAGGCGCGCGCGGCCGCCGCCTCGATTCCGTCGCGGTCGAACAGGTCGCTTGCCGGATAACCGCCGGCGAACGAAATCATCCCCGGCTGCGCAAGGTATTTGAAGAGTTCGCGGATCGGCGAGCCGGTCGGCGCTTCGAAGGGGGGTGTGAATGTGTACATGGGTCGATTGTGGTGAGTGTCCGCGCACGCATCAAACGATATATATGCAGCACGTTTTGACTTTCCGGAATCATCTCCGCCGTGGCCCGCACAGAAAAAAACCCGGCACGAAGGCCGGGCTCAGTTCGCTGCATCCACCCTGGAGAGGTGTTTCGTTAGCCGTCTTCGAGAACGCGCTTACACCACGTTCTTTTCGATGATCGGCCGGTTTTCAAGCACGCGCGCAAAGCTGAGCGAAGACAGGTCGAGCGTCGTGTATCGGCCGTTCAGGATCAGTTCGCTGACACCGCGCCCCGTCGCCGGCCCCTGTTGCAGACCGTGACCGCTAAAGCCGTTCGCAAAGATGCAGTTATCGACGTCCGGGTGATAACCGATGATCGCGTTTTGATCGAGCACGTTGTACTCGTAGTAGCCCGACCAGCAGTTCTCGACACGCAGCGCTTCGAACTGCGGCACACGGTTCGCGAGCGTCGGCCAGATCACGTCGTCGAAGAGGGCGTGGTCGACTTCGTCGAGCGGCAGATCGTCGGGGTCGTTGTCGGCCGCCGGAGACGTGCCGCAGATGAACGACTTGCCTTCCGGACGGAAGTACACGCCGGTCGGATCGATCAACAGCGGGCAGTGCTCGAGCTGCCCCGGCGAACTCACGTTGAAGATACTGCGCCTGCGGGCAAACACCGGAAGCTCGACCCCGACCATCTCCGCGACCTTGCGCGACCACGCACCCGCCGCGTTCACGACCACATCGCAACTGTACGTTTCACCATCGGAAGTCACGACCTGCGTCACCCGCCTGCCCTCGCGGTGCAGTGCCGTCACATCGGCCGCGACATAATGCGCGCCGAGAGACCGTGCCTTCTTGCGCAACGCCTGGACGAGACCGTAACCATCGAACCAACCCTCGCCACTTTCACCAAACGCGCCTGCCGCAAGATCCTCGGTGTTCAACCACGGGAAACGTGCCTGCAACGCGTCCCGGTCGAGCAGGCTGATATCCGCGCCAAGACTTCTCTGCAGCGCGTGATTCTCGCGCAAGGTACTGAGGCCGGCGGGCGTCGCCAGAAACAGATAGCCGCCTTCATGCAGATCGATCGAAGGCTTCGCACCGTCGACTTCGAGCCTGTCGCCGATCGAGCGCAGAAACTCGATGCCGAACAGCGACATCTGGATCGATAGCGGCGTGGAAAACTGCTGACGGATCGACGCCGCCGACAGCGCCGACGACGAACGCGCATAAGTCGGATCGCGCTCGATGACGGTCACGCTCACCGAGGAATCGGACGCACGCAGGAAATACGCAATCGAACTGCCAATAACACCGCCGCCAACGACAACGACTTTCGAACTCACGTCTCACTCCAGGATCAGGCCGGCGCAGGACCCGCGTAACGCGCGCCCTGCCTCACACGTTGAAGAACTTCGCTCTTTGCCGCGCGGCGGCGTTCAGCCGATGTTGAAATCGATACCCTGGGCAAGCGGCAGCGCCGACGAATAGTTCACCGTGTTCGTCGCGCGGCGCATGTAGGCCTTCCACGCGTCGGAACCCGATTCGCGGCCACCGCCGGTTTCCTTCTCGCCACCGAACGCGCCGCCGATTTCCGCGCCGCTCGGCCCAATGTTGACGTTCGCGATGCCGCAGTCGCTGCCGGAATCCGACAGGAAGCGTTCCGCTTCACGCAGATCGGTCGTGAACACGCACGACGACAGACCATGCACGGCCGCGTTGTTCGCTTCGACCGCGTCGGCGAAATCCTTGTAGCGCAGCACGTAGAGAATCGGCGCGAAGGTTTCCTTCAGCACGACAGCCGTTTGCGACGGCATTTCAACGAGTGCCGGACGCACGTAGTAGCCGTTTTCGAAACCCTTCACTTCGACACGGTCGCCGCCGGTCACCTTGCCGCCTTCGCTTGCCGCCTGCTGCAGCGCTTCCTGCATGCGCGCGTACGACTGCCTGTCGATGAGCGGCCCCATCAGCGTGCCCTTTTCGAGCGGATTGCCGATCGGCACCTTCGCGTACAGCTGCTTCAGACGCTCGACGGTCTGTTCATACACGCTTTCGTGCACGAACAGGCGGCGCAGCGACGTGCAGCGCTGACCGGCCGTGCCGACAGCGGAGAACAGGATGCCGCGCAACGCGAGTTCCTGATCGGCGGTCTGCGTAACGATGCCCGCATTGTTGCCGCCGAGTTCGAGCAGCGAGCGACCGAAGCGCTTCGCCACTTCGACGCCGACCGTGCGGCCCATTTCCGTGCTGCCGGTCGCGCTGACGATCGATGCGCGCGGATCGGCCACGAGCTTCGAGCCGACATCACGGCCACCGTTGATGACGGCGGTCAGGCCGGCCGGCGCGTCGCCGAATTCCTGCAGCGCGTCGTTCAGGATCTGGTTGACGGCGAGCGCCGTCAGCGGCGTCTTCTCGGAGGGCTTCCAGATCACCGCATTGCCGCATACCAGTGCAAGCGCCGCATTCCACGACCACACCGCCGCCGGGAAGTTGAACGCGGAGATCACGACGCAGGTGCCCATCGGATGCCACGTTTCGGCCATCCGGTGACCCGGGCGCTCCGACGCGATCGTCAGACCATAAAGCTGACGCGACAGGCCGACCGCGAAATCGCAGATGTCGATCATTTCCTGGACTTCGCCGAGCCCTTCCTGAAGGATCTTGCCGGTTTCGAGCGTGATGATGCTGCCGAGCGCCTGCTTCTTTTCACGCAGACGGTTGCCGAGCAGACGCACGAGTTCGCCTCGGCGCGGTGCGGGCACATTGCGCCATGCGGCGAAGGCCTGTTTCGCATTGGCAAGCGCCGCATCGACTTCAGCAGCCGTGTTGCTGGCCACGCGCCCGATGAGTTCACCCGTGATCGGCGAGTGGACGGCGATATCGCCGGCTTCCGCGAGGCGGGCAATGCCGAGGTCGGCGAGGATGGTCGAAGCGTTCATGAGAGGATCCTTTGATTTCCAATACGAAACAAAAGTAAGTTCGGAAACTATACACGCGGGGTTTTACGGCGGCAACCCCGAAGAATGCCTGACACGCTGCGGCACTCCGCTGAATTAGGCATGCCGTGAAATCGCGTCGTACTTCACGACGCCCGGGCTGTCTGCGGACGCATCCCTGCGCAGGAGCGGCTGGATCGCGATTTCGTTTCTTATAGGAAAGTTTCGGGGCCAACCACACTTGCCTGACGACGCGCCCCGCAACGATCCCTCCGGCGCTCGCTGGCCTTTGTCGGCGTTCGGGCCGCTTGCGCACGCTCTTTTCTGTTTACAAAGGTGCACATTCCATTCATATTCGTCTGATTAATTATTTGTAAGCTTTTTAAGAGAAAATAGCGCCGGAGCATACAATTTCTTTCGATAAAATTGTATGACTATTGAATACAAATATGAGTCACGTCCTGTTCCCCTACGGAGCGAATAGACGCCGTATCCATGCGCTTTTCGGCCGATTCGTGCATCGGTGTCAATGCTAGCCTCGATAGTATTGAAACCTAAATGTGATGCAGTAGACTGCGCGAAACAGATGTCTCGAAGCGACGCGCGCGCCAATTCGCAAAAAATTCCGGTTTTCGGCAATTTATGCACGCTTTTATCGCCCGAATAAACCCGGCAACCTCCGGAAACCATGGTCCCTATCGTCGACTACCTGCTTGACCGCCAGATCGCTCCGCAATGGCGTGGCGTGCTCTCCGCGCTGGCCGCCGAATTCGAAACCCAGCTTGGGCCGGAAGAGTTGCGCCAGTTGATGTACCGCGTCGGCAGCCGGTTTGCGCTCGCGCATGAGCTTCCGCCCTGCGCGTCAACGAGCGAACTCAGCGAAGCGTTCAACGCCTGGTGGCGTGAAACGAACTGGGGGTTTGTCGAGTTATCCGACGAGGCCGAGTATCTGCGCATCGTTCATTACTGTGCGCCGCTCCAGGCCTTTGGCAACGCCGCGCTGACATGGACGCCTGCGTTTTTGCAAGGCGTCTACCAGACGTGGCTCACCGCGCTCGGTGCGCAGGGGTTGTCGGTCGAGCAGGCGAGCGGATTCACCGATGACGCCGCAGTCGAATTTCGACTCGGACGCCATCCAGTTTGAGGCAGCCTGGAAACCCGCGCAGTCAGGCAGACAGACGCCGCGGCGAACGGCGCTATCGGCACCAGGTAAGACAGGACAAGATCAGGACAGCAGCACCATGACCCTTTCGCGCGACATCGAAACACTATTCGATCACTTTGGCGGCAACGCTCAGGACTATCAGGAAATCGGCAGGGAAAACGAAGCGCGGACCGCGCGCACGCGTTGGCCCCTGCTCGTCACCCTCGACCTGACGCAGCCGTCGATCCCCGTGATCGCCCAGCGACGTGAAGGCGTTCCGGCAGCGGCCGGGGACGACGCCGCAGACGGTCCGTCCAGGCGGCCTGCCGCGCCGGGCCAGCGCGGCAAGCTGCCGCTTTTCGCGCGTGCGCACCGCAGGACCATTCCGCCTGTCGAGAACGTCAAGCTGCCGCCCGCTATCCCCGCGGGAACATTGCGGTTTTCCGCTGCGCCCGCGCCGGTTGCCTCAGATGTACCTGCCGGGCGTGTCGCAGCGCCCGGTACGGTCGCAGCCCCAGCAACTCCCGCCGGTCGCGCCGCCGCGGCGCCACTGCAAGGCGGGTCCGCGCCAGCCGCGATGGCGCACTTGCCACGCACGCCATCGCCGGCCTTTGCTACCCGGCCCGCTGCACCAGCCGCGCCGATGACACAGCCCGCACCTACGACCTCCGCGACGTCTCCAGCGCCCTCGATTCTCGGCAAGCTGTTCAAGGCTCCGGAAGCCCCGAAGCCGCAGCAGCAAGCCCCCGCGCCAGAGGCAGCGCCCGTCGCCCTGACGGCACTCTTCGAGCGCCTGCGGGGCGCAACCGCGCAGGGCTCCGTCGCGTCAGCCGCCGCACGCAAGGTCGCGGCGCCGGCCGGCAACGCGTGGCTCGTCAGCGGGCCTCGTCGCTCATGAAAGTCATTGCCGTCGTGTCAGCCAAGGGGGGTGTCGGTAAAACGACACTGGCGGCCAATCTCGCCTCGGTGCTTGCCTCGCGCGGCCGCCGGGTGATTGCGATCGATCTCGATCCGCAGAACGCGCTGCGACTGCATTTCGGCATCGCGCTCGACAGCATCGATGGCCTGTCGCGCGCCACGCTCAGCGGCGATTCCTGGCAGACGGTGATGATGGACGGCATCGACGGCGTGACCGTGGTGCCGTACGGCGCGGTGGTCGAAGACGACCGGCGCCGCTTCGAAGCCCATCTCGATCGCGACCCGCTGTGGATCGCGCAGACGCTGGCTTCGCTTGGCCTCGACGCAGCCGATGTCGTGATCATCGACACGCCGCCGGGCTCGTCGACCTACACGCGCAGCGCGCTCTGCGCCGCCAGCTTCGCGCTTAACGTGGTGCTCGCCGATGCGGCGTCGTACGCGGCGATTCCGCTGATGGAACGCCTGATCGAGACGTACGCCGCGCCGCGGCCGGAATTCGGCGGCGAAGGGTACGTGATCAATCAGGTCGATCAGTCGCGGCAACTCAGCAAGGACGTGCTGAAGGTCTTGCGCCAGCTGCTTGGGGCGAGGCTCTTTTCCGGCGTGATCCACGCGGACGAAGCCATCAGCGAAGCGCTCGCCTGCGACACCACGCTGATCCACTACGATCCGCTGAGCCAGGCCGCCGCCGATCTCCGCGCGTGCGGCGACTGGCTGCTCGCGTCGATCGGGCAGGCTGGCCTCGCGCCGGGTAGTGCGGGTAGTGCAGGCAATGCGGGCAATGTACCGAGGAATGTCGCATGAGCAGCGTCTCGTCCGGGAACAACGCTCCCGCCAACCCGAAGTCGCGCCTCGAACGCTTCGCCGACTCGCGGATCTGGGGAAGCCGTCCAGTCACGATCGTGCTCACGCTGTTCGCGCTGACAGCACTGTTCTTCGTATTCACGGTGCCGCTGGCATTCACCGAACAGGTGATGTTCGCCACCTGCTGCTTCGTCCTTGCGCTGCTGTTCCGCCGCCTCGAAGGCCGGTACGCGACGCTGGTGATGATCATGCTGTCGGTGGTCGCGTCCGGCCGCTATATGTACTGGCGGCTGACGACCACGACCTACTGGGAGCATCCGCTCGACGCCGTCTGGGGTCTCCTGCTGGTGTCGGCGGAGGTCTACTCGACGATCGTGCTGATGCTCGGCTACTTCCAGACGGCCTGGCCGCTCAAGCGCAAGCCGATGCCGCTGCCGGCTTCGCGTGACGCCTGGCCGACAGTCGACGTTTTCATCCCGACGTACAACGAGCCGCTGTCGGTCGTGAAACCGACCATCTACGCGGCGCTCGCGCTCGACTATCCGGCCGGCAAGCTATCGATCCACGTTCTCGATGACGGCCGCCGCGCGGACTTCAAGGCGTTCTGCGAAGAGGTGGGCGTGCACTGGACGATCCGCACGCACAACCGCCATGCGAAGGCCGGCAACATCAACGAGGCACTGAAGACCACGAGCGGTGAATATCTGGCGATCTTCGACTGCGATCACATTCCAACCCGCTCATTCCTGCAGATCGGCCTCGGCTGGTTCCTGCGCGACAAGCTGCTGTCGATGCTGCAGACGCCGCACCATTTTTTCTCCGCCGATCCGTTCGAGCGCAATCTCGGCACCTTCCGCAAGGTGCCGAACGAAGGCGAGCTGTTCTATGGTCTCGTGCAGGACGGCAACGACCTGTGGAACGCGACATTCTTCTGCGGCTCATGCGCGCTCCTGCGCCGCTCGATGGTGGAAGAGATCGGCGGCATCGCCATCGAAACCGTGACCGAAGACGCGCACACCGCGCTCAAGCTGCACCGGCTCGGCTACACGACTGCCTATCTGGCCATTCCGCAGGCAGCCGGTCTCGCAACGGAAAGCCTGTCGGGCCACATCGGCCAGCGGATTCGCTGGGCGCGCGGCATGACGCAGATCTTCCGGATCGACAATCCGCTCACCGGAAAAGGGCTGAAACTGGGTCAGCGCCTGTGCTATCTGAACGCGATGATGCACTTCTTCTACGGCGTCCCGCGCCTCGTATTTCTCACCGCACCGCTGTCGTTCCTGTTCTTCGGTGCGCATGTGATCGAAGCCGCCGCGAGCGCGATCGCGATCTACGCACTGCCGCACATGATGCACGCGAGCATCACGAACTCGCGAATGCAGCGCCTGTTTCGCCACTCGTTCTGGGCCGAGGTCTACGAATCGGTACTGGCGTCGTACATCACCGCGCCGACGCTCCTCGCGCTGATCAACCCGAAGCTCGGCAAGTTCAACGTGACGGCCAAAGGCGGCCAGATCGAGAAGAACTACTTCGACTGGGCGATCTCGCGCCCTTACCTGTTTCTGCTGCTGCTGAACCTGCTCGGTTTTATGGTGGGCGTCGTCCACATCTACCTGAACTGGCACATGCGCAGCGAGGTGCAGACCACCGTGCTGAACCTCGCGTGGACGGGCTACAACATGCTGATTCTCGGCGCGAGCGTGGCGGCTGCCAGGGAACGCCGGCAGATCCGCGCAGTGCACCGCGTGGCGATGAAAATGCCGGTCATGCTGAAGTTCGCGACCGGCCGCACGCTCGCCTGCGAAACCATCGACTATTCCGAAGGCGGCGTGGGCGTCGCATTGCCCGGGGCAATCGAAGTACCGATGCACGAGCGCGTGACCGTATCGCTCTTTCGCGGCGACGAGGAATACGCGTTCCCTGCAACCGTCGGCTTTACCGAACCCGGGCGTGTGGGCCTGCGGTTTTCGGCGCTCAGCAAGGAGCAGGAATTCGAGTTCGTCAAAACCACTTTTGCGCGGGCCGATGCCTGGATGGGCTGGGCCGAAGGGCGGCAGCAGGATACGCCGCTGCGCGGGCTGTCGCACGTGCTGCTGGTTGGCTCGCGCGGTATCGACGGCCTGTTTGAACATCTCTATAGCGACCTTCGGGCCTGGATGGGAAGCCGCCCAGTCGATCCCAAAAAGCTGGATACCAAAGACTGACTGATATGCGCAAAGGGATTGGGACACGGCGCCTTGAGGAACGGCAAGGCGACTGCGGCACGGTAGTGCGCACAAGACATCCGCGTTCACGACGGCTCACGCGCGCACTCGCGCTATGGCTCGCCATGCAGACCTTCATCGCGCCATTCGCAACGGCCGCGACCGTCGCCGCCGGCGCCGCGGCGGCCAAACCAGCAAGCGCCACGCCCCCGCTGCCGCCCGCCAACCAGGTCGCGACCGGCGTAGGTGCCGTACCCGCGCCGAGCCCCGCAGTGCCGCTGGATCCGCAGGCGATCGTGCAGCCCGAACTCGCCATGCCTGCCCCCGTGCTGGCCGCTTCGACGCCGAAAGCGCTCGGCGCGCGCACGCCGACCACGGCCGAGCCGGGCACGCTCGTGCCGGGCGGCCGGCGTCAGACGCTCACGTTCATGGATCTCGGCGCGCTCGATCCGCTGCAATTGCGCGGCACCGAAGGCCAGAACGGCGTGCCGTTCTCGGTGCGCAGCGACGAAGTGGTGACTGGCGCAGTGCTGCATCTGATCTATAGCTATTCACCTTCACTTTTGCCCAGCCTTTCGCAACTGAAGGTGCTCGTGAACGGCGAAGTCGCCGCGACACTGCCGGTGCCGCGCGAGCAGGCCGGCATCCTCGTTGCGCGCGACGTGTCGATCGATCCGCGCTTCATCACCGAGTTCAACCACCTGAACGTGCAGTTGATCGGTCACTACGCACCCGAGTGCGAAGACCCGGCGAATTCGTCGCTGTGGGCCACCGTCAGCAATCTGAGCTCGCTCGATCTGACTTACGCGTCGCTCACCAGCAAGCCGGATCTCGGCGCATTGCCGCTGCCGTTTTTTGATCGCCGCGACGTGCGGCGCCTCGAACTGCCGTTCGTATTCGCGCAGAAGCCGGGCATGCAGACTGTCGAAGCTGCGGGGATCGTCGCGTCCTGGTTCGGCTCGCTCGCCGGCTATCGCGGCGCGGTGTTCCCCGCGCAGATCGATAACGTGCCGCTGTCGGGCAACGCGGTCGTCTTCGCCACACCGGACCGGCATCCGGCGGGTGTCGCCATTCCGCCGGTTTCCGGCCCGACAATCGCCGTGGTCCCCCGCGAGGAGCCCGCGCGCGGCGAGCTTCTGCTCGTGCTCGGCCGCGACGAGGCCGAACTGAAGACCGCCGCCAAGGCACTCGGCATCGGACAAAACGCGCTAACCGGCACCAGCGCGACCATCACACAGCTGACCGAACTGGGTCCGCGCAAGCCGTACGACGCGCCGAACTGGCTGACGGCCACCCGTCCGGTGCGCTTCGGCGAACTGGCGGACGCGCGCGACCTGACCGTGACCGGCTACAGCGCCGGCGCCGTGCGTATCAATCTGCGCGTGCCGCCCGATCTCTTCATGTGGAACAGCAAGGGCGTGCCGATCGACCTGCGCTACCGATTCACGGTCCGGCCGGCGCCCGACCGCTCGTCGCTGAACATCAGCATCAACGACGGCTTCGTGCAGGCGATGCGAATTCCCGCGGTCAGTTCATCGACCTTCGATCTGGGCCGCTATTTCAGTCGCGTGCTGCCGGACAAGACGGCCGACGCCCGTCACCAGATCTACATCCCGCCCCTGTTGATGACGCCGCGCTCGCAACTGCGGATGCACTTCTTCTACGACATCCCGAACACCGGAGAATGCCGTGGCCGTCTGCTCGACAACGTCGTCGGTTCGATCGATCCGAACTCGACCATCGACGTGTCTTCGTTCCCGCATTTCATGGCGCTGCCGGACCTCGCCGCGTTTGCGAACAGCGGCTTTCCGTTTACGCGTCTCGCCGATCTGTCGGAGACCGCGGTAATCCTGCCGAACGATCCGGGTTCGAGCGACTACAGCCTGTTCCTGCTGGAGATGGGCCGCATGGGCGCCTCGACCGGATATCCGGTGACGGACGTCACCGTCGCCTCCGCGGAGCAGGTCGACCGCTTCGCCAGCAAGGATCTGCTGATACTCGGCGCGCCCGGACGCCAGCCACTGCTGCAGCGCTGGGCGAAATCGATGCCATTCTCCAGCGACGGCGACACCCGCACCTTCGAACTCTCGGATGTCGTCTTCATGCTGGAGGACTGGTGGCATGGCGTACAGGGCGTCGAGCGCATGCCCGCGCGGGCGGACCTGTCGCTGGTGAGCGCGAACAGCGACGCGCTGATCTCCGGCTTCGAGTCGCCGCTCCAGAAATCGCGCAGCGCCATCGCGCTGGTAAGCGCGGCGGGCCAGTCGGATGCCGACCTGAGCGCGGCGCTCCTCGACGCCGACGTGTTGCCGCAGATTCAAGGCGCGATGGTTGTGATCCATGGCCGCACGGTGACGGTGACGTCGAACGGCAACGCGTATTACGTCGGTTATCTGCCGCCTGTCGAGTACCTGCACTGGGTGCTGTCGTCGCATCCTCTGCTGCTCGTGCTGGGCGGCCTGCTGGCGGCGCTCATCATCGCGGCGCTGTTTTACCGTACCCTGCGCGCGATCGCCGCGCGACGTCTGAGAGATTGATATGCCGGTCAGATTCAAGGCAAGACCTGTTGCGCTCGCGTTCGGTGCCGTATCGTTGATGGCGGCCGCCAGCAGCGCGCCGGCCGCCACCACCGCAGGCCCTTGCGGCGACTGGCCCGCATACCGCACCTTCGTCGAACGTTTCGTCCAGGCGGACGGACGCGTCATCGATTTTTCGACGCCCGAACAGAAGACCACGTCGGAAGGACAGTCGTACGGCCTCTTCTTCGCGCTGGTCGCGAACGACCGCGCCACCTTCGACCGCCTGCTCGGCTGGACCCGCGCGAACCTGGCGGGCAACCAGTTCGATGCGTCGAATGTGCGGCTGCCGTCGTGGGCGTGGGGCAAGAAGCCGGACGGCTCATACGGCGTGCTCGACCCGAATTCCGCCTCGGACTCCGATGTATGGATCGCCTATGACCTGCTGCAGGCCGGCCGTCTCTGGCAGGAGCCCACCTACACGAAGCTCGGCCAGGCGCTGGCCGCGCAGATCGTGCGCCGCGAAGTGGCGGATCTCGCGGGGTTGGGCCCGATGCTGCTGCCCGGTCCGCAGGGCTTCCAGACGGGCGACGTCACACGGCTGAACCCGAGCTATCTGCCGCTCCCGGTCTTGCGCGGCCTCGCGCACGACCTGCCGGGCGGCCCATGGAACACGCTCGCCGGGAACGGCTACAAGCTGGTGAAGACCACTTCGCCGCACGGCTTCGCCCCTGACTGGGCGGCCTGGAGCACAGGCCAGTTCGTCGTCGATCCGAAGACCGGCGACACCGGCAGCTACGACGCGATCCGCGTCTATCTGTGGGCGGGCCTTGCGTCGTCCGCCGATCCGCTCGCGAAGCCCTGGCTTGCGGCGCTCGGCGGGATGCGCGAGCGCGTCGCGCAGACCGGCATACCGCCGGAGCGCGTCGCCGTCACGACGGGCGTCGGCACCGGCGAAGGGCCGCTCAGCTACTGGGGGGCGCTGGCGCCGTATTTCAAGGCGCTCGGCGACGAGCACGGCCTCGGCCTCGCCCGCATGCACCTCGCCGCGCTTGACGTCACCGGTCAAGGACACGACCCTGTCTACTACGACCGGGTGCTGGGCCTGTTCGGCACCGGAGCCATCGACGGCCGCTATCGTTTCGACGAAGCCGGCCGTCTCGTGCCGAGCTGGAGAACCGCATGCGATTGAGCAGGCTTGCACTGGCACTGACCCTGGCCGCACTCGGAGCGGCGATGGGCACCTCGCCGGCACTGGCGCAGTCGCAGACGCCGCCGGCGAACACGTCCGGCAATCCGCTGAATGTGCTGATCGATCAGGGCAAGTACTGGCAGGCGCATCATCGCGGCGACCTTGCCGAGCAGGCATGGCTGAAGGTGTTGCGCATCGATCCGAAGCAGCCCGATGCGCTGTTCGGCATGGGCATGGTGCTCGCCGACCGCAAGGACGGCGCGGGCGCGCAGCAGTATCTCGCACGGCTGCGGCAGGCTGCACCCGACTATCCGTCCATCGACGAACTCGGCCGGCGGCTTGGCGAAAGCAGCGTGCGGGACCAGACCGTCAACGACGCGCGGCGTCTGGCCCAAAGCGGCCAGAGCGCATCGGCGGTCGAGGAATATCAGCGGGCGCTGTCCGGCAAGCCCGCCACGCCCGCGCTGCAACTCGAGTATTACCAGGCGCTCGCGGCGACACCGCAGGGTTGGGACCAGGCGCGCCGCGGCCTCGAACAGCTCGCCCGCGACAACCCCGACGATCCCCGCTACGCCCTCGCGTTCGCGCAGCATCTGACCTACCGCGATGTCACGCGCCGCGACGGCATCGCGCGGCTCACGAAGCTCGCCGGCGACAGCACGGTGGGCGCCGCCGCGAAGAAGAGCTGGCGGCAGGCCCTGCTCTGGCTCGACGCGCGCCCCTCCGACGCGCCGCTCTATGAGGCCTATCTGCAGACTGCCGGTGACGACGCCGCCGTCAAGGCGCGCTTCGACAGCATGGTGCAGCAGGACAAGTCCGCACGCGAGCGTGCCCAGCAGAACGCGGCCGTCGACGCGCGCGGGCGCACGATCGCCGACGGCTTTGCCGCGCTCGATCGCGACGACATCGCGGCGGCGCGCGAGAAGTTTTCATCCGTTCTCGCGAATAGCCCCAACGACGGCGATGCGCTCGGCGGCATGGGCATCGCCGCGCTGAAGCAGGAACACTTCGCCGAGGCGCGCAACTATCTGGAACGCGCGTCGCGCGCGGGCAGCCCGGCGCGCTGGAAAGATGCGCTGACGAGCGCCACGTACTGGACCTACACGAGCGATGCGCTGGGCGCGCGCAGCAATGGCGAAATCGAGAAAGCGAAGTCGCTGTTCGAACGCGCGATTGCGCTGAATCCGTCCGACGTCACCGCGCAGGTGCTGCTCGGCGAGATGCTGCTCACCAACGGCGACCCACGCGGCGCCGAGCAGGCGTACCGGATGGCGCTGCGCCGCCAGGCCGACAACCCCGATGCGATTCGCGGCCTCGTCGGCGCACTCGCGGCGCAGGGTCGCGGCGATGAAGCGCTGGCGTTCGCCAACCAGCTGAACACCGAACAGCAGGCGAAGGCCGGCGGCATCAACCGGCTGCGAGGCGAAGCGCAGGCCGCGCAGGCGCGCGCCGCCGAAGCGCGCGGCGACCTGGGCAGTGCACGCAGCCTCTTCGAAGATGCGCTGCTGAATAATCCCGACGATCCATGGTTGCGGCTCGATCTCGCGCGTATCTACGTGCGTCAGGGCGCGGTTGGCAACGCGCGCAGCATGATGGACGACCTGGTTGCGAAGCACCCGGACATGACGGATGCGCTCTATGCGAGCGCACTGCTGTCGGCGGAAACGCAGGACTGGTCGGCGGGGCTGCAGCAGCTGGACCGGATTCCCGTCGCGAAGCGCACCGACGCGATGTCGGCGCTGCAACATCGACTATGGGTGCATCAGCAGGCCGACATCGCCAGCCGGCAGGCGCACAGCGGTCAGACACAGCAAGCGTTCGCGACGCTGCGTGCTGCGGAGCCTACCGCTGCGGGCAACCCCGAGCTGATCGGTGCGCTGGCGACCGGCTACCTGCAGGCCGGTGACCCCAGCCGCGCGCTGTCGCTCGTGCGCAGTGCGATGGCGGCCGCACCTGGCGACACCGCGCTGCTGCTGGAATATGCCGGCATCCTGCTCGCCACACAGCAGGATGCCGAGTTGGGTAACGTGATGCGCCGACTGTCCACCCTGCAACTGACACCCGAGCAACGCACCGACTTCGGCAATCTAAATCTGGCGATTGTCGTGAAACAGGCGGACAGCGTGCGTCAGCGTGGCGACCTCGCGGCCGCCTATGACGTCATCGCGCCGTGGCTCGCCGCGATGCCCGACAACCCCGATCTGCAGGCGGCGCTTGGACGCCTGTACTCATCGGCGGGTGACGATCGCAATGCGCTCGCCAGCTATCGCGTCGCACTCGCACGGCGCCCCGACAACCTCGACCTGCAAATCGCAACGATTTCCGCGGCCACAGGCGCGAAGGATTTCCGCTTCGCCGAGCAGATGGCGAATCAGGCGCTGCGCACCGCGCCGAACGATCCGCGTCTGCTTGCTGCCGTCGGCCGTATGTACCGGGCGCAAGGCAAGCTGTCGCTGGCGTCGACTTATCTGCAGCGCGCGCTCGTTGCGGCGAATACGCCGGTTGGCGCGCCGGGCCTTCAAAGCAGTGCGCCGCAAAGCAATGTGCCGCGCGGGTGGGAAACCGCCATGCAAAGGATTGGCGCGACGCCACTGCCCGGCACGAATCCATTCGCGGGGAAAACAGCCATCGATGTGCCGGCCAACGGAGCAGCGAATCAGTCCGGCGCACTCAACGCGGGTGCGCCGGCGATGCCCTACGCACCGCCCTATTCCCAGCCCTCTTATCCAACGCAGGACTGTGCCGACCTATCCGCCGCCTTCGCAACCCGCGCCGTATGTGGCTCCTTATGGCTTACCTGCGGTGTCGCCCGCAGCGCCGAACGGCGCGCCGCATTCGAGCGCCAATCCGGACGGGTACGGTCCGGATACTTACGGCTCAACCGGGTCGGGTGTGCCCACAAGCGCGCCGTTGCAGGCCTATCCCGGGCAGGGGCAGCAGCAGCCGTATTACGCACCTGCCTCGTCCGCGCCTGCGCCTTATCCTCAGTACCCCGCCGCTGACGACTATGTGAGCACGCCATGGCCGATGTCGCCCGCTGCGCGCGAGGCGCAGGCAAACGCCGGGTTGGCGCAGGCGCCTTATGGTGCGGGCACATCGTCGACATCCAGAAAGTCGACGGGCAAGAAGCAGGCGGCTTCGCGCAACGCAGCGAGTGCGACGCAGCCTTATGCCCAGGCGCCGTATGGTCAGCCAGGGTATCCGCAGCAGCCCTATGCGTATGGGCAGCAGCCTTATCCGCAGCAGCAGGGATATGGTCAGCAACCCTACCCGCAGCAGCAGGGCTATGCCCAGCAGCCCTACCCGCAGCAGCAGGGCTATGCCCAGCAGCCCTACCCGCAGCAGCAGGGCTATGCCCAGCAGCCCTACCCGCAGCAGCAGGGCTATGCGCCGCAACCGTATCCGCAGCAGCCATATGGCCAGCAGCCCTACATCCCGCAGCCTCCCACCGGCTACGCGCAACCGTACTACCCGCCGCAACCGGGTGCGCAACCGTCAACTGGCAGCGACGGCTATCCATCCCCCGCGCGCATCGCCAACACGCAGACGCTTGGAGTAGCGGAAGAACTCGCCCAGATCAATCGCGAGCAATCGAGCACGATCTCGGGCGGTCTTGTGTTCCGCAATCGCTCAGGCGAAGACGGCCTGTCGAATCTGACCGATATCGAAGCGCCCATCGAAGGACGCATCAGGGCGGGCAACGGTCACGTCGTGGTCTCGGCGACGCCCGTCACGCTCGATGCTGGAACGGCGAATACATCGAACGGGTCTACGGCGGCACGCTTCGGTGCCGGCACGTCGAACGTCGACTTTCGCGCAATCCTGCAAAATTTCGGAACCGCCGGTGTGACGGGGGCGATTGGCGCCCTCACCAGCCAGAATACCTACGGCTCGCAGAACACAAGCGGCGTGGGGCTGTCGGTCGGCTATGAAAGCAGGGCATTCAGCGGCGACGTCGGCGTCACGCCGCTCGGCTTTCCGGAGCAGAACATCGTCGCCGGTCTGAAATACAACGGCGGCATTACCGACAAAGTTTCCTATTCGCTCGCCGTCGCCCGCCGCGCGGTGACCGACAGCCTGCTGTCATACGCCGGTGCGCGCGATCAGGGCGCGAATCTCGAATGGGGCGGTGTGACATCGAGCGGCGCACTGGCCAACCTCGGCTGGGACGATGGCACGAGCGGCCTCTATGTCGACACGACGTTCCAGTACCTGTCCGGCCACAATGTGGAAAAGAATAATGCGGTGAAAGGTGGCGGCGGCGTCTATACGCGCCTGCTGAAAGACGCCGACCAGACACTGACCGTCGGCGTGAATACCACCTTGATGCATTACGACAAGAATCTGTCCTACTACACGTATGGTCAGGGTGGCTATTTCAGTCCGCAGCAGTATGTGATCCTGAACCTGCCGGTGGAATGGACAGGCCGCACCGGTGCCTTTACCTATGACCTGAAAGGCTCGATCGGCGTGCAGCACTATCGCGAAGATTCGTCCAATTACTTCCCGACAGACCCGACGAGGCAGGCCAACGCTGCAGCTAACGCAACCATTATCAACGCCGTGGCAGGAAGCAATGCGGTCGACCCCGGCGCGGTCTATCCAGGCCAGAGCAAAACCGGCGTGTCGTACTCGCTGAACGCGACCGGCGAATATCAGCTGGCACCGCAGCTCGCGTTCGGCGCCACCGCATCGCTTGGCAACGCCTATCAGTATCGCGAGTGGCTGGCCGCCGTGTACGTGCGTTACAGCTTCACGCCGCAGGCGGGGCTGCAACCCTTCCCGCCGAGTGCGTTCACTTCGCCGTATCTGTCGCTGTCGAACTGATACAACAGGCAAGAGCGTGAGCCTTCTCTGCCCGTCGCCATCAACCGGGTAATGAACAACGACGGCGTTATCTCGCGATAACGCCGTCGTGTGTATTCCTCTGGAAGTCCCCGGAGGTCCTGCGGACGTTTTCCGGGGACGTCACGCTCAAAGCCTCAGATACCCGCCTTTGTCGTCACCGGCACCCACGCGCCGTTCTTGACCTCATACAGCGTCGAGGTCGGGTTCTTCAGGTCGCCGTCCTTGTTAAAGGCAATCTGTCCGGTAATGCCGCTCGACTCGGTCGCCTTCAGTGCCGCGTTGAAATCTGCCGGCTTCACCGAGTTCGCCGTCTGCATCGCCTTGATTGCGACCCACGCCGCGTCGTACGCAAACGGCGAGTAAGCCAGCATGTCCGTGCCGTACTTTGCCTTGAACTTCGTCTCGAACGTCTTGCCCTGCGGCAGCGTGCTCAACGGCTGGCCGTATTCCCAGACCATCGCGCCTTCGGCGGCGTCCCCCGCGAGCTTGATGAAGTTCGCATCCATCACGCCGCCGCCAGCCAGAAACTGCGCCTTCATGCCGAGCTGGCGCATACGCTTCACAAACATCGCGCCCTGCGCATCGAGTCCACCGAAGAACACCAGGTCCGCATTCATGCCCTTGATCTTCGTGAGCTGTGCGCTGAAATCGACGGCCTTGTCGTTCGTGTACTCGCGCCCGACGATGTTGCCATTGCTCGCCTTCACTGCCTTCTCGAATTCATCGGCTTCGCCCTGCCCGAATGCCGTGCGGTCGTCGATGATGGCGATACGCTTCGCCCTGGCGACCTGCGCTGCGTAAACTCCCGCGTTGCCGGCGTTCTGGGCATCCGTGGCGATCACCCGGTAGACGGTCGGCAAACCGTTGCGGGTGATCTGCGGATTAGTGGCGGCCGGCGTGATCATCGGAATGCCGGCCTTCGCGTAGATCTGCGACGCCGGCAGCGTCGTGCCGGAGTTGAAGTGGCCGACCACCACCGACACGCCGCCGTCCACGAGGTATTGGGCGGCCTGAACGCCGATGCGCGGGTCGGCCTGATCGTCCTGCGACACCACCACGAACTTCACCGGCTTGCCGCCGATCGTCATCTGCTGGGCGTTCGCTTCGTCGACGGCAAGGCGCACGCCGTTATCGATGTCCTTGCCGTAGGCGGCGTTGCCGCCCGTCATTGGCGCAGCGACGCCCACCTTGACGACCTGCTGCGCCTGCACCGCGGCGCCAGAGAGCAACATGACGCCAACGAAAGCAGCGCGGAAAAGAGTGCCAGGACGTGCAACCATGTCAGATTCCCCAGATAAACAAACGTGAACGAATTGAATTCGGTTGGATCATTCGAGGCGCGGCGACTGCAGGCCTGAACCTCGGAGTACGTGAGCTACGGGTTCCAACCTCAGGCGAGTTTCATTGACGCGCCAAAAGTTTCCTATAGGAACCTAAAGCGAGTATAGCGACACGAATTGCGGAAAAAAAACAATTTAGCGGCGACGCGGCGTAGGGACTTACCCGAGCACCGGACCGATTGCGTGGAAGGCAGGAAGAGCATGGGTTGCAGCCAGATAGAGACGGCGGCTGCGAGGCGGTGCGAAGAGCGCAAGCGCAGGAAAATCGCGCGTTCACCGGCTTGCCGGAGATGCTCGTAAGACAGGGCAAACCCTTGACCAGCAAGGCGCACCGCCTGATCGACAGCGTTCCTCGTCAACTTGCGCGTGGAACCCCGAGTTGTTTCCTATAAGAGATAAAAAATCGCTCAGAAGCCGGATCCAACCGGCACAGGGTCGACTTCGAACGCCTCACCGGTAGCGAAGAACGTCCCGCCCGCGACGTAATGGCAGGTGCGTACATCGGGGTCATCGCCGAAGTGCCAGCGGTTGTTCGAGTAGACCCGGCTGTCCGCATAGGCGGCGACCACTTCGCCGATGATCAGGTCGTGCCGCTGGCTGTCGTCGGGGATCACCTTGCACTCCATCCACGCGACACAGCCTTCCAGCATCGGCACGTCGATCTGCTGCCCCCGAAACGTTTCCAGCTGGAATGCGCTGAACTTGTCCAGTTCCATGCCCGGTTTGGTGCCAACCGCCAGCGTCTGTCGCGCCAATACGCGGCTCGGCAGTTGCAGACCGAACACACCGCTCGCTTCGACCAGTTGGCGCGTCAGCGTGCGGCTGTCGATCACCACGACGACCTTGGGCGGACTGAAATCCAGCGGCATCGCCCAGGACGCCGCCATGATGTTCGAACGTTCGCCGTGCGCGCTCGTGATGATCGTCACCGGACCGTGATTCATCAGTTGCGTTGCGCGTGACAGTTCTACTGCTTGCCGGATGCCTTTCATAAATGGTCGTATCGTCGGGATCGGGGTTAACGGTTGGGTGCGGGATTCGATCATGCCTGCACGGCTGGCCGTCGTCATCATGGCAGACGATGCCGGGTCCTGCTTTCTCCTGCGCGAGGCGTTCCGGCGTGCCGCGTCGCATGAGGTCCGAGGTAGAGTCAGTGAGCCGCGCCCAGTTCCTCGTCCGCGACCGCCAGGCGCGAAGCCATCACCTTCACGACGAAGCGGTGAAACTGCTGCGCAGTGACGGGATCTTCCTGTTCGAGCGTACCTAACGCGGCGAGCGACAGCCGCCGAACCCGCGCGACACCGTCGGCGCGCACATCGGCGCCACGTGGCTTCTGCGTGTAGACCGCCATCTCGCCGACGATCGTCCCTGCTCCATACGAACGCAGCCGCACCGACCGACCGCCTGCGAGCGGCAGCGAAACCGTGACGCGGCCCCGCTCGACCAGGTACATCGCGTCACCCGGCTCGCCATGAAGAAAGAGTGCCTCGCCGGCAGCGAGATCGCGCACCTCCATGCAGGCCGCAAGTCTGTCGAGCGCGTGTGCGGTGAAGTGCGGCATGAGCGAGGTATAGAAATCCGCTTCGTTGCGCGACAAGCCGTGCGAATCCGCAGCCAGCAACCGGTCCTCGACCCATTCGAGTCCGGCGTCCAGCGTCGCAAACTCATGAATCCGCAGATTGAGCGTGCCGGTCTTTGCCAGCAGATCGCGCGAGTGTGCCGGCAATGCGGTGAGCACCAGGTCCGCATCGACGGCTGCGCACATCTGCCTGAGCTTCACGAAGCTGATCGATACTGACGCATCCATGCCGTTCGTCGCGGCGAAGTCGAGCATGACAAAGCGAACCGGAAACGTGCCGCGAGCGGCCAGCCGCTCGCGCATGCGCTGCAGGATCGAATTCGCCGTGCCGAAGAAGAGAAACCCCTGAAGGCAGGCACCGCATACCTGCGTGCCGAGTTCGCGCAGCCGTTGCGTGTCTTCGATGCTGCGTTCGACATTCGAGGTTCGGGTGCCCACATCGAACTCCATGCGCACACAACTGACGCGGCCATAAAGCAGCGCGAACATCACGCATGCGGCAATCACACCCGCCACCACACCGGCGACAACGCCGTAAAAAGCAACGACGCCGAGAATCGCGGGCACGAGCAGATACTCATGCAAGCCGAGCCTGGCATGGGCGCCTATCAGCCAGTGCAGCAACAGACGCAGTCCCATGAAAAGCTGCAGTCCGACGAGCACCGGCACAGGAAACAGCGCCACAAGATCAGGCGATGCGGCAAGCACGAAGAGACACACAAGCGATGCAAACACGCCCGCAAGGCGGCTTGTCGCGCCCACGCTGACATTGAGCATCGAGCGGTTGAACGACTGATAGCCGACCATGCCCCCAAGCATCCCGCTCGCGATATTCGCAAGGCCGGCGGCCCGCATCTCGCGGTTCAGATCGACGTCTTCGCCGGTGGCCGCGCCGATCGCGCTCGAGTTCATGAGGATCGTGATCGCCGACACCGATGTGACCACCAGCGTCTCCGGCAGATGGGCGCCGATCGCCGACCAGTCGACATCCCCGTGTGCAAGCGACGTGGGTAGATGCAGCGCCGGAATCTGCACCCCACGCAGCGGCACATGCGGAAGCAACAGTCCCATGTGACGCGCCTCTTCCGTCGACAGGCCAGCAGCATAAAGCAGCCCATAAAAGAGCGCCACGCCGAAGCCGAGCGTCAACGGCAGCACCGCAGCATGATTCCACACTCGCGATAGAAGCGTGAGCAGGCCGCCCACGATCACTGCAGGCAGCCATGCGAGCCAGTGCAGGTGCGCGAGCAACGCGAACAGGGTATGCCAGTGCGGCGCCTCGCCGGTCAGCACACGGAACGCGCCCGCCAGCAGCAGATAGCCGGTGCCCGCCAGAAGACCGCCCAAAACCGGATACGGCAGGAACTGCAACGAGCGGCTACGCTTTGACGAACCGATGGCAAACAGGATGACGCCAGTCACGATCGAGCACAACGCAATGGCGATCAGCACCGTGAGCAGGATGGTGCGGGGAGAACCGCCGTCGGCGCGCACGCTGCTCGCGACGCCCGCCGCCACACCGACAAGGAACGCCGTGGCGTTGCTATCGGGGCCGCCGATGTTCACCCGCATCGAACTCGTCAGCGCGATCACCAGTGCGGTGACGACGCAACTGACAAGCGCCGTGGGCACACCCAGTTCGGCGTAGCGCGCCAGATCGGCGCTGAAGATCATGGTGCCGAGGCTCATCGCGTAGCAGAGCATGACGATCGTCGAGACGGCACCGGCCGCGAGATCGCCGACCAGGCCACCGGCGCGCGAACCCGTGCTGACGGCGGTAGCGGAACCGGTTGTGCCTGGCTTCACGGCGCTCTCCCGATGCATGCGGCTCGACTCCTGGCTCGTCGAGTATCCGCCGCTGCATCGGCGCGTGTCAATTTCCCGGCGCCACGATGCGTGCGCGCTTCGGCCTTCACGTGCCCGCTTAAATCGACGCGACGTACACTGTGTTGTGAGCGCGCGAGGCAGCGCACCTGTTCTTCAGATGAACCGCTTTGGGCAACGGCGATGACTATCGATCAGTGGCTTGATGCATTGGAGCTTGGCCAATACACAAGCGCGTTCGCGCAGAACGACATCGATCTCACGGTGCTGCCGCAACTCACCGACGCCGATCTGAAAGAACTGGGCGTCTCCTCGCTGGGCCATCGCAAGCGTCTGCTCGCAGCGATTGCCGCGCTCAACACCACCGCGCCGGCGACGTCCGCACCGTCATCACCCGCCCCGTCAGCGACACATGCCACGCATGCACCGGCCGGCGACCGCCGCCAGGTGACCATCCTGTTCGCCGATCTGTGCGGCTTTACCGCGCTGTCGCAAACGCTCGATCCTGAAGAGTTGCGCGAGCTGACCGGGCGCTATACGACGCTCGTCGATGGCATCGTGCTCGGCTACGGAGGCACCATCGACAAGCACATCGGCGACGCCGTCATGGCGATCTTCGGCGCGCCGCGCGCGCACGACACCGATCCCCTGCGCGCGGCGCGTGCCGCGCTGGACATCCATGACGCGCTCACCGGGCTCAGCGTATCCGCGTCGCGCCGGTTGCAGGCGCATGTCGGCATCGCCAGCGGCGAGGTGGTCGCGGGCCCGGTCGATCGCGCCGACGTTCAGGACTACACGGTGCTCGGCGATTCCGTGAATCTCGCCGCGCGGCTCGTCGCTGCCGCCGGCCCAGGCGAAACCCTGCTCTCCGACAGCGTGCATCGCGTGCTCGACGGCAGCGTGTTGAGTGAAGCCATGGGCGAAATGCACTTCAAGGGCATCGACCTTCCTGTGCACGTCTGGCGCTTGCGCGGCATGGCCTCCGAAGCGTTGACGACGGCCCGGAGCCTTTTTGTCGGACGAAAGGCCGAGTTGGAACAGTTCAAGGGTATCGCCCGTGCCTGTCGCGAAGAGCACGCCGGACAGATCGTCTATGTGCGCGGCGAGGCGGGAATCGGCAAGACACGTCTCGTCGACGAGATGCGCCGCTTCGGCGATGCGCAAGGGTTTGCGGTTCATCGCGGCCTTGTGCTCGATTTCGGCATGGGCCGGGGCCAAGATCCGGTGCGCGCGATCGTCGGCAGCCTGCTTGGGCTACGGACAGCCGCTTCGCCCGAAGAGCGGGGCGCCGCTGCGGCCGCTGTCGCCGGGGCGGGTGTGGTCGGCGCTGACCAGCTCATGTTTCTCCATGACATGCTCGATCTGCCGCAGACCGGCGAATGGCGCACGCTCTACGACGCCATGGACAACGCCGCGCGCAACCGCGGCAAGCGCGCGGTCGCCGCGAGGCTCGCTGAAGACGCCTGCCGGCGCGGGCCCACGATGATCGTCATGGAAGACGTGCATTGGGCCGATCCTCAGGTAACGGCCTATCTATCCACCCTCGGCACGGCGATCGCGAATGGTCCCGGTTTGCTCGTGATGACGTCGCGTATCGAAGGCGACCCGCTCGACGCAGCCTGGCGTGCAAGCTGTCGCGGTACCCCCTTCGCCACCATCGACCTTGGTCCGCTGCGAAGCGACGAGGCGCTCAGCCTCGCCAGCAGTTTCATCGATGCGACGCAGCGGGTCGCGCTCGCCTGTATCGAACGGGCGGGCGGCAATCCGCTGTTTCTGGAGCAGCTTCTGCGCAATGCTGAAGAAGGCACCGACGAGGCCGTACCCGCGACCATTCAGAGCCTGGTTCTTGCGCGCATGGACCGGCTGGAACCGCTCGACCGCCAGGCGTTTCAGGCCGCGGCCGTCATAGGTCAGCGATTCGATCTCCAACTGCTGCGCCGGTTGATCGACGTGCCCGACTACGTGTGCGACCGACTCGTTGCCAACGCGCTTGTGCTTCCCGAGGGCGAAGATTTTCTCTTTGCACATGCGCTGATCCAGGAAAGCGCGTACTCGACGTCGCTGCGGGCGCGCCGGCGCGAGCTGCATCTGCGGGCTGCGGCCTGGTTTGCATCGAACGATCCGGTGCTCCGCGCGCAGCATCTCGATCGCGCCGAAGACGAGCGCGCGCCGCGCGCCTACCTGGATGCGGCGATCGCACAACGGGCCACGTACCTTACCGATGCAGCGCTGCGGCTCGTCGAGCGCGGACTGGAAATCGCCCGCAAGGACGACGATCGCCATGCGCTCACGTGTCTGAAAGGAGAATTGCAGCGGGACCTCGGCGACATCGCGGGATCGATCGTCACCTATCGCGCGGCGGTCGCTGGCGCCCCGGATGAAGTCAGCCTCTGCCAGTCCCAGCTCGGGCTCGCTGAAGGACTGCGGGTCAGCGAAGGGCTGACCGAAGCGCTGGCGCTGCTGGATGCGGCCCAACAGGCGGCGGAGCGCCTCGACATTTTGCCGGAACTCGCGCGCCTGCATCATCTGCGCGGCAACATCCTGTTTCCGCTCGGCAGAATCGAAGAATGCCGTGCCGGACATGAACAGGGGCTGGCGTATGCGCGTCGCTCCGGCCTGCCGGAAGCCGAGGCGCGCGCGCTCGGCGGTCTCGCCGATGCCGCCTACGCGCAGGGGCGGATGCGAACCGCGTTCGAGCATTTCAGCCGTTGCGTCGCGTTGAGCCGCGAACACGGCTTCGGCCGGATCGAGGTCGCGAATCGCCCGATGATGGGATTTAGCCGCGTCTACCTCAATGAGCTGCGCGAGGCGCGCGAAGACGGCATCGCTGCGGCGCGTGCGGCTGCGCTCGTGGGGCAGCCGCGCGCCGAGATGCTTGGCGAAACTATGGGTATCTTCTCCGCTTACGAACTCGGCGATGCGAAGGCGATGGAGCACCATCTCGAACACGCCATGCGGCTCGCGCGCCAGCTCGGCGCGCGCCGTTTCGAGGCACAGAACATGGAGATGCGGGCGCGCCTGTTGATCAGGAGTGGGCATCGCAAGGAAGCCGCCGAGCTGTTACGCGAAACGCTCGCGATCTGCCGTGACGTGGGCATGCAGTTCACCGCGCCGAAAGCCCTGGGCGCGCTGAGCCTTGTCGTCGATGACAAAGCCGAACGCACGCAAATCCTTGCCCAGGGTGTCGAACTGCTGCGCCGGGGCGCCGTCAGTCACAATCATCTGTGGTTCTACCGCGACGCCATTGAAGCGATGCTGCGTGCGGGCGATGCGGAGGGCGCGCTTCACTATGCGGCGGCGCTCGAAGACTTCACTTGCGCCGAGCCACTGCCCTGGGCCGAACTGTTCGCGGCACGCGGTCGCGCCCTTGCCGCCGCATTGCCGGGTTACCCCGACGAGGCGTTACGACGCGAACTCGAACGCGTGCGGACCGCGCTTGCGAATGCCGGGTTCAACGGTTACCTGTCCGCCGTCGATGCGGCGCTTGCCGAATAAGCGGGCCGCCCCGCTCGCCCGGAATGCGCGCGTCAACATGCGTCAGCGGTCGTTATCGGGAAAGTCCGCGCCATGCGTAGTGGCTTCCCATGTGTCGAAGTCGTTGCGCAACAACTAAGGCTTCCGGCGCGCACGCGGTCGCGCGCCTGATTGCCGCTGCGCGCTTCGTTCTGCTTGCGGTGCTCACCCGCGGTCGCCGCGTGCGCATCGATTCATCATTTGAGAACTCCTGTGCGTGTTTCAGGGACAAACAAGGTAAACGTACGAGGCAAAGGTCACAGCTGCCTGCGAAAACCAATGTGCGCCGCGAAATGCATGCCCGGGTTCCGACGCCGCCGAAGACGCCTGGCGTTACAGGAACCGGAAGCGAAGATCACATCCGGTACGGTAGAAAAAACCGCCGGTTGAAGCCGGGTCCGCACCCTGGGAGGAACGATGCGAAAACAGTTCATGAGCGGCATCTGCGCGGGTCTCGCCGCTCTGTCGATGTTGTCGGGCACTGCTTCCGCGCAGGAGGCCGAGGCGTACACGAACAGTCCGGTCTACCTTTATGCCGGGCCAGGGGAAGACTATCCCGTGGTGGCCGAGTTGCCGGCCAGCCTGCCGCTCACGGTGATGGGTTGCATCAGCGACTACACATGGTGCGACGTCGCCGGGTCCGACATACGGGGATGGGTTTACGCGGCCTATCTCAGCTACCCCTATCAGGGAAGCGAGGTTCCGATCATGAGTTACGGGACGGTGATCGGGCTGCCCATCATCACGTTTGCGATCGGGTCTTATTGGGGCCACTATTACCGCGACCGTCCGTGGTATCACGATCGGGATCGCTGGGCGCATCGGCCGCCGCCGGGGCAGCCGCGCAGCGAAGGACATCCGCCGGTGCCGTATCCGTGGCATGGCGGGGGTGGCGGTCGCCCGTCCGATTACGATCATGGTGGCGGTCATCCGGGCGGGCCGCCGCCGGGTCAAGGCGGCGGGGATGGTCATCCACCTGCGCCGCCGCAAGGCCATGGCGGCGGGGATGGTCATCCACCTGCGCCGCCGCAAGGCCATGGCGGCGGCGCTCAGATGGGCGGGCCGCCTCCAGGTCAAGGTGGCTGGGACAGCCGTCCGCACGCGCCGCCGCAAGGTCAGGGTGGCTGGGACAGCCGTCCGCACGCGCCGCCGCAAGGTCAGGGTGGTGAGGGCGCTCATCCGCCTGGGCCGTCGCAAGGCCATGGCGGCGGCGCTCAGATGGGCGGTCCGCCTCCAGGTCAAAGTCAGGGTGGCGGTGGTCATCCCGGGGGGTCGCCGCAAGTCCATGAAAGTGGCGGAGGCAACAGCCGCGGCCAGGCAGACCACGGGGGCCCGCCGCTACACAACTAGGGGCTGTTCACGCTAATAGCGGGCTTGCGCGGAACGATTTCGCACCGCCCTGCACCTGAACAAGTGCAGGGCTGACCCAGTCAATCAAAGGGACTTTTGACGGTGCCCGAGGTGTCTGTCGAATCTTCCGACAGGTTGTATTCGGCGCGTACCGCTTTGAGCACTCCGTCGATATCCCGCTCGTAACCGATCGCGTTGCCGAAGTGCTTCATCTCCCAGTTGCAACCCGACGGGTCGGGCTCTGTCTTTTGCGGGCGAGGGACGCGGATCTTCACGCCGTCTTCGACGATTTCATGAATGCGATGAATACGACGGCTAACCTCATCCTGCAGTCGCGATGCATTGAGCGTCTTACGTATCATGTCAGCTTCCTTCGTGACGTTTGAAGGCGGTTCCGGGCTGGCGCGTCGTGTTCCTTCCCGCGATTCTGGATCAAACTCCGGACGCTCGCACGCCACCGGCACGCACGCCTTCCTTCGGCCCAGCAACGGACCGCTCACCGACACCACGGCGCCGACTACCCCCATGTCGAGAGAGAGGGGCACGATGAGCGTCCGCGTCTGCCCACGGCCCGCGAAAAGACCGACGAGCAAACCCGCGAGAGGCTGTGTCATGTTGTTGAGCAGGATGATGACGCCTGTGGTCTTACCGTAATCCTTTGCCGGAATGATTTTCTGCCGGGCGCTCCGGATATAGACGCTGAACATCTTGTCGAATCCGGTGATCAGCACAAAGGCGGCCGCATATCCCCAATCGCTCGGACTCGCATCAGCAAACGCCCATCACCGGCGCTATGCTAGTGGCTTTATTCAACGGGGGACCGTCACATGAAACAGACACCTGGAACCATGGTTACCTTTCGCCGCCCTGACGGCCAGGACGTACAGGGCTATCTCGCCAAACCTCAAAAGATCGAGGGCGCGCCCGCCATCGTGGTGATTCAGGAGTGGTGGGGGCTGAACGACCAGATTCGCGGCGTGGCAGACCGGCTCGCCCAGTCCGGCTATCTGGCGCTCGTGCCCGATCTCTATCGAGGAAAGGCGACGGCAGAAGAGGAAGAAGCGCACCATTTGATGACGAGCCTCGACTTCGGCGATGCCACCGCTCAGGATATTCGCGGCGCGGTACAGTACCTGAAGCAGCAATCACAACGTGTCGGCGTGACCGGCTACTGCATGGGGGGCGCGCTCGCGCTGCTGGCGCTCAGTCAGATCCCCGAGATTTCGGCCGGCGTGGTGTGGTATGGCTTCCCTCCGCTGGACTACATCGACGCCAGCAAGATCAAGGTCCCGGTGCTCGGTCACTGGGCCGCGCAGGATGCCTTCTTCGCGGCAGAGACGGTCAACGCACTAGAGGTCAAATTGCGGGAAGCCGATGTTGACTTCGAGTTCCACCGCTACCTTGCGCATCACGCGTTCGCCAACGAAACCGCTGTCGGGCCTGGCCGTATCGCCCAAACCCAGTTCGATCCGGTGTGGTCGCAACTGGCCTGGGACCGGACGCTGACTTTTTGGGGCCGCACGATGTGGTCCGCAACCGGCACGCGCTGACCGAAATCGTCGCCGATACGTGGTCGGAAGCTCTCGCGCCTATCGCCGCCCATCGGCGACCTTCCGCCATCCGCGCAGTTCCGGGATAGCCGTCTTCAGTAATACGGATAGGGTGCGTACATCACGGGAGGGGGCGCGACATATCTCGGCGCCGGGGCAACATACACCGGCTGCGGTGCATAGACGGGCATCTGCGGTTGCGCGATCGTATCGCCCTTTGAAGTCATGCACTGCGCGTAGGCAGCGTCGTATTGCGCCTGAAGGCTTGCCGCTGAATACTGCGCGCCGTTTGCGCCGGCTGCGCCGCCGAGCAGCAGTCCGCTGCCCGCGCCGATCGCTGCGCCCGCGCCTGCGTTACCGCCCGCTGCCCCGAGCAGTGCACCGACGGCGGCGCCACCGAGGGTGCCGATCGCTGCGCTGTTGACGCCGTACGAGGTCGCATTTTGCGAGGCCCGGGCGGCATCGCTGGTGTGGAATGCGTAGTCGCGGCAGGCATAGTCGTTCTGCTGGAACTGGTTGAGCGGCTCGCCGCTGCGCGGCAGCGCGACCACGCTGGGGCCGCTCGGCGGCACGACCGCACAACCGCCGAGCGCAAGCGCGAGAATGCCGGCCGGTATCGCGACGCGTATCGATGTGATGCTGGAGACCATGTTGGTACGGGCTGAGTAACGTTGGATCAGAAACGTTAGACCAACCCGCACGGTCTTTGGTTACCGAATCGTTACCGAAAGTTTTTCGCCTGGATTTGCGTGCCGTAGTAGCGACAGGTACCTCGCCGCACGCCGCGCCATGGCGACCTCTCGTGTTTCCGATGGGAAAACCATCTGCCCTTTCACAAGTCGTGGTCTTGGCTGGCCCGACGCCACTCTGCTGAAAATGGGACGCTCCCCGCCCATCGGGGCCACACGGCCGCTCAAATGTTATGATCGGAAACACCTTGCGCCCGGAGCGCGCTTTCGATTGATCACCCATGGATACCCACACCATCAAACCGGCAGAATCGTCCACCTCGGATCTGGGCCGGCGCGTGCGTGCTGCGCGGCTTGCGCACGATCTGACGCTGGAAACCGCGAGCCGTCTGTGCGGCGTATCGCGCTCGACGCTGTCCAAAGTGGAAAACGGGCTGATGTCGCCGACTTTCGACGTGCTGCAGAAGATCGTCCACGGCCTGAAGATCGATCTTGGCGAACTGTTCGGTTCGACTCCGAAAGTCAGCGCCGGCGGCCGCCGCGCGCTAACCCGGAAGGATGCCGGCCAGCGCCACGCGTACCGCGGCTACCAGATGGAACTGCTCGCCACCGACCTTGCACACAAGGCGATGTTGCCGTTCCGTATCCGCATTTCCGCCCATACGCTCGATGCCTTCGACGACTGGGGCCGCCACGAAGGCGAGGAATTCCTGTACGTCATCAGCGGCAGCGTGTGTCTCTACTCCGAACTGTACGCACCGACGCATCTGAACGCCGGCGACAGCATCTACTTCGACAGCCGCACCGGTCATGCGGCCGTTTCCACCAGCGAAGAAGACGCCGAAGTGCTATGGATGGCCACGAGCGCCGACATACCGCAGCAGCCGGCGGACACCGCTCTGAAGAAGTAGCAGGCGCAGCGGTTTCACCCATCGGCGCTAGCGTCCCGATGCTGCGCGTTCGGTTCTGGTTTGCGCTTCGCCAGTCGCGCCCCCAGCAGGCCCACCGACGTGTTGGGACAATGACCACTTTGCCAGTTGCGCGATATGCAGGGCATGACGGCCCGTGCCCTGTTCGATCTGTTCGCGGCAGCTAAAGCCGTTGGTCAGCACGATCGTTTCGCGCGCGGCGCTGCGAATCGCCGGATAAAGCGAGTCTTCGCCGATTTTCTCCGACAGCGCATGATGTTTCGCGTTAAAGCCGAATGACCCGGCCATCCCGCAGCAGCCCGTATCCAGCAGCTTCCATTTCACGCCGAGCTTCGCGAGCAGCGACGTATCGCCCTGCATGCCAAACAGCGCCTTCTGGTGGCAATGGCCGTGGACAATCACGTCGGCATCGAGCGTCGGCCAGTCGAACGGCTGACGCACAACGAAATCGGAGAACAGGAACGTTTGTGCCGAAAGCTGCTTCGCGAGCGCGTGGCCGGGCAGCTGCCTGAGCAACTCATCCTTGAAGACCGACAGGCACCCCGGTTCGAGACCGACGAGCGGCACACCGGCGGCGATATCGTCAGCGAGATCGTCCAGCACGTTCACCAGCAGTTCGCGCGCCCGCTCCAGCAGCCCGAAATCGTAGAGCGGCCGGCCGCAGCACAAACGCCGCTTCGGCAGCACGACCCGCCAGCCAAGCGCGGTGAGCACATCGGCCGCGTCCTGCGCAATCTCCGGCGAGAAGTGATCGTTGAACGTGTCGACCCACAGAATCATTTTTTTCGCCGACGCAGCCGGCCGCACCGCGTTCGCGCTCACACTCGCATGCGCACGTCGCGCGATCTGCCGGTACGTCTGCCTCGCGAACTTCGGCAAGGTGCGCGCTTGAGCAACGCCTGCCATCCACTTGCCCACCGCTGCAAGACCGGGGGCTGACGTCATGAAATTCGTCAAACGCGGAAAATGCGCCGCGAACGGCGCCCATTCACCGATGCGTCCCATGAACATTGCCTGTCGCGGCCGGCCATGTGTCTCGTAGTAATGCGAAAGAAACTCGGCTTTGTACGAGGCCATATCGGTATGCGTCGGGCAATCCGACTTGCAGCCCTTGCAGGCGAGACACGTATCGAGCGCATCCTTCACCTCGCGGCTTTCCCAGCCGCTATCGATCACCTCGCCCTGGAGCATTTCCCAGAACAGATGGGCGCGACCGCGCGTCGAATACTTTTCTTCGCGGGTCACGCGATAGCTCGGGCACATCGTGCCGCCCTCGAGCGAGCGGCATTTGCCCATGCCGATGCAACGCTCGACCGCTCGCTGAAAGCCATCGCCTTCCGGGCTCGCGAAAGTCAGGTTCGTCTGCAACGTCACAGGCTTGTAGGCTGGCCCCATGCGCAGGTTTTCGTCGGCCCGGTAGGCATGAACGACCTTGCCGGGATTCAGGCGGTTCGCTGGATCCCAGATCGCCTTGAACTGCTCCATCGCCTGCATCAACTCGGGGCCGTACATGATCGGCAGAAACTCGGCCTTCGCCTGGCCGTCGCCGTGTTCGCCCGATAGCGAACCCCCGAATTCGACCACCAGGTTCGCCGCTTCGCGCAGAAAACTGCGCCATGTCGCAACGCCTTCGGCCGTACGAAGATCGAACGTGATGCGCGCATGCACGCAGCCATCGCCGAAGTGTCCATACAGACAGGTTTCGTAGCCGTAACGATCGACCAGCGCCTGAAAGGAGCGAAGATAATCGCCCAGGCGCAGCGGATCGACAGCGGCATCCTCCCAGCCGACGACCGGATCGGGCTTCGCCGGATCGACCGACAATGCCACCGCCGACGCCCCTGTCTCGCGAATCGACCACACCTTCGCCTGCAACGCGCGCGCTTCGACGAGCATTGTCGAAATGCCTTCACCCGCGTGACCCGCCGCGAAATACCTGGCCGCGGACTGCGCCTGTTGCAGCGCGTCCTCATGCGTGTCGGCGCCGAATTCGAGCACGACCCACGCGTCGCCGTCCGGGAGCAACGCGATTTCGTCCTTCTTCAGCCCGCGCGCCTGCAAGCCGCGGATGATCGCGCGATCGAGTCCCTCGATGGCGATCGGGTCGCAACGCATGAAGTGCGGAACCGCATCGGCGGCCGTGAAAATATCGGTGAAACCGACGACCAGCAGCACGCGCTGCGCAGGACTATGCACAAGCCGCACCTTCGCCTGCAGCGTGACCGCGCAGGTGCCCTCCGTGCCGACCAGCGCACGCGCGACGTTAAAGCCGTTTTCCGGCAACAGTTGATCGAGATTGAAACCGGAGACGCGCCGCCTGATCTGCGGGAATTTTGCCCGTATCAGACCGGCGTACCGGTCGCGCAAGGCTTTCAGCGCCGCATAGATCTGGCCTTGCCGGCCACCCGCCGCGATGATGCGCGCGAGTTCGTCGTCCGTAGTCGGCCCGACCCAGAAGCGTGCGCCGTCGTACGTGACGATCTCGAGCGCTTCGATGTTTTCGACGGTCTTGCCCGCCATCACCGAATGCGCGCCACACGAGTTGTTCGCGATCATGCCGCCGAGCGTGCAGCGGCTGTGCGTCGCGGGATCGGGCGCGAACGTGAGCCCGTGCCGCTCGGCGGCATCGCGCAACGTGTCGCAGACGACGCCCGGCTCGACAATCGCGGTATGCGCCTGTGCGTCGACAGAAACCACGCGGTTCACATACTTGCTGGCATCGGCGACCACCGCGACGTTCACGCACTGGCCGTTCTGCGACGTACCGCCGCCGCGAGGCAGAAACGGCACGTCGTTGCGCCGGCATGTGGCGACAGTCGCGACGAGATCGTCGATATCGGCGGGCACCACCACCGCAATCGGCACCTGTCGATAGTTCGAGGCATCCGACGCGTACAGCGCCTTCGACGCCTGGTCGAAGCGCACTTCCCCGCGCACATGCGCGCGCAAATCCGCCTCGATCGAGCGCAACACCTTGACATCCGCCCGGAACGGCGTGGCGGCACGAATGGACGTTGCCTGATCCGTGTTGTCTGCCTGCCGTTCCATGGTCAGCTCCCTCTTCACGCCGTCTGGCTCGCGGTCATCTTGAAGATGCCCTGTGCGTTGCCGGCGTCAAAGCGAAGATCGGTTTCCCAACGGCGCGAGTCTTGATCGAACGTGAGCTTGCGGGTAATGAATTCATAGAACGAGCCCGGCACCTCGCGCGTCACGATGCTGCCGTCCGCCTTGCGGAACTCGCGCCTGACGATATCCGCACGATACGCCGTCTGGAACACGCGGCCCGAGCGCGAACGCTCGACTTCCGGTTTCATCGGTCGGCCCTTCGCTTTTTCGGCGTCGGAAAGCTGGAACACGTCGGCGACGCGGTCGGTCGCGTGATTGAAAGCGTTGCCTTCGGTCGCGATCCACGCCATTTCCGCCGATTCCTTCAGCAGCACTTCATAGTCTGTTTCGTTCGGCGCGTCGTGTTGACGCGCGAATGCCCCGACGATCACCGGCAACAGTTCGTGCGCCGCCTCGATCGGTAGCACGCCTTCGCGTTCCAGTTCCCACAGGCGCGCGACGGCGACGGGCGTCAACGGATCGCGCGACGCGCCAATCACACTCGTCACGGCCTGCTGGAATTCCGGCGAAAAACGCTCCGGATGCAATTCGCTGACGAAGAACTGAGCGATCTCGTCGGGTGCGTCTTCATGCGCCCAGGCGCGGCCGGTCATACCGAGCCGGTCGAGTGGATAACGGCCGTTGACGCGAAAACCCAGCGGACGCAGGATGCGCGCAAATGCTGCCTCGCCTGGCGGCAGCGCGCCGCTTTGGTTCCAGCGCACGGTGCGCAGCGCGCCGTGATCGAAGTGCACACCGCCGCCAGCGGCGATCGCCTCCTGCGTATAGGCGCGGCCGTTTGCCGATCGTGCGAGGAGGTCTTCGAACAATGCCATGTTCATCGCCTGCGCCAGCTCGGCGCGCGTCACGACGCCGCTTTCCCACTCGATCAGCACGGCAGGATGGTTCAGGGTCGCCAACAGTGCCTCGGTCCTTTCCGGCCCCGCCAGTTTCAGCAGCAACCGCTCAACATTCGCATTTCTCATCGTCGACATGATCATTGGGTGGATGGCGCGGCGCAAAAACGCCTGCGCGGAAAAATCGCGCCACCAAAGCGCGTGCTGCAGGAAAAAGGCAGCGAAGCACACGTCCGGCATTGCATGACTGCGATTATTCAAACGCGCGCACCTGCCGTAAAGCGAGATAAAATCCAGACTTGATGCGTTCCTGGAATTAACATGCGCAAATACCGAATTCCCAGCATGGGCGCGCTGCTCGCCTTCGAGGCTGCCGCACGGCACGAAAGCTTTACCCATGCGGCGCGGGAACTGTTCCTCACTGAAAGCGCAATCTCCCGCCAGATCAATACGCTCGAGGGCAATCTCGGCGTGCGGCTGTTCGTACGCGTGAAGCAGCGCGTCGTGCTGACGCGGGCCGGCAAGGTGTACGGCGCGCAGGTGCGCCGCGCGCTCGAAAGCCTCGACCGCGACACCCTGTCGATCATCGCGCACGGCAGCGGCGGCGGCTACCTCGAACTGGCCGTGCTGCCCACGTTCGCATCGCAATGGCTCATTCCGCGCCTCGGCGACTTCAACGCACGCTATCCCGACGTGCGCGTCAACATGGGCGTACGCACCGACACCTTTCCATTCGCCGAGACTCACTTCGAAGCCGCGATCCACTACGGCAAGCCGACATGGCCTGGGACGTCGGCCGATTTTCTGTTTCGGGAGGAAGTGATTCCGGTCTGCGCGGCGAGCCTGCTGACGCAGCCAGTAAAATCGCCCGCCGATCTGCTGGACTACCCGCTGCTGCACTCGACGACGCGTCCCGACGGTTGGGCGACGTGGTTCGCGAATCTCGGGGTCGACGACAACCGGACGATGCACGGTGTGCGGTACGAGTTGCACACGATGCTGCTGAGCGCCGCCGCAGCGGGCTTGGGGATTGCCCTGGTGCCACGTTTCTTTGTCGATACGCAGCCGGAACCGTCGGCGCTGATCGTGCCGTTCGAGGCGCCTGTCGTGGCCGAATCGGCATACTACTTCGTCTATCCGACCGAATTGAGCCACGGCAAACCGCTCACGAATTTTCGCGAATGGCTGTTGCGGGAAGCGCTCGCCTGGCGAACGGCGCATCCGGTTCTCGATGCCGATGCGGACGTCGGATCGGGCCCCCGGTAACACATCGTTTCATATCCCAGCGCCCTCGCTGGGAAAATCTCCGGCGGCCAGCCCTGTAATCATCGAGAGTCTGGGCACGACCCGCCGCGCGCCAACCTGTAACGACGTAACATCGTGCAACACAACTGTAGTCTGACCGTTGGGCAAGGCGCTTACGATATTGGATTGCCTGTGAATCAACCGACGGAGGTGCCCGATGCTGAGCCATCACGAACTCTCGACACTTCTGCGGCTCAGGGACACCGAGCCGCGCCTCGCGGAACTCGACCCGGAAGTGCTCGCCCTGCGCCGCTACGAGCTGGTGGAAATCGGCCGGCACAACGATGTGTCGACGCTCAAGCTCACTCGACGCGGCCGCGAACTCGTACGCCGTCTGCGGATGGATGCGAGTGACGCCAATCAGTAACGGCGAATAAAAATAGCGGCCCCCCCGCCGGCGGGCGTTCAGCGAGCACCCCCCTATCGGCGGGCCTTTGCCAGCGCGCCGAGATTGCCTTCGCCGAAACCATGATGCCCGCGCCGCTGCACGATCTCGAAGAAGATCTCACCGGCGCCGGGCTTCATGAACGTCTGGAAAAACAGCAGCGGCACGCCATCGGCGCCGATTTCGCCGTCCACCAGAATCCGGTCGCGGCGCAGCCGCTCGATGTCGAGGCCGTGGCCCGGCAGGCGCGCCTCGATCTGCTCGTAATAGCGAGGCGGCGGCTCGACAAACTCGATGCCGTTCGCCATGATGGCTTCGACGCACGCGAAGATATCGCCCGTGGCAAGCGCGATGTGCTGCACGCCTTCGCCCGGATGATCGGGCAGATACTCATGCATCAGGTTCGTGCGCGGCGTGCCTTCCTCGTACAGCGGAATACGGATCGCGCCGCACGGCGACACCATCACGCGCGATTCCGCCGAAACGTGCCAGTTCGCGTGCAATTCGTGGATCTCGCGGAAGTTGAGCAGGTCGCGGTAAAAATCGAGCCATTCCTGCATCCGGCCCGCACCGACGGTCTGCGTCAGATGGTCGACCGCCACGAGCCCCGTGCCGGCGTGACTCAGATCGGCGTGGGCCGTGTCGATCTCGATCGGCCGAAAATCGATGTCGAAGATCGAGATGTCGCCGAGACCGCCGCGCTGGCCACCGCGTCCGCGCCAGCGGTCGATGAAGTAGATATGCGAATCGCCGATGCCCTGGATCGCCGGAATCAGCAGTTCGTTCTTGCCGACCCTCTCGCCTTCGAATTCCCACGCGCCGAGTTCGATCGCCCGATCGAACGCGCGCTGCGCGTCAGCCACGCGAATGCCGATTGCGCAGACGCCCGTGCCGTACTCCTCGGCGTAGCGCGCAGCGAATGAATCCGGCTCGGCATTGATCAGAAAGTTCATCTCGCCCTGCCGGTACAGCGTGACGTCCTTGCTGACGTGCCGGGCGATCGCCTTGAAGCCGAGTTGCGTCAACGTCTGCCCGAGCGACCTCGGATCGCGCGCGGCAAACTCCACGAATTCGATTCCGGCCGTGCCGAGCGGATTGTGCTCCGGGTCGGCAATGGCGCTGAGGGCAGCGGTCGGATCAGGCAGATCGCTGGGCATGGCATTCTCCTTTATGGCTGCAGGTGCTGCTGGTAACGCTTGACGGGGCATGGAGGCAACGGGGTAACGCCCGCCGACGGCAGATTTCGACGGCATTCGAACCGTGTTTGTACACCGTGTGCGTGACCTCCCGCAACCTGCATTTTGTACTGAACGGTTCATGCGGCGCTTACGTATCCGTGGTGACCATGATGACCTGTTGCGCCTCCCCGGCGGCCATGCGCGGTTCAGGGCGCCGCGCGGCGGCGTTTCGGCGAGCGTGTTTTATCGACGGCAGGGGCAATGCGCTGCCGCGTCACGTTGCGCACCGCATCAATCAGCGCGCGCGCCGCTGCCGACGGCTGGGTATCCGTGCGCAGGATTAGACCCACCGGCTCCTCGGTGCCGGCAAACGGCAGCGGCAGCCGCACCAGTTCGCCGCGCGACAGATCGTATTCGACCGCGCTGAACGGGACAAACCAGACCGCGTCGTTTTCGAGCGTCAACGCCCGGCCAACAGATACCGACAGCATTTCCACGAACGACGACAGCGGCGGTGCCCCCCAGGCCGTCAGCAGACTTTCGGCCGACTGCCGGATCAGCGTGCCGAACGGTGGCAGCACCACCATGAAGCGTTCGAGCAGCGCCGCCGGCGGAGCCGCGCCCGTCGACAGCGGATGGCCCGCACGGACCACCGCGATCAGCGGCTCGCGATACAGCTGCTCGAAGCTAAGGCCGATCATCCGCTCCGGATCCGCCAGCCGCCCCACCGCGAACTCGATCGTGCCGGCCTTTAGCCGCGCGAGCAGTTCTGTGTTCGACGCGGTCACCATCCGCACAACCACATGCGGCCATCGGGTTTGAAACAACTTCAGCGCGGGCGGCACGACCGCGGTCGCGACGGTCGGCAAAATGCCGAGATCGAGCGTGGCGGCCGCCGTGCCCTCCGCGCGCGCCAGCAGATCGACGCCTTGCCGCAGCGCGCTCACGCAGGCGCTTGCGTGCGGCATGAACAGCTGTCCCTCGCGCGTGGGCACCGCCCCGTGCCGGCCGCGCTCGAACAGCCTCACGCCGAGAATCGATTCGAGTTCGGCGACCGTCTTCGACACGGCGGGCTGCGTAATCGCCAGGCTCTCCGCGGCCTTCTGCACGCCGCCGAACTGCGCGACGGCCAGAAAGCACTGCAGATGACGGAATTTGACGCGGCTGTCCGCGAGGCTGCGTTGCATAACGACAGGTTATACGAAAGACGAAAAAACGTCATTTTGCATAACTTCCTGGAGCATATAAAGTCCCATAATCCCCAGCCGCTCAATAATCCCTCCCAGGAGACAAACAATGGACGATCACCTTGTCCTCACCGTGCGCGACTTCGCGTCCCATCCTCCCTATGTCTATCCCGGCTACGGTTCGTCGGTGAAGCGCGGCCCGAGCCGCCCGCTGATCCCGCTGAAAGAACGCCTGCGCAATCAGCGCGTGCCCGTGTACGGCGCGGAAGATCTCGGCGCGCTCGATAACGACCTGACGCGCAATGCCGCCAGAAATGGCGAGCCGCTTGGCGAGCGCATCATCGTCACGGGCCGCGTGCTCGACGAAGGCGGTCGGCCGGTGCGCAACACGCTCGTCGAAATCTGGCAGGCGAATGCTGCGGGCCGCTATGTTCACAAGGCTGACCAGCACGAAGCGCCGCTCGATCCGAACTTCCTCGGCGCAGGCCGCTGCCTGACCGACAACGAAGGCCGTTATCGGTTTCTGACGATCAAGCCCGGTGCGTATCCGTGGGGCAATCATCCGAACGCATGGCGTCCGAACCACATTCACTTCTCGCTGTTTGGCGACTACTTCGGCTCGCGCCTCGTCACGCAGATGTACTTCCCTGGCGACCCGCTGCTCGCACTCGATCCGATCTTCCAGGGCACGCCCGAGCACGCACGCGAACGTCTCATCTCGCGCTTCTCGATCGACACGACGGAAGAAGGCTATGCGCTCGGCTACGAATTCGACATCGTGCTGCGCGGCCGCAACGAAACCCCGATGGAGCGTTGAACATGACACTCAAGCAAACGCCTTCTCAAACGGTCGGGCCGTACTTCGCTTACGGTCTGTGCCCCGAACAGTACAACTTCGATCTGAAGAGCTTGTTCACGCCATCGCTCGCGGATCATGAAGCGGCCGGCGAACACATCACGATTGTCGGCCAGGTGTTCGACGCCGACGGTGCGGTGATCGGCGACGCCATGCTCGAGTTTTTGCAGGTCGACCCGCAAGGCAACTATCCGGCTTCAAGCGCGGACGTGACGAAGTCGGGCTTTCGCGGCTTTGCGCGCGTCGGTACGGGAACGGACCCGCAGAAGCGCTTTGTCGTCCAGACCGTGAAGCCAGGTGCGACCGGCGACGACGAAGCGCCGCACATCAACGTGATCGTGCTGATGCGCGGGATGCTGCTGCATACGTTCACGCGCCTCTACTTTGACGATGAAGCGGCGGCCAACGAGCGTGACGCGGTGCTTGCCTCCGTACCGGCCGAACGTCGCAACACGCTGGTCGCGAAACGCGAAACACATGCTGGCAGCACGGTGTACCGTTTCGACATTCACATGCAGGGCGAAAACGAAACGGCCTTCTTCGATCTCTGATGTTGATTGAAGTTGGATGAAGGTGCGGTTCGCACTTTCACGGAGTTTGCGCGGACGTTTCATACAGCAGCTCTGGAATCTCAAGCCGCGACCCGTTCGCGAAACTCCGGATAGCATTCGGCCCGCCTCGCGCGGGCCTTTTTTATCCGCCTGGACGGCGATCGAACGATGACCGAAACGTCACCGTTCGACGTGTCCGCCATCATGCATCCATGGCGCCGTTCAGTCGTAGCTGATCACGACCGCTACAGCGCTGTCCGCCGACGGACCATTGCCCGTCCGGGGCGTAAGCGACAGTGTTCCCCCTTCGCTGCCCAGACGGAACCGTCCATCCTTGTCTGATGCGACCGCATGACCAGTGCCGTCGACGAAGCGTGTCGCGATCGTCTTCGGAGCACGCAAGCCATCCACATCGAGCACCTGCAACCCGACGTTGGCGCAGGCAACGCCAACGGGCGCGTCGAACGTGACCCGCACTCCGGCTGCGCCAGAGGCTTGCCGGATGGTCGTGCCAGCCGCCGTCGACCCCACTGCCGGCGCGTACGAGACGCCGAACGGCGGAGCGACGACCGCGCCGCTAAAGTAGATTCTGCCGCTCGTTGCAGCCGTCGCCGCGCCTGGCAAGACGTAGAGCGCTGCCATCGCCGCAACGCCGACGAACTCTGTTAGACGTCGATTGCTCGTCCCCATCTCGACCTCCGCATTGGACTTCCTGACTACCGCCGGATGGCGGGCCTGTTCCCTCATGCATAACGGCAAGATGCCTCTTAACTTTAGTTCGAATTGCCAAATATAGTGACGATGGCGTGATTCCCGCTTCCTGAATCAAACGACTAGTTGTACTTATAAATTGCAACATACCAAAAGCGTCGAACGCGTTGTGCAAGTGGTGGCTCACAGCCCTGTGAGCCAGGTCTCGCTCAAGCCAGCGTATTTGAAACCTGCCTCGCACGTCATCGCATGACGACGCTGGATCTCATCCGCAAACATCGTCGACCGCCAAAGATGCGTGCGGATGAGCGACATCCATCACCTGCCCAGAATACAAGTAAGCATAGGACAGTAAAACAAAAAATCCATTACCCAAACGGCCGGACCCCGATCAACCATCCATGCAAGACAACGGCAAACACCACCCACACCACAAGCCCGGCAACGACCGGCATCACATCTTTTGACAGGACACCAGGTGGATAAACAACGCCCTGATCCAGGTCACGCCGCCGCGCAGCGAAATAGTCAACCACCGCCCAGACCAGAAAAGCCCCAAACAGGATCACAGCATTCAGTGTCCCGTTGGCAAGCAGATGCGCGAGCGCCCAAAGCCCGACGCCAAACACCATCGGATGATGGAGCAGCGACTTGAAGTGGTTACCCGGACTATGAGCAGCAGGAAAGAGGATAAATGCGAACGCGGTAAGCGGCGCAGCGAGATGAGGAGCCCACACCGGCGGCGTCCATAGCAGCACCGGGTCACGCCGTGCCAGTCCATAGCCCCAGATGATCAGCACGAGCCCGATCGCGGAGACGATGGAAAAAATCCCCTTCCAGCCCTTCTCGCCAAGCCTCGCAATTTGCGCCTCGCGCCATGGCCCGGCGAAGATCCGCACTGAATGACTGCCCAGAAAGATCACCAACCCGACTATCAGCACAACCATGGTATGCACCTCGCGGCGAAGTTTGAAGATCGCCGCGATTGTCGCCCAGCTTGCCGCTTATGCCAATCAGGATATGCCGCTCCGCCTGGCAATCGCCCCGCCCGCCCTGCTGTTGGTGCCTAACTGCAGTAATCGGATCGCGATGTATCGATCAGCCGCAACGCGGCTTCCCACGCCAGTTGTGCAATGCCTTCCGAGTCGTCGCGCTGGAACTGGCTTGCGGTCAACCTGCACACGGCCTGCGGCGGCACATTCAGCTCCGCATTGCCGGCCAGCGCCTGAACCTGAATCTGGCAGGCGCGCTCCAGAAAATAGATTTCCTGAAACGCCGTCGCCGCGGATACGCCTCCGGCCAGCAAACCGTGATTGCGCAGGATCATCGCATTGCATGTGCCCAGATCGGCGACGAGCCGTTCCCGTTCGCCGAGATCCAGCGCAATGCCTTCATAGTCATGGTAAGCAAGGCACTCGTAGAACTTGAGCGCATGCTGGCTGATCGGCAGCAATCCCTGCTTTTGCGCGGAAACCGCCGAGCCCGCCGCAGTGTGCGTGTGAATCACGTAGCGCAGGTCGGGACGCGCCGTGTGCACGGCCGAATGAATCGTGAAACCCGCGGCATTCACGCGATAGCGCGCCGGATCTCCGTCCGCCTCCGCTTCGACGACTCGCCCATCGCGATCGATTTTCACCAGATCCGATGCGCGCATTTCGTCGAACAGCACGCCATAACGGTTAATGAGGAAGTGATGCTCGGGCCCCGGCACACGCGCGGTAATGTGCGTGTCGATCAGGTCGGTCATGCGGAAATGCGCGACCAGGCGATAAAGCGCAGCGAGGTCGCAGCGAGTCACCCATTCGTCCGGACTGAAGGCGTGCGCCGACGCCGGTTGTGTGATGGACATCGGATATCTCCCTGAAAGGCAGGTTGCCGCCTCACGAAGCAACGCGGTGCGCCGCGGCGGCGAACGCATCGCGGGACGCATGGCTTAGTCTGGAAAATACGGCTCGACATGCCGCGATCAGCACCGGAAGTGCTCGATATCCTGCCCTGCGTGAATGGCGCGGGTCAGCCAGTCGGGCCTGTCGCCCGTGCCATCCCACGTGTTGCCGTATGCGTCGCGATACTTCGGCGCCTGCAGCGCGGCGGCATCGGCTTCGATGGCGGCCGCCAGATCGTCCAGCGTAATGCCGTACTCTTCCATGCGGCGGCGTATCCACACGAGCAGTCGTTCGCGCGCTTCTCCGTCGGGATCGAACATCCGTTGTTCCTCTCGCTTGACCATGGTGCACCATTTTCCTTGCAGAAAATGCATGCCTGAAAAGACAAAGGCTTCGCAATTGCCAGCGAAGCCTTTTTTTTGATGTTGACAGCGGCGCAGGTGAATCAGCGACTCACACTGCCGTCCCGGAGGTAAATGAAGACTCCGAAAACGACGCCCGGCATATCAACATATTAGAAAAAATCCGTTCCGCAAACCGGCCGAATATTACTCCGTGCCGCGATTGTAAATCAAGCGGCGGCCTGCCGTTCCGGTTTGCCATTACCGGGTGGTGGCGTTTCTGCATCCGCTTCGCGAAATCCGGGCCGGCGCGCCTCCGCGTTGAGCAGTCGAAGCATCCGCACGTTTCGATCGGACGCCCAAAGTGGTCGCTTACCAGCGGTTCCGCGGCGCCATTTCCCCTTGCTCAACCCGCCATCGGACAGCAGGCAGGCGGCAATGCTAGCGCCGCCGCTCTTCCAGCTTCCGGGCGACGTACCCGCGCGCTGCCCGCGCCATCTGTCCATAGCGCCAGCCTGGCACGGCAAACAGCACGAGCGCGCACAGGGCAAGCAGACCGCAGAACACGAAGGTGCCGCGATAGCTGAACGCCTGCACCAGCAAACCGGACAGCACGCCCGACAGGATCGATCCCACCCGCGCCGCGTTGAAGAACAGGGCCGTCGCCCGGCCCGGCGACGCGGGCATCAGATCCTGCACGTAGGTCATGCCGAGGCACGATGTGACGGAAACGACGAACGCATTGAGGATCTGCATCGGAATCAGCACGTTCACGTGGCCCGCGACCGACATGCCGACAAAATACACCGCATGCACCGCGGCGCACGCGGCCAGCCAGTTCGGCTTGTGCAGCGACGACGACCGCGCACCGAGCGCAAGCATCATCGGAATTTCGGTCAGCGCGCCGAGCCCCAGCATGATCGATACATCGAGCCGCGAGCCGTTGAGGCCATGCACGATGTATAACGGCAGCACGATCATCGTCGCGTTGGCGGCGAGGCCGATCAGCGTCAACGCCACCACGGCCCGCATGATGTCATTCGCCGATGCGGCCGCGCCGCCCGCTGCATGGCCGCCTTCGGAGGGCGAGCGCAGCGGTGGCACCGTGATCGACGAGGTCGGCTCGGACGCCGTGTCCTCGACGGTGTGATCGCCGAGATGCCCCTGCGGCTCTCTCATCCGCGCGACGATCGTCGCGCACGCCGCAAAGCTCGCCGCAGCGAACAGGAACAGCCCGTAGAAGCCGGTTGCCGCGAGCACCAGCGCGCCCACCGCCGGGCCGAATACCCACGCGCCCGAGAGGATCGTGCGCAGCGACGCGCTCGCAAACGCGCGTTCGTCGTCGTCTTTCACCGGTAATGCGGCGCGGCTGAACGAGAAGACCAGCGACAGCGCCGAGCCGCCCGCCCCGATGAAGGCCACGCCCACTACCAGCAGAAGCCGGTAGTCGCGCACCACGCACAGGCACAGATAACCCAGCGTCGCCGCCACGAGCGATGCAAGCAGCAAGGGCCGGTGACGCCCGCTCCTGTCGCTCCAGCGGCCGGCCAGCGTGCTGGCCAGCACGCCGCTGGCAGCGATCAGCGTCATGAAAAGGCCGAGCCTGAACGGCGTCATCCCCGCACGTTCGACGCCGAAGAGCGATAGATAGGGGGCAGTAAACGACATCGCCACACCGAGCATCAGGGTCGCGCCCGCGAGCGGCTTGAAGCCGGGAATGCGCAGCAGATCGAAAAAGCGTGAGGTCTTCAGCACGGGGCAACGATGGATGGAGGATGGCGACCCGGTGCACCCCAACCAGCCGTGATGCGTGTGGATCGACCGGCCATTATCAGGGCCAGGAACACTGACCGTAAAGCTGGAGATCGTCATCCCACATTCACGGGTGATCGGTGTTATGCGCAACGAATCATCTGCGGTCGCCGGTATTCCGGTGACGCCGCGCAAGTCCGCGCCTCGCCGCCTTCGGGCAGGCGGCGTCTGCCGGTTCGCTGGAAGAACAGGCTGAGCAGTGGCGCCACGCAGTTGCGACCTTCAGAATCGCGCGGATCGAACGCGCTGGCAGCCAACGCGTCATAATCCGCAGATTCGTTGCGCCAACCCCGAGGTGGCCTGGCGGGCGCAGATTCTGCGTGCGAGGCCGTTTCCCCGATCCTTTCGAGGGCTACTGTCATGCCAACTTCTTCTGTCAGCCGCCGTGCTGCCTTTCGCCGCAGCGTCAGTGAACGCCGGGGCCTGCTCGTGCCCGGCGCGTTCAACGCGATGAGCGCACGCGTCATCGAGGACGCCGGGTTCGAAGCGCTCTACCTGACGGGCGCGGGCGTCACGAACATGTCGCTCGGGCTGCCCGACCTCGGCTTCATCGGCCTGAACGAAATCGCCGAACACACTGCGCGCGTGCGCGATGCGGTCGAGCTGCCGCTTATCGTCGACGCGGACACCGGTTTCGGCAACGCGCTCAACGTACGGCATACGGTTCGCACGCTGGAGCGTTGCGGCGCCGATGCGATCCAGTTCGAAGACCAGGTGATGCCGAAGAAATGCGGCCATTTCGCGGGCAAGGAAGTGGTCTCGACCGGCGAGATGGTCGGCAAGATCCACGCGGCGGTCGACGCCCGGGAGGACGGCCACCTGCAGATCATTGCGCGCACCGACGCGGCCGCGGTGGAAGGCATCGAGGCGGCGATCGAACGCGGTCAGCGCTTCGTCGAGGCCGGCGCCGATATCCTCTTTATCGAAGCCACCGAATCCCTCGCTGATATTGAGCGTCTGCCAGGCCTCTTCCCGACCGCACCGCAGCTCATCAATATCGTGATCGGCGGCAAGACTCCCGTGCAGTCGCGCGACGCGCTCGCCAGCCTCGGCTACGGACTCGTCCTGTATGCGAACGCGGCCCTGCAGGGCGCGGTGCGCGGTATGCAGCAGGCGCTCGGCGCGCTGAAAGACAACGGACGCCTCGACGAAGACCCATCGCTAGTGGTGCCGTTCAGCGAGCGTCAGCGCCTCGTGAACAAGCCGCTGTACGACCAGCTCGACAAGCAATATGCCGCGCACGAGAAGTAGGCGCTCTAGCAGGCGCTTTGCCACTGCCTCGAAGGCCGCGCGCTTCGCCTGGCGGAAAAGTCAGCTGCCTTACGAGGCGTTTTGAGGCCCGCGGATACCTGAAATCTCGCCGGCACATCTTGAGGCATGGGGCGGTTCTTCAACCGCCCGCGGACTTCCCCGTGCCAGCATCAGGTTTTCACCCATACAGCCATTGCATGGACAGCCACCAACATGACAGAAAGCAGCGGCAGCCGCTCTCTCACGCCTGCCCGCTCAAAGCACCCGCCGAAGGCCATGCCATGACCGCGCGCCTGCCGGATCCCTCGCACGTTCGCTGGTTGCCGTATATCGTCGCGGCGACCTTCTTCATGGAGTATCTCGACACCACTGTCGTCGCGACGGCGCTGCCGCAGATGGCTCGCTCGTTCGGTGTCGGCCCGAACAGCCTCAGCCTCGGGATGACGGCCTACATGCTGGCGCTCGCGATCTTCATTCCGGTGAGCGGCTGGGTTGCCGACCGCTGCGGATCGCGCACGGTGTTCTTCGGCGCAATCGTCGTGTTCACGTTGGCGTCGGTGCTATGCGGCGTGTCGCAAAACGAGGTGGAGTTCACGGCGGCTCGCGTGTTGCAGGGCGTCGGCGGCGCGATGATGGTGCCCGTCGGCCGCCTGATCGTCGTGCGCAGCACGGAGAAAAGCCGCCTGATGCAGGCCATCTCCACCATCACGTGGCCGGCGATCGTCGCGCCTGTGGTTGGACCGCCGATCGGCGGCTTCATCACGACATACGCCTCGTGGCGCTGGATCTTTCTGCTGAATGTGCCAGTCGGCATTGCGGTGCTGGCAGTGGTTGCGGCGCTCGTGCCCAATCTGCGTGGCACTGACCGGCGTCCGCTTGATGTCGTCGGCCTCGTGCTGAGCGGCGCCACGCTGACCTCGACTCTTTACGGCGCCGAACTGGCCAGCCAGCCGGGCACGAAGCCGTGGGGCGCGTTGGGCTTCGTGGCCGCAGGTCTTGTCTTCGGGTTCATTGCGTTTCGACACGCGAGGCACCATCCGCATCCGCTCATCGACGTGTCGACACTGAAAGTCCCGACGTTCTCCGTCACCGTGGTGACGGGCTCGCTAACGCGCATCGGGATCGGCGCGGTGCCCTACCTGATGCCGCTGTTGTTCCAGATCGGCTTCGGGCTCTCCGCGTTCAAGTCCGGCCTGTTGCTGCTCGCGAGCGCGCTCGGCAATCTCGGGATGAAAGCGCTCACCACGCGCATCCTGCGGCGCTTCGGCTTCAGGATGGTCTCGATCGTCGACGTCGCCGTGGCCGGCGTCTTTATCATCGCCTGCGGGCTGTTGACGCCCGCCGCGCCGCTCGCGCTCGTGCTGATCGTCGTGTTTGTCTATGGCGTCGCGCGCTCCATGCAGTTTTCGTTGCTCGCCACGCTCGCCTATGCCGACGTGCCGCAGCCGCAGATGAATGCGGCGAGCACGCTCTGGAGCGCGGCCGCTCAGATGACCATCGGCCTCGGCATCGCCTTTGGCGCGGTGTCGCTGCGGTTGGGCGCCCTGGTCCACGGCGAGGAAGCAGGACGCCCCTTCACACTCGACGACTTCCGGCTGGCCTTCCTGTTTGCCGGCCTGCTGACCTTCGTTTCCGTTCTGGGCTACATGCGCATGGCACATGATGCGGGCCAGAGCGTCGGAGGCGGAGCACGCCGGCAGAACGCTTCCTGAACTACTGCGCCTGAACCTGAACCGGCGCACCCGGCTTGCCTGCCACTGACGGCGCAATCACCAGATAGCGGCGCTGGTCCTTCGCCGCTGCATCGCCCGTCGTCACCACCTGGCGGATCTGTCCAATCGCGTTGACGATGGCCGAGCCCGCCGGGTTCGTCATGAAGTTCGCCAGCGGCTCGACGTTGCCGCTGCCATCCGGCGCATCGGTGAGACCCAGCACGTAGGGCTGTTTGGGCTCGAGGCCGGTCACCGACGCCTGCAGCACCTGCAGCAGCCCCTGATCGAAAAGCGTCACGCTCGTCGGGGCATTTGCCGGGGCATTCGTCGTGCTGCCGGCTTTCGCCGCACCGGCAGGCACGAACACCAGATGCGCGGCCTGCCCTGCCACGCCAAGCGGCTGCAGGTTCTGCGTCCCGTCGCCTTCGGGCACGGCGTTCGGCACATAGGCGACCGCCTGCGGCGCCTGACCGATCGGCACCGTCGCGACGACCTTGTTGGTCAGCGTGTCGATCGCGGTCAATGCATCGGCGTTCTCGAGGCCCACGTAGACGCGGCTGCCATCGCCCGATGGCCAGATACCGTGCGGCAGACTGCCGACCGGAATGGCCGCGACCTGCGAGTAGTCATCGGTGCGGAATACCTTCACCATGTTCGAACCACCTACCGTCACATACGCGAACATGCCTTTGGCGTTGCGCACGATGTTCACGTGATTCGTGATCGGACCGGTGTCGATTGTCTTGAGCAACGCGAACGGCGGGCGGGCGTCGAAAACCTGCGTCTTGCCGACATCCTTGAGCGTGAACCACACCTGCTTGCCATCCGGCGTCGCGGCAATGTTCGGGCAGAAAGGACTCGCCTGCTTCACCTTGCCGACGATCTGATGGTCAGCCACGGAAATCACGTCGACTTCCGGATTGAACGACGAACACACGTAACCGTACTTGCCGTCAGGCGAGAATATCTGCATGCCCGGACCGGCCGGCACGATGATGCGCGTCTTCTCCTCGAAGGTCTTGCCGTCGATCACCGATAGGTAGTTTTCGCCACGCACGGTCACCCACACTTCGCTGCCGTCAGGCGTGAAGAAGGCCTCGTGCGGCGAACGGCCTACATACGTCGTATGTTTGACGGCGTTGGTCTGCGTATCGATGAACGTCACCGAGTTCGAGCCGATCGACACCACTGCAAGCGTGCGGTGATCCGGTGAAAAGCCCATGCCGTGCACGAGCACCTGGCCGCGATAGAGCGGGCTGAAGTTGCCCGGCGACGGATCGCCAAGACGAATGACACCGACGAGCCTGTTGTCGGCCGGATCGGTCACCGACACCGTGTTCGAAAACTGCTCGGCTGCGTAGACGCGATCGTGGTGACTCATCGGCACGTCGGGATCGGACGATGCGCCCGGCGCCTGGCCGGCCCATGCGAACTGCGCGACGGCCATCGCTGTAATCGACAGCATCGTGGCGAGAGTAGACATGTGTTTCATTGGGACTCCTTGGGCGGGTTCATGTTCATGTGCATGCTGTTCATGCCATGACCGGACATCGAAGGTGCGGCTTGAGACGCAGGGTGTGCCGCAGACGGCTGATCGGGTGCAGGTGCGGCCGGTGGCAACGGTTGACCCAGCGCCACGCGCATCGCGACGATTTCCTGTTGCTGTTCGACGATGATTTCCTGCGCGATGCGGCGCAGCTGTTCGTTGTGTCCGTAACGCAGTTCGGCCTTCGCCATGTCGATGGCGCCCTGGTGATGCGGCTCCATCATCGCGACGAAGTCCTTGTCGATGTCACCGGTCGGCTTGATGGACATGTCATCCATCATCTTCGTCATCGCGCGGTCGTTCTCCGATAGATAGGCCGCTTCGTCAGGGCTCGCCGCATGCGATCCGGCTGCAAACGCGGCCTGGCCGAGCGGGCCCGACATAGCACACGCAACCACGATGCTGACTATCGGGTGCATGCATGAACTCAGTGGGGATCGCATAAGACTCTTCTCCTCGATCTGAAGCGTCGGTGTCAGAGAGGTGAACACAGCTTCGAAGAGATTATTCCGCACTTCGGTTGCGTTTTCATGCCCGTTTAAGCCGGCTGTGCCGCTGGAAAACCGTTCAGTACACTCGAACGCTATACTCGAGAGAGCATGTATCGCGCTCAATGAATGCCGTGAGGTCATGAGTCGTAGAGGCATGGACTTCGCGCGCGATAGCATGGCAACCACTTGATCTGCGGCAAAGGCGACACCGATGGCTTTCGACGAACGCATGTTGAACGGAATGGGTGTATTGACGGCGATCGTCGACAGCGGCAGTTTCGTCGCGGCCGGAGAAGCGCTGGACATGTCGCAGTCAGGCGTAAGCCGGTCTGTTGCCCGGCTCGAAGCGCGGCTCGGCATCCGGCTTTTCGACCGGACCACGCGGTCGGTCACCCTCACCGACGAAGGCCGGCGCTTCTATGAGCAGATCCTGCCGCTACTGAGCGGCCTTGAAGAAGCGGCTGCGTCGGCAGCGGAAGGCCGCACTGCCGTACGCGGACGGCTTCGCGTCAATGTCGATATGTTCTTCTCGCGCATCTTTCTCGGGCCGCGTCTCGGCGCATTCGTGGAGGCTTATCCCGATCTTCAGCTCGATGTCGTCACACGCGATCACCTCGGCGACATGGTGGCGGATGGCTTCGATCTGGCCGTGCGTTTCGGCGAGCCGCGCGCCTCGACGCTGATCGCACGCAAGCTGCTCGACACACGCGTCATCACCGTCGCTTCACCCGCGTACATCAAGCGATCTGGACGCCCGCTCGCACCCACGGACCTCGAACGCGAGCCGCACGTGTGCCTCGATTTCCGCGAACCGGAGACGGGACGTGCCTATCCGTGGGAATTTCATCGGGGAAGGAAGAAGATCGTCATCAAGGCGCGCAGCCGCCTGATGGTCAATGACGTCGGCACGATGTACGCACAGTGTCTCGGTGGCCATGGCATCGCACAGATTCTCTCCCCTGGAGCCGAACAATGGCTCACGAGCGGCAAGCTGGTCGACCTCTTTCCCGACTGGCCCGACGAACGGTTTCCTCTCTACGCGCTCTACCCGTCGCGGCATCATCCGCCCGCCAAGGTCCGCGCTTTCTTCGATTTCGTCGTGCAGCTGACCGGCAGCCCTGTGCGCGATAGCGAGTCTTGAGCGCCTGGCGCACCGCTGAAACGCCTGCTTCAGCGGTGCGCTCTCCCTACGCGTACAGGTTCACCTGAGGATATTTCAATCCGTGGTCTTCGGCGTGGCGGAATCTGCCGGCACGGCGCCCTCCGCGGTCAACTGTGCATAGACATCGTGTGCGAGTTCGAGCAGCACCTTGCGGTCGATACCGCCCGACACCGCATACCCGAAATCGCCGTCGATCCAGTAGAACACGTTCACGGGACCGTCCTCATACAACTTGAACGCGGTCGTATCCGAACTCACCTTGCGGTGGGAGATGCACAGCGTGATGCGTTCGCCCTTCTCGTTGTGATACATGAACTGGGCGACCGGACCGTCGTCGCCCGGCAGCAGCCGACCGCCCATCAGTTCGAAGCCTGTGCGCGTGAGGATGGGCGGCCGGACGTTGGTGCCAAGACGGTTCGATACCCACTTCACGAGTTCCTGTTCCCTGTCCGCGCCCACTTCGACAGGCCGTGTCACTTCCGGCGCGTACATCACATGCGCGATCGCCGACTGTCGGGCGAACACCTCGGCGGCGTCCGCACTCACCCGACGGGCAGATACATCGCCGCCCGTGCCCGCGAACGTCGCATGGCGGCCCATGCCCATGTTGGTGCCGAAACCGATGCCGATGCCGAGTATCAGCGCCGCCGCCATTCCGGCGAACTGCGGCCAGTTCGCCGCGTCGAGCCAGCGCCTGCGCGCCGGCGGACGCAGACGGGGTGGCACCGGTTCGCTGAGGATCCGGTCGTAGCGTTCATGAAACATATTGTTCAGCGAGAAATAGTCGCTGACGCGCGCCGCCAGTTCGGGGTTGCTTTCCAGCAGCCGGTCGATTTCGTCGCGACGGTGCGCAGCCAGCGAACCGTCAACGTAGGCGTGCAGTTCTTCCTCGCTAACCGGCGTGCCCGGGGTTCCTTGTTCGTTCATCGCACCACCTTTAATTTCGCGCCCGGCTGCGTGCCCGCCATCAATGCGCGCAGCCGCTCGCGGCCACGCGAAAGACGCGACATCACGGTGCCGATCGGCACACCCAGGGCAAGCGCCACATCGGCATAGCTCATTTCTTCGAGGCCGACGAGCAGCACCACTTCACGCTGGTCATCAGGCAAACGCTGCAACGCGTAGTCGAGATCGCGCACTTCCAGCGATTGCGACTGGTTACCCGCCACGGCCCACTCGCCTTCCGGCAGGCCTTCGTCGTCGACTGACACGTGGACCGCGCGCGAACCGGCCTTGCGAACCTGATTGACGAACACGTTGTGCATGAGGGTGAACAGCCAGGCGCGAAGATCCGTCTCCGGCCTGAACTGTCCGGCATTGCGAAGCGCGCGCTCAAGGGTGTCCTGAACCAGGTCGTCTGCCAGGTCGCGGTTGTTGATCAGCGCGCGTGCGTAGCGCCGCAGCCGCGGCACGTGATCCATTAATCCGTCACGGACGTTCATCGTCCTTCCTTTCTCTGTCAGCCCCGGCGCCGCCTCACGCAGACGCATCATGAATAGATAGCGGGCAAACACCGTTTATGGCCGTTTATTCCCGCGTTCCGGATTTTTTGTTTCGCTTGGGTGCCGTGCTCAGTGCTGCGCCATCAGATCGGCACCGCGCATCAGCCCCCGCGTATCGGCACGGCCGGCGAGCACGAATCTGGTACGCACGGTGGTCCAGTTCAGCACCCGGGTTGCGCCGACCCGGCGCGCCTGCCAATGCGGTTGCACCGTCGCAGTCAGGTCCGGCACCGATAACAGGACCGCCAGCTCGCCGGCCGGATTGCGGTAGACGAATCCGCTGGCAAGCGCAAATGGACCGACCCTCTGCGAAATCGCGCCCATGGCGCGCAGACCGACACTGGAGAGATCCGGCGCGGCGGCAAGGGTGCGGCCATCTACACCGGGATCCGGCGGCGCTTTCATCGCCGTGGCGCGTTCGAGCGCCATGATCGCAGCCGCATCCAGTGCGTCGTCCGGGACGTGCGCCGCCCATACGAAGGCACCCGCCGCCAATAGCATCACCAGCAAGACCGCCGCGATGACCCGCGCACGGCGCCGCAGGCTGCCGGCCAACGACGCGCCATAGAGCCGGAGAGACGAGAACGGCGTACGCTCCTCATCGTCGGTATTTTGAAAGCTGGATTGCATCTGCCGGTTCAGCTTGCCATAGAAAGCGACGCGCCGTGCTTCGTCGGGCCGGTCGTGCAGATAGCGCCGCATCTGCGCGGCGCGCTCGGGCGCAAGCAGTCCGTCGACGAAAGCCTGAATGTCGGTTTCTGACAAGACGGATTCGGCGGTGGAGCGGGAAGGTCGCATGTCTGCTTTGCTGAAAAAATTGCTGTCACCCTGTGAACACGACGCGGGTCGATTTATTCCATTCCGCCGACATATTCTCGCGTTGATTTCCGTGCACGCGCAGTGCTTTACGACGCTCGCCCATCGTGGATGGTTGACTCAGGATCGCAGAGCTTTATTCCCGCTTATTCAAACTTACTTCGATATCCTCTTTAAATCAAATGCGCAATCGATCCCGTTTAATTCTTCATCCTTGAAACGGGAATTTATGGCGCTGAAGTCGTGTTCTACGGGTTGCATACCGCACAACACGCTCAGGAGCTGGAAATGAAGACTCTCGCCATGCTTACCCTTTCGCTCGCCGTTCTCGCCTCGTCAAGTGCATTTGCCCAGGGCAAGACGCGCGCACAGGTCTATCAGGAATTGATCGAAGCGCAACAGAACGGCCTCAACTACGTGACCGATACCTCCTATCCCGACGTGAACCCGATCTATGCACCGCTGGTTGCGCGGATGAAAGCGGAGCGCCTCGCCCAGCAGAACGCGGCCGCGCCCGCGAAAAGCGGTGCGGCGTCCGCGGGAAGCCACTGAGCTTGCGTGTCGGACTGGCCTGCGCCGCGGGCAGGCCAGTTCTTCCTTCGGTTGATTGTGCCGCTTGCGAGGGCAAGCAATCCGGATCGTATTATGGTCTGAAAGAAGCCCGACTATTACACCGTGGAAAGCGCGGCGTATTGAGGTGAGATGTCGAAGTTCCTTCTACAGCCGGCGGGCGTCAGTGTTTTCCGCCGGAGCCGTTGCGGAGATTTTCGCGTACGCGTTTAGCGACGAGCACATGGAGATAGTCACGTATCACAGCGCCCTCGTTGTACTGCGCCCATGTGTCGGCATACATTCTGGACACGGTTTCCTGAGGGGTATGGGTCTGTCGGGCAATTTCCTCTACGACTTCCTCAACGTTCGGCTTTGCCATGGGGCGCTCTCCGGGGGTTGGACAATCCAGGGAAACGACTGCGGATATTCATTAGAGGATGCGACACATCGGGATGCAAATTGAATCAAGCTATCAAGGGGCCGGTTGGAATATTCCTCAGGTTCTGAACGATTCGCGGCTGGAATTCGCAAGCTTCCCGCAAGCTTCCAGATTCCTCACATCTTTGCGGATTTCCAGACGCTAGTGGCTAGCGTGCTCGCGATCGTTCAGCACGTCTTTTGCCGCGAGGGCGGCGTTGATCGCACGAGGAAATCCGGCGTACGCAGCGATCTGCGTGACGATCTCGACCAGTTGTGCACGCGTGCCGCCGACGTTGAGGAAACCATGCATATGAACCTTGAGTTGCGGCGTAGCGCTACCCATAGCCGCCAGCGCGGCGACCGTTACCCGTTCGCGCGATACGAGGTCCAGAGCGGGACGCCGGTAAACTTCGCCGAAGCTGAATTCGATGATGAAACGTCCGAGGTCGGGCGCAATGTCCTTGAGCGACTCGATCACACGCTCGCCCACCGCGCCATCGATCGCACGCAGGCACGCAAGGCCGTCTGCGTACCGCGTTTGCCCCGAGGCGAACGGTTCTGCGCTTACCGTAACGCCCCGTTCGCCGAACACGGCCTTCGCGGCATACACGCCGTTCAGTGCTGCCGGAAAGCCCGCATACACGACAAGATGCGTCATCAGTTCGACGATTTCCTCAGGCGTACAGCCGACGTTCAACGCCCCGGCGATATGGAATTTCAGTTGCGGCTCAGCGCCGCCCATCGATGCGAGCGCGGCCACGGTTACCTGCTGACGTTCACGCAGATCGAGCCCCGGACGCGCATAGATCTCGCCATACGCGAAGCTGATGGCCATGCCGGCGAGATCCGGCGCAACGTCTTTCAGCGCGTCGACGATCGAAGGTTGATGGGTCTTTTCAATCGCAGCGAGATATTCGCGGCCGAGCGTCATGGTTGATTGAGCGTCGTTCATCGTGTCCTCTGGAAAGTCGTGCCGTGCGTCACTGCCGGCCCGTCGACAAGGAAGATAGCGATCCCGCCCAGGATGCGCCAATGCCTTCGGCGTGATACCTTTCGGGTATCAGATACTCCGCGGACACGTTCATGCAGGCTCGAGTCGAACTCTGGCAACTCAGGTATTTCGTCGCCGTCGCGGAGGAACTGAGTTTTCGCCGCGCCGCGGAGCGTCTTTCGATCACGCAGCCGCCTTTGACGCGACAGATCCAGGTCCTCGAAGAGATCGTCGGCGCACGGCTCTTCGATCGTGACCGGGCTCGCGTGTTGCTGACGTCGACGGGAACGCATCTTCTGAAGGAAGCCCGCCAGCTGCTCGGGGATGCCGACACGATGCTGGCGCGCGTGAGGCAGCGGGCGGAGCAGCGACTCGAACTCCGGCTCGGCATCACAACGGTTCTGGATCCGGCGTTGTTCACCTCGCTACAGCCCGCGCTGAAGGCGCGCGAGCCGTCGCTGCGACTGGTGCAGAAGCGTCAGTACTCGCAGGAGTCGGTCGCGGACATTCGCCGCGGCGCGCTCGACGCTGCGTTGATCGGCCTCCCAACCGAGACCGACGGCCTCATCGTCGAGCGTCTGCTCGTCGACCCGCTGGTCGTCGCACTCCCCGCGGATCATGCGTTGAGCAAACGCCGGCGCATCTCGCTCATGGAACTCGCCGGCGACACGCTATTCTGGCCGCAGCGACGCATCAATCCTGCTTACTTCGATCACTTCGAGAAGCTGTTTCAGGCGCGCGGCTTCAATCCGTCCCGCGTGGCCGAGCCCGCCGATCATCACGTGCTGCTCAGCCTGATCGCAGCCGGCGAAGGCGTTGCACTGATCCCTTCATCGCTGAAATCGATTGCGCGGGCGGGCGTCGTGTATTGCGAATTGAAGGAGCAGGCCGAACTGCGTATCGAGGTGGCGCTGGCGTGGCTGCCGGACACGACGAATCCCGCGCTTACTGTATTGCTTGATGTGCTGCGCACACAGCGCGGCATCGCAGAGACGCAGCGGCCACGCAGCAGGCGGGTCGGGTCGAAGGGATAAGCCGTTCAGGAACGCGGCGGCGGCCGTTGCGCAGCCGCCGCGCTCACTACCTAGCTCCCCTCCTTGCGTGACGCCTGATCCTGCGCAGCAGTCCCGCAATCGCCGGCAAGATCGATCGCGCTGCCGGAGCGCACCCGCGCACGCAACTCGAACTTCTGGATCTTCCCGGTCGATGTCTTCGGCAGCTCGCCGAAACACACCATCTTGGGCAGCTTGAAACCGGCCAGAAACAACCGGCAATGGGCAATGATTTCTTCGGCGGTCACCTGCGCACCGTCCCTCAGTTCGACGAAGGCGCACGGCACTTCGCCCCACTTCGGATCCGGCATCGCCACGACTGCCGCGACGGATACTGCCGGATGCCGGTACAGCGTGTCCTCCACTTCGATGCTGGAGATATTCTCGCCACCCGAAATAATGATGTCCTTGCTTCGATCCTTGATGCGGACGTAGTTATCCGGCATCAGCACACCGAGATCGCCCGTATGGAACCAGCCGCCGCGAAACGCTTCGCTGGTTGCCCGTTCATTCTTCAGGTAACCCTTCATACAGATGTTGCCGCGGAACATGATCTCGCCAAGCGTTTCGCCGTCGTTCGGCACCGGCTCGAGCGTATCGGGATCGAGCACCGCGACACCCGACTGCAGGTGATAGCGGACACCCTGACGGGCATTCAGCCGGGCGCGCTCGTCGTCGCCCAGTTCGTCCCAGCAGGCCTGTTTCGCGCATACGGCTGCGGGGCCGTAGACCTCGGTGAGCCCGTACACGTGCGTCAGGTCGAAGCCGATCTCCTTCATCTTGCCGATCACCGCAGGGGAAGGCGCGGCGCCCGCGACCATCGTGCGCACGACGTGGTCAATTCCTTCACGCCACTCGGCGGGCGCATTGGCAAGCGCGCTCTGCACGATCGGCGCACCGCAATAGTGGGTGACGCCTTCGCGGCGAATCAGCTCGAACACGTGCTTCGCATCGAACTTTCGCAGGCATACGTTGACGCCCGCACGGGCCGCGACGGTCCATGCAAAGCACCAGCCGTTGCAGTGAAAGAGCGGCAACGTCCAGAGGTACACGGCGTGCTTCGGCATGTCCCATTCGAGAATATTGCTAAGCGCATTCAGATACGCGCCTCGATGGTGATACACGACGCCCTTCGGGTCGCCCGTGGTGCCGGACGTGTAGTTGAGCGCGATCGCCTCCCATTCGTCCGCCGGCGGCGTCCAGCGAAAGGCCGCGTCACCCTTTGCGAGGAAGGCTTCGTAATCGGTTGCGCGAGCAAAGCGCTCGGGGTCGGCAGGCATCACGTCGCTCACGCTGATGATCGTGAGATCCGGAAAATCAAGCGATGCCCGATGCGCGAGTTCAGCGTACTCGGTGTCGACGATCAGCACCTTCGCCTCGCCGTGCCGCAACATGAACAACATCGACGAGACGTCGAGCCGCGTATTCAGCGCGTTCAGCACCGCGCCGAGCATGGGCACGCCGAAGTGCGCCTCGATCATCTGCGGGATGTTCGGCAGCAGGACGGCGACGGTGTCGCCACGCTGCACGCCCGCCTGACGCAACGCGTCGGCCAGCTGCCGCACGCGGTCGTACGTTTCGCCCCAGGTTCGGCGTACGTCCCCATGGACGACCGCGAGACGCTCACCATAAACTTCTGCGGCACGGGCGATGAAATCGACCGGCGTCAATGACACGTGGTTCGCCTCGCACTGCCCCAGTCCGTCCTCGAAAATATTCGGCATGACCTTGTCTCCGTTGATTTTGCGTACGCTCGTGTTTTTCGGGTATTTTATCTAGCGTAGCGACATCGCCGACGGCTGTCTGTCACCGCGATGACAGAGTCCCGTTGCTCCGCAGCATGCGGGCCTGTCCCGCGCCCACGTTGCTGCTACCCCCGGCACTGCTCCTGCGTTACCCTCGCAGTGCCGCAGCATTGCTGCCTGCAGTTTGCACCGGTCCGATAACCATGAACGATACAGACAACCCGCCCGTCTCAACCCGCGACGAGCCGGATGTGCCCGAGGAAACCGGACGGTTCAGCGTGGCCGCGCTGTTTGCTTCGTGCGCCTGGTTCCGCGCACTGGCTGCCGGGCATCAGGAACGGGTGCTTGCGACTTCGCATGCGGAGTATCGCGAAAGCGGCGCGTGGGTGGCACATCGCGGCGCGCCTTCCGACTACTGGATTGGGGTCCACTCCGGGCTTCTCAAACTGGCCATCTACAATACGTCGGGACGCAGCTGCACACTGTCCGGCGTGCCTCCGGGCGGCTGGTTCGGGGAAGGCAGCGTGATCAAGCGCGAACTCCGGAAATACGACGTCGTGGCCATCCAGCGCTCGCTTGTGATGTTCGTGCCGCTCGCGACATTCCATGAACTGCTTTCTACCAGTCTGCCCTTCACCGGCTTTGTCATTCATCAGCTCAACAACCGGATGGGCGAATTCATCGCGTCGATCCAGAACAGCCGCCTGCTCGATGTCGACGCGAGAGTGGCGCAGGCGCTCGCGCAACTCTTCAACCCGGATCTGTATCCCGAGACCGGCCGCGTCCTCGCGATCTCGCAGGAAGAAGTCGGACTGTTGGCCGGCGTATCGCGGCAACGGATCAATCAGGCGTTGCAGGGCCTCGAGAAAGCCGGTCTGGTCCGGCTTTCGTACAACCAGATTGAGGTGCTCGATCTAGCCGGACTGTCTGCGTATGGACGGGAGCAAATGTGACACGCGGCCGGATCCCTGACAGGAGCATGGCTGGCACAGCGCTGCTGCGGAGGCGCTGATGGAGCATGCCTATTTCAAACTGCTGCATCTTCTGGCCGCCAATCCGGGCTGGGCGTTCGTGGTCGTGTTTCTGGCGGCCTCCTTCGAATCCATCGCGTTCATCGGCACGTTCGTTCCCGGCAGCACCGCGATGTTCCTGGCGGGCGCGTTGGTCGGCGCGGGCGCACTGAATCTGGGATGGGTCATGGTCTGCGCCATCGTCGGCGCGGTGGCGGGCGATGCAGCCAGCTACTGGTTCGGCGCCCGTCACAGGGCAACCATCACGCAGTTGTGGCCATTTCGCACCCACCCGGGCCTGCTTTTCGCTGGGCAAAAGTACTTCGAAATGCATGGCGCCAAAAGCGTGGTGTTCGCGAGGTTTATAGCGCCTCTGCGAGCGATTATTCCTGTCGTGGCGGGGATGCTGGGCATGCGGCCGGCGCGCTTCCTTGCAGTCAATATCGCCTCGGCCCTGCTCTGGGCGCCGGTGCATATTCTTCCAGGCGTTGTGTTCGGCGCATCGATCGAACTGGCAGGCGCGGTGTCCTTCCGACTTGCGGTCGTAGTCGCGGTTGTCGTTGCAGCGGGATGGATAACGTTCAAGCTGGCCCGCCTTGGCCTGTCCCATGCGAAAGCCTGGACCTACTCTTCAAGGCAGCGCGTGCTCAACTGGGCACGCCGTAAGCCGGACTCACGGGCCCACCGGCTCGTGCTGCGCTTTCTCAACCCAGCCAATCCCGCCACCGGACTCATCGCAACGATTTCCGTGCTGCTACTCGTGTCTGGCGCCGTGTTCTTTGCGACGCTGCGGGACGTGACGCAGGGCAATCCGGTCGTCCAGATGGACATGTCGGTTTACCGGTTCCTGCAGTCGTTTCATTCGTCGTGGGGCGACGCGCTTTTGTCGGTAGTCTCAATGCTCGGCAGCGTACCCACGCTGGCGTCGCTGGTCGTTCTGGTCGTCGTCTGGATGGTGGTCGAGCGCCGCTGGCACACGGTTGCTTACTGGCTCATCGCCGTCGTGTTTTCCCAGTTGCTGGTTTTCTCGATCCAGGTTGCGCGCGAAGGCCCGCATCTGACAGCGTTCGGACCCGGCTTTCATACGTTTCCCAGCGACCATGTGGCCGCGACCGTGGTCATTTACGGCTTTCTCGCCTTTTTGCTTGTGCGGCGGGTAGGCCTCCTGACGGGCGTGCTGGTTGCAACCTCCACCGTCGCCATCGTGACCGGGGTGGCACTTGCCGGACTCTATAACGGGCGGTTTATGTTTACCGACGCGGTGGGCGGCGCGGCCCTCGCGGCTGTCTGGGTCTTCGCCGTCGCGCTGACCGCGGTCTGGCGCTTTCCGTCGAAACCCGTCGGGCGGCCGCTCATGCCGATGGCGGTTCTGGTCGTGATTTGCGCGAGCGTTGCAGCGCAGCCGGGAACGGGGCGACGCGAACAATCTGCCTCCGCGGAGACGCCGTCAGCCATTGTCGTGACGACCGCTCAATGGACCGATACGGTCTGGAAATTGTTCTCGTGCTATCGATCCAACATGGAGGGCGACCCGCGCGAACCTATCACCATCCAGTGGGCCGCGACTTCGACCCAGATAACGGCCAAACTGCTCGAGCGCGGCTGGACGCGAGGCGCGCCACTTTCCACGCGCAGCGTGCTGTCGCTCGTGTCGCCGAACGTCGCGGCCATCGACCTTCCCGCGCTGCCGAGGCTGAACAACGGCGAACCTTCCACGCTCGTGTTTGCGCGCGCGTACGCTACCGCCGACCAGCGCGATGTGCTACGGCTCTGGCCCACGGTGTACGCAGTCGAACAACCTGGCGGCCTGCCTCCGACACCCATCTGGCTCGGCTCGGTCGTGCATGAACGGCTACGGCGTCCATCGTGGCCGTTCAACGTGCTACGCCCGGATGAACGGGACAATCCGATGATGCTCGGGGACGGTAATACCATGCATTGGCGCGACCTGCAGGTTGCACGCAACGAGAGCTGCCAGGGCGTGACGGTGACGCTCATCGCGTCGAAGGGGGAATGATGCGCGGGTATGACTGCGGGGTAAACCGTGTCGCGATGCGTCAGTCGCGAGCGTACTGACACACCAGTTCCGGCGACTCGCCTGCGCTCAGTGCCTCTCGATGCGCCAGAGCAACGAGAACGTTATGGCATCCTCCGTTACGAAATCGGTGGATCGGCAGTTATCCGAAAGCGGATCGCAAAAGATGGTCAGAGACTGCTTGTCTGCGAACCTCATTTCCAACGTGGGGTTGCCGGGTGCGTGAGGCGTAACCGGGAGTACCCGGTAGGAAAACGCCACCGTCCTGGCTTCGGAATGCGTGCGGTCGCCGAGAATCACGAGCTTGCCCGTTGCAGACGGAGCAGGGTCGAAGCGCAACACGGCCGTGTCTCCCTCATGCGTGAGACCCGTCATGGAAAATGCCTGGTCGACGTGGGCAGCGAACGCAGGCCAGCACGTCAGAAGTGCAAACAGGGCGCAAAAACATCTGCGGAACATGTCGTTTGCCTCGAAAAAACGGAGGCGATCGTAGCATGAAAGCGCGCCCCGCACCTTTCAGTAGCCTGATGACCTGCGCGTTATTCATGGCCTGACCCGGCACGCCGAAGCGCGCGGTAACGCAACGGTCGAGCCGGGTTCAGATCGATTCGCAGCCGGGCATCTTTGGCACGGGCGAATGCTCAAAGCGAAGTGAGGACCCAGCCTTTATTCCGGTGTCCGTCGACGGAATGCTCGAACCCTGAATCGAATTTCCATTCCCACGCAGGAGACGGCATCTGCTCGCCGCCACTCGCCTTGCACGCCTCGATCTGCTTCAGCGTTTGCTCCTTGTCTGCCAGAAAGCGCATGCCTCCGAACACGACATTGAACAACGGCACGGCGCTGTCCAGCATGAAGATCTTTACCACGCGTCCCTTCGCGACCTCGTGAGCAGTTGATCCTCCAACGGAGGTCGGGAACGTGACTTCAGCTACTTTCATCATTAACGGCTTCCTGAGACGCGCCCGGATTGTGGGCATAGGTGCAATCGATGAAGCCGGGTATCGCAGGGAAAGGCAGTCGTCATCCGTGCAGATGCGAAGGTGGCAATCAACCTGCGCGCCTTCGATGATCGAAGCTTTGTTTCCCCACGCTATCTGGCCCAGTGCCGAACCGTCGGCGCTGTATCTCACGACACCTGCATTTACGGCCTGCGCGCACATTACTGAAGGTGTGCGAGCCGGTGATCGAGTATGGATGGCTGCACGATGCGTTTCGAGAGATTGTTCTGACGAAACGCTCCCGGCTACCTGCTATGCCGAATCGTGCCTCGGGCAGCAAAGGTCGATTCCGTCGATCGGGTCGAGTTCGCCCCTCTCGACCATGCGCGCGATGAAGACGAGCGCCTCTGCCTCTTCCTCGTTCAGGGAGGGCAGCCCGTGTATCTGCCTCGCCGCATCGGACAATGCGCCTGCCAACCCAGACCGGGCCGAGCTTGCGGCCATTTCACCCGCAACAGGATTGCCGGCAGATTCCATTAGTCTTCGCTCGAGATGCTTTTCCATGAAAGGATTATCGACAGGCGGCCGGAATTCTTTAGAACAGCGGCGGCCAGCCTGCCGGGGAAAAGTCGGTCGAACAACGTCAGCCCGTTGGGCTACTCATCCGGTAGATCGAGATGCCTTCCATCGGGTCGGGCGCGTCGCGCCACGGTGACTGCTGCAGAACGCGGGCCGTGTCTTCATAACCCGTGGCCCAGCGGCGCCTGATCCCACTCGACGTAAAATCGATGTCCTTGTTGAGGTCGTCGCCCTCGAATCTCGGCGCGTCGAGTTCCACCACCTGCATCGTCGTGCCGCAACCCCAACCCAGCAGTTCCTTAACCTCGGCGGATTCGCGCAGTGCTTCCGGCATGTGCCGGCCGAGTTCCCGAATCACATGGCGCAGCCGATGAATCTGCCTCTGCCGTTCGAGATGGCTTTCCGCGCGGCTCGAATACTGGATGTCACGCTGCCGGCTCATCACCTGCCAGATCGACGCGGGTTCCGGCCCGCTTGCCGGCCACAATTGCACCGCGAAAATCACCGAGCTGCGGCGAGGATGGTCATCGAGAACCGCTTCGAGCGGCGTATTGGAATAGATCCCGCCATCCCAGTACGGCTCATCTTCCAGTCGCACCGACGGAAAGCCGGGCGGAAACGCCGCGGATGCCATGACGTGATCGACATCCATGGGGTTGTCCCGATTCGTGAAATAGCGCATACGTCCGCTGCAGACATTGACGGCGCCCACTGTCAGCCGCGTATTTTTCTGATTCAGATAATCGAAATCGACAAGCGACGCCAACGTTTCGCGTAGCGGGTGGGTCGAATAGAACGCCGCCTGGTCTGCTCCGACAGGTGCGTGAAGGCCTGTCCACGACGCTGGCCTTGGCGCAAAAAATGACGGTATGCCTTGCGTCACGATTGCCAGATCGCGCATCCAGTTGTCGAAGCCCGGCAGCCAGCCCGCCGTCCCGCAATCGTGACGGGCGACGCCGTCCCAGAACTGGGACAGCCGCGCCAGCCGGTCCTGCGGCCGGTTGCCCGTAATGATCGCGCCGTTTATCGCGCCGATCGATGTGCCTATGACCCAGTCGGGCTCGACCTTCGCGTCGTGAAGCGCCTGGTAGACACCAGCCTGGTATGCACCCAGCGCTCCGCCTCCCTGAAAGACAAGTACGACCTGTCCGGGAATGTCAGGGCAGCCGGTTCGCTGATCAGGTGGCGGATCGTCACGCTCACTACGCGTCTTCTTGCCCATTGCTCGACTCCCTTGTGGACACTTCACTTCCCGTGATTCTGCCACTGGCACGGGTCGATATGACGTGATGCCGGTCGGGCTGTCGCCGACTGCTCGCAGCGGTTTTGTATGCGTATTTCCGGCCGGTTACGGTCGCTTGCCAGCGCCTGCAGCGCGTCGGCCGTCGCTTCATACTGCCCTATCTGATGTCCATGCGCAAAAAAGCGCGCCGAACGGGCGGCGTGGGATGGTGCATCACCGGCGTGGAGATCTCCGGGCTCACAACCCTGGCTGTTTCATATGACGTGAACCCGGTCATCATATAATCAGGATGACTGATTCTTTGGGCCGCGTAATCAACTTACACTGCCCCATCATTCATGCATCGGGCGATCGCCCCGTCAGAATCGACCACATGCATCCGCGCGATGATCTGTCGGCAATCAGACATCTCGCGCCTTCTGTACAAACCACCCTTCCGGCTTTCAACCGGAAGGGTGGCGTTCAGCGGATCAAGTACAACACGCTACGTCGACTGACCGTGCTGCCAGCTTTTCTTAACCGTGAACAACGGCCAGCGCCGCGTTCAGCGTCTTGCTCGGGCGCATCACAGCGTCGAGCTTCGCGAAGTCAGGCTTGTAGTAGCCGCCGATGTCTGCCGGGTTGCCCTGGACAGCCGACAGTTCCGCAACGATCGTCTGCTCATTTTCGGTCAGTTGCCTGGCGAGCGGTGCGAACTGTGCGGCAAGCGCTGCATCGTCGGTCTGCGCCGCCAGTTCCTGGGCCCAGTACATCGCCAGATAGAACTGGCTGCCACGGTTGTCCAGCTGACCGGTCTTCGGCGACGGGCTCTTGTTGTTGTCCAGCAGCTTGCCCGTGGCCGCATCCAGCGTTTTGGCGAGAATCTTGGCCTTCGCGTTTTCAGTCTTGAGACCCAGTTCTTCCAGCGACACGGCGAGCGCCAGGAACTCACCCAGCGAATCCCAGCGCAGGTGGTTTTCTTCCACCAGTTGCTTGACGTGCTTCGGAGCCGAGCCGCCCGCGCCCGTTTCGTACATGCCGCCGCCGGCCATCAACGGAACGATCGAGAGCATCTTCGCGCTGGTGCCTAGTTCCATGATCGGGAACAGGTCGGTCAGGTAGTCGCGCAGGATGTTGCCGGTAACCGAGATCGTATCCAGGCCGCGGATGACACGCTCCAGCGTGTAACGCATGGCACGCACCTGCGACATGATCTGGATGTCGAGGCCCGTGGTGTCGTAATCCTTCAGGTAGGTCTCGACCTTCCTGATCAGCTCGGCTTCGTGCGGACGGTACGGGTCCAGCCAGAAGACGGCCGGCATGCCCGAGTTGCGGGCACGCGCGACGGCCAGCTTGACCCAGTCGCGAATCGGCGCGTCCTTGACCTGGCACATGCGCCAGATGTCGCCTTCTTCCACGTTCTGCACCAGCAGCACTTCGCCCGTGGCGAGGTCGACGATACGGGCTTCGCCCGCTTCCGGCACTTCGAAGGTCTTGTCGTGCGAGCCGTATTCCTCAGCCTTCTGCGCCATCAGGCCGACGTTCGGCACGGTGCCCATCGTGACGGGATCGAAGTTGCCGTTGGTCTTGCAGAAGTTGATGATTTCCTGATAGATACGGGCGAACGTGCTCTCCGGGATCACGGCCTTGGTGTCCTTCGGACGGCCGTCCGCGCCCCACATCTTGCCGCCGATGCGGATCATTGCCGGCATCGACGCGTCCACGATCACGTCGTTCGGGGCGTGCAGGTTGGAGATGCCCTTGGCCGAGTCCACCATCGCCAGTTCGGGGCGATGTTCGTGACAGGCGTGCAGATCGCGGATGATTTCTTCACGCTTCGAGCTTGGCAGCGTTTCGAGCTTTTCATACAGGTTGACGAGACCGTTGTTGACGTTCACGCCGAGTTCATCGAACAGCTTGCCATGCTTCGCGAAGGCTTCCTTGTAGAAGATCTTGACCGCGTGGCCGAACACGATGGGGTGCGAGACCTTCATCATCGTGGCCTTCACGTGCAGCGACAGCATCACGCCGGTCTTGCGGGCGTCTTCCATCTGTTCTTCGTAGAAGTCGCACAGCGCCTTCTTGCTCATGAACATGCTGTCAATGATTTCGCCGTCCAGCAGCGCAACCTTCGGCTTAAGCACGATGGTCTTGCCGCTTTTCGTGACCAGTTCCATCTTTACGTCACGGGCGCGGTCCAGCGTCATGGACTTTTCGCCGTGATAGAAATCGCCGTGCTTCATGTGAGCGACGTGCGTGCGCGAAGCCATGCTCCACTCGCCCATGCTGTGCGGGTTCTTGCGGGCGTAGTTCTTGACTGCCGCCGGTGCGCGGCGGTCCGAGTTGCCTTCGCGCAGCACCGGGTTCACGGCGCTGCCGAGGCACTTCGAATAGCGCAGGCGGATGGCCTGCTCGGCGTCGGTCTTCGGGTCTTCCGGGAAATCCGGCACCTTGTAGCCCTTGGCCTGGAGTTCCTTGATCGCGCTCACCAGTTGGTGCACGGACGCACTGATATTGGGCAGCTTGATGATGTTGCTGTCGGGCAGAAGGGTCAAACGGCCGAGTTCGGCCAGGTTGTCCGGCACCCGTTGTTCTTCGGTCAGGAATTCGGGGAACTCGCCCAGGATACGGCCCGCCACCGAAATGTCGCTGGTGGTGACGTCGATGCCGGCCGGCGCGGTGAATGTGCGGATGATGGGCAGGAAGGCACTCGTGGCCAGCAGCGGGGCTTCGTCGGTCAGCGTGTAGATGATGGTAGGTTTCTGGCTGCTCATTGCTCGTCTCAAGATCAGAAAACAGGGTGGTGAACGCCACCGGCTGCGTCACAGGCCGGCAGCAATAACCGAATTTTGCCTGATTTTGAGTTTTGGCGGGCCAAACCAGACCAGTTTGCCGTCGTGCAATCCAATCTTGAAACGCAAATTCCCGAATGACTGGATCCAGCATAACATCACGTTATGCCAAATCTGCGCCGAAAATTACCCAGTGCGAACGCGTTGTTCGTTTTCGAAGCGGCCGCCCGCTGCGGAAATTTCACGCATGCCGCACGCGAGTTGTACGTCAGTCAACCTGCCGTGAGCCGGATGCTCGCGCGCATGGAAGACCACCTGGGCGTCCGGCTGTTCGAACGCGTACGCGGCGGCATCGAACTGACCGAGAACGGCAGCATCCTCTACCGCAAGATTTCCGAAGGGTTTGCCGGCATAGAGAGCGCGATCGCCGAGATCGAAGCACGTGAGACTGGCGTGGAAAGCGTGACGCTTTCGGTGTCCACGGCGTTCACGACCCACTGGCTGATGCCCCGCATGGACCGTCTCAATCGCGCGTTTCCGAACCTCGATCTGCGGTTTCAGCTGATTTCCGGCCGCATCGGCGGCCCGCTCGTCGATGTCGATCTTGGCATGCGTTTTCTTGCGGAGGACGAGATCGACGACACCGCCGCGCTCGTCATGCCCGAGGTGCTGTTGCCGGTGTGCAGCCGCAGGTATTGCGAACAGGCTGAGCAGAACCGCCACAACGGCCAGGGCGATACGTTCATCGTGATGGACGATGACGAACGCGGCTGGCAGGACCGGTTCAGGACGTTTCCTGAAAAGCGGCGGCGCAACGCAGCCACACTGCGCCTGAACGACTATGCGATCGTCGTACAGGCAGCGCTGCTCGGGCAAGGGATAGGGCTAGGCTGGCTCAACGTGGTCGCGCACTGGATCACCGAAGGCGTACTGCTGCCGGCAACCGAAGAGATTGTCGTCACGAGCCGCCGCTGCTGTCTAGTCGCGCCGCCGAACAGGCCAATGCGGCCGGCGGTGGCGCGTCTGCGCGACTGGATCATCGACGAAACGCGCGCGGACATCCGCGAAGTGGATCGTGCATGCCCCGCGCTCGGCATTCGCGAGGCCCTCAAACGCGCCGGACTCCCGCTCGGCTGACCCGCCTCAGGACATCGTTGCGCCCGATGCGTTCGGTTCTGCCGTCATCGCCTGCCGACAGGGCGGTGAGCCACGCATGGTCTTGCGCGCCGCTGCGCGCTCGACGAACATGCTGGGCGTCATGCCGCAACATCGCTTGAAATGCCGACCGAAATGGCTCTGATCGAAAAAGCCCACCTCGGTCGCCACCGCCGATCCTGGCACGCCCGCAAGAAGCAGCGACTGCGCATGCTGGATGCGCAATCTGCACAGGTAACGATATGGCGAAGAACCGAACCGTTGCCTGAACGCAGTCGCGAAGCGCGACACGCTCAGCGCCGACAGCGCCGCCAGTTGCGCGAGCGTGACGGGCTCGTTGAAATGCGCTTCGATGAACGCCCGTGCCTCTTCGAGTGGTTCGGAGTGTTTCATGACGTGCCACATCCAGAAGGAACAGCGGGTTGCGCTGCAAAGCGTGAAATCGAAAAGGCCTCGAGCGGAATAGACGTGCTGCCCGTATCGACGAGTTCCGCAAGCGTCTCTCCGACACCGGGGCCGATCTGGAAGCCCGACCCGCTAAAGCCGAATGCATAGAAGAGTCCCGGCTGCTTCGAGCTTGGCCCGATGACCGGCTCGCTGTCGGGGAGATAGCTTTCCACGCCGCTCCACACACGAATGACATGAAGCGGCGCGAGCGCCGGCACCAGTCTGCGGAACTGCGCAAGCTGTCGCACCGTGTTGAGCGGCAACACCGACGCGCGTTGCGTGTCGGCATCCGCCGGCCCGGCAGGACCGCCGCCGAGTACGATGTTGCCGCGTGGAATCTGGCGGAAATAAACACTCTCTTCCTTGATGGACGTATAGACGCCCATCGAAGAGCGGAACACATACGGCACGGGTTCGGTCACGGCCATCTGCGGACCGCGCGCGGCAAGCGGCACAGGCTCGCCGAACTGCGCACTCAACCGGTCCGCCCACGCGCCAGCGCAGATCACAAGCTGCGCTGCCCGATAGACGACGCCATCCGCGCTCTCGACCCGGAAACCACCGCCCTCCTTCTCGACTCGCACGATCTCCACGTTCTCGAGCACCTGTGCCCCCATCCTCGCCGCTGCGCGCCCGAAAGCTGGCGCAGCAAGGCGAGGATTCGCGTGACCATCGAGTGGAGAGACCGATGCGGCCAGCACCTCCCGCCCAAGAAACGGAAAGCGGCGAAACACCGCTTCGCCCTGAAATACTTCCAGTTCGAGGTCGAAGGCGCGCGCTTCTTTGGCGTAGGTCTCGAAGTACGCGGCGTCGTGCGGGTGATAGCACACTCGCGTATGCCCGGACGGCAGAAACTCGATGTCCTCGCCCAGCCATTCGGCCGCGTGCCGCCAGGTGGCAAGCGCGCGATTCGCCATCGCCAGTTGAGAGAGGGCGCGCCCTTGACGACGGATGCCGCCGAAGTTCACCCCACTCGCCTGCTGGCCCGTCTGGCCACGCTCGAGAAGCAGCACTGAGCGCCCGCGGCGGCTCAGAAAAAATGCCGTGGTGGCGCCCATGATGCCGCCGCCGATCACGATCACATCCGCTTCGCTCGCAGTCATTCGCAGGTGTCCTCGACAAGCGCCATCGGCAACGGTTTGACGGGCGCCTGGCCGCGTAGCCGCCCTACGGCGGAAAGCGGCACGCACGCCGCGGCCGCGATGATCTCGGCGCCGGCGTGCCCGCAATAGCGCCCCTGGCAACGCCCCATGCCGACCCGCGAAAATGCCTTGGCGCGGTTGGCTTCGCGCGCACCGGCTTCACGCACGACACGGCGCAATTCGCCTGCCGTGATGGCCTCGCAACGGCAGATGAGCGTGTCGTCCGGCACGGCTGCCGCCAGTTCCGCCGGCCACGGAAACGCGGTGCGCAAGCCGGCGGCAAAGCGCGTGAAGCGCTGCAGTTCCGCGCGTAGCGTATCGATACCCTCGACGGCCATGCCTGCGTCGCGCATCGCCGCAAGCGCGGCAAGGCGTCCGGAACGCTCAGCCGCATCGGCGCCGCGCACGCGCGCGCCGTCCCCCGCGAGATAGACGCCCTTGACGCTGCTTCGTCCGTCTTCGTCGGTGTGTGGCAGCCATTGCTGCGAGGCTTCGTCGAAGTGGAACTCGCACCCGGCCAGGTCGGCGAGCTGGGTCTCCGGGCGCAGGTGATAACCGAGCGCGACAGCGTCGCACGCACGCTCGAACAACGCGCCGTCCTGCAGCTTTACCGCGACGCCGGTCACGCCATCCTGAGGCGTTCCCTTGATCTCCACGGGCCGCACGCCTCGATGGACCGGCACCTTCGCTCGCCGCAGCACGCGCATCAGCGCGAGTCCCTTCCAGAGCGACGCGGGAATCGACAGCAGCGCTGGCAACGCGCGCAGCCGCTGCAGCGCGGTCGACGTATCCAGCACAGCGGAGACCTGCGCACCGGCCTTCACGTATTGCGCTGCCACGAGATACAGCAGAGGGCCGGTGCCCATCATCACCGTGCGCGCACCCACCGCGCACCCCTGCGACTTCAGCGCAACTTGCGCGCCGCCGAGCGTGTAAGTCCCCGCGTGTTGCCAGCCCTTCACCGGCATCAGCCGGTCGGTCGCCCCGCTACAGACGATGAGCGCATCGAACTTCAGCGTGTGATAGCGCGTGCCGCTGACGAGATGCACCATGCCGGGCGAGATATTCCAGACGAGCGTTTCCGGCAGATAGTCGATGCGAGACCTGAGCGCGTCGAACGTCGCGTGAACGGACGCGGCACGGGCGGCCTCGGTTCCGTACAGCGCATCGTAGGCACGCGAAAAGCCCTCGGGCTGCCGGCGATAGATCTGGCCGCCGTCGCGCCTGCCTTCGTCGATGACGGTGGGCCTGAGCCCCGCCCCGGCGAGTGCCTGCGCGGCGCGCACGCCGGCCGGACCGGCGCCGATCACGATTACCCGCGCGGCCATATGCCCTCTCCTTCGGTGAGCCGCGTCACGATCGACATGCCGGGCGTAGCCGGCGTGCTGCATGCACGCAGCCGCTCGCCGCCGGTGGTCCACACCCAGCAATCCTGACAGGCCCCCATCAGACAGAAGCCGGCGCGCCGTCCGTCGCCGAATTCGGAATCGCGCAACGCCGACACCGTGGTCAGCAGCGCAACGATCAGCGTGTCGCCTTCGGCGGCCTCGCACACCACGCCATCGATGGTCACCGGAAAGGTCTTGCGCCCGGTCTCCGCCACCCGAACGAATCGTGCGTTCATGCTGGAATCACCTCCAGACGCTGGAGACGGTCAAGCTCCTCGCTCGAATGGTGACAAAGAATCTCGGCGCCCGACTCGAGGCGCTTGAGTGACGGCGCCGTGGCGTTGCATTTTCCTTCGATGCGCACCGGACAACGCGCGCGGAAGCTGCACAGTTCCGGGCTGTCGCCGCTGGCACTCAGAGGTGGCAAAGCAGCGCTGCTGACGCTGCAGCGCGCGTCGAGCCAGCCAGGCCTGAGCGCCGGCACTGAGTTGACCAGCAAGCCCGTGTAAGGGTGATACGGCGGCGCGGCGAGCACATCGCGCTGTCCGGCCTCGACGCGATGCCCGGCGTACAGCACGATCACATCGTCGCAGATGGCGCGCACCGTGGAGATATCGTGGCTGATGAACATATATGACACGCCGAGTTCGCGGCGCAGTTCGCCCAGCAGGTCGAGAATCGCTGCGCCTACCACCGTATCGAGCGCTGACGTCACCTCATCGCAGAGAATCAGCGCGGGTTCCGCGGCCAGCGCCCGCGCGAAGTTGACCCGTTGCTTCTGGCCGCCCGACAGACCCGCCGGATTGCGTTCAGCGATCGAAGCCGGCAGCTTCACCAGATCGAGCAGTTCCAGCATGCGCTTTCTGGCTGCCGCCCCGCGCAGACGGTGATAGAACGCAAGCGGCCGGCCAAGGATGTCTGCAATCGTGTGACTGGGGTTCAGCGCGGTATCGGCGTTCTGGAACACGATCTGGATCTGCCGGTACTGCTCGTGCGTGCGCTGCGAAAGCTCTGCGGGCAGCGGTTCGCCGTTGAACAGCACCTCGCCTCTGGCGCGCCCGAGCAGCCCCGCGATCACGCGCGCAAGCGTGGTCTTGCCCGATCCCGACTCGCCGATCACGCCCAGCGTGCTGCCGCGAGGAATCGACAGGCTCACGTCGTCCAGGATGCGTGCGGCCGGCAGGCCGGTAGCCCGGTCGATCCGGCCATAGCCCGCCGACAGACCGCGGATTTCGAGCAGCGGCGGTACAGCAGCGCTACTGGCCGGGCGTGCATCGGCCGGGGCATCGGGATGGCGCGACGCAGCAAGCAGCTGGCGCGTGTACGCATCGACAGGCGCATCGAGCACCTGCGCGATCTCGCCGTTCTCTTTCACGAGCCCGCCGTTCAGCACGACGATACGGTCCGCCATCTGCGCCACGACGGCGAGATCGTGCGACACATAGACCGCTGTCGTGCCCAGCTCGCGGATGACACGCTTGAACGCGGCCAGCACTTCGATCTGGGTCGTGACGTCGAGCGCGGTGGTCGGCTCATCGAACACGACGACCGCCGGGTCCGTGATGAGCGCCATGGCGGCCATCAGCCGCTGCAGCTGACCACCCGAGACCTGATGCGGGTAGCGCTCGCCAATCGTTTCAGGGGTCGGCAGCGCGAGCGAACGGAACAGGGCGATTGCCTTCGTGCATGCCACATCGCGCGTCATCAGCCGATGCAGCAGCGCGGGCTCGACGACCTGGTCCATGATGGTTCGCGCGGGATTGAAGGCCGCCGACGCGCTCTGTGCGACATAGGCGACTGTGCGTGCGCGCAACGCCTGGCGGCCGGCCTGATCCAGCGACAGCACATCGATTTCGCCGATCCGTACGCTGCCGCCACTGATCGAGCAGCCTGCGCGGGCGTAGCCCAGCAGCGACAGCGCGATGGTCGTCTTGCCCGAACCCGACTCGCCGATGAGCGCCAGCACCTCGCCCTTCTTCACCGAGAAATCGACGCCCTTGACGATTTCGACAACCGGGTCGGGTGCCGCGCCCGCGACGACGCGCAGACCCCTTACTTCGATCATGTTGCCGGCATTCATTGCGCGCCTCCTTGTCCGCGACCGTGGCGGCGGCGCAGATTGTCGATCAGCAGATTCACACCAATGGTCAGCGACGCGATCGCCACCGCCGGCATCAGCACCGCCGGCGCGCCTTCCGACAGGCCACCGATGTTTTCCCGCACGAGCGAGCCCCAGTCCGCGTTCGGCGGCTGCACGCCCAGACCCAGAAAGCTCAGACCGCTCAGCAACAGCACGATAAAGACGAAGCGCAGGCCGAAGTCGGCCAGCATCGGATGGATCATGTTCGGCAGCAGCTCAACGCGCGCGATGTAAGGCAGCCGTTCGCCGCGAGCCCGCGCGACCTGCACGTACTCCAGCGTCATCAGGTTCACCGCGAGCGAGCGCGAAATGCGGAACGCGCCGGGAATATAGGCCAGCGCGGCGACTCCCATGAGCATCGGAATCGACGATCCGAACGCGGCAATCACGACGAGCGCGAGCACTTTGCTCGGGATGGAAATGAGCGCGTCGAACAGCCGGCTCAGCACTTCGTCGATCCAGCGGGCCGACAGCGCGGCGAGCAGCCCGAAGCAGGTGCCGATCAGGCTGGCCAGCACCGCCGCGACCAGTGCGAGGCCGACCGTGTAGCGCGTGCCGTAAAGAATCCGGCTCAGCATGTCGCGGCCGAGATAGTCGGTGCCGAGCAGATGCGCCACGCTATAGGTGCCGAAGATCTCCGTCGAGGTCAGCGCACCGCCCTTGTACGGCGCGACAAGCGGTCCGATGAACGCCACCGCGAGCCAGAACACGACGATCACGAGGCCGATCATTCCGAGCACCGAGAGGCGTCGCGCCAGCCGTTGCAACAGCCGGGGCGCGGCCGTCGCGGCTTCGGTTGCGGGCGCTTCGCCGAGGGGATCGTCGCGGGACACGTCGTAGATCTCCGTACCGGCGTGAGGAAGAGGGGGATTGACTGGACGGTTCATCGTTGACGCAGCCTCGGGTTAGACACGATTTGACAGAGGTCTGCGATCAGCACGAGCGCGAGATACGCCGCGCAGAAGACCATGACGCACCCCTGAACGAGCGGCATGTCGCGGTTCGTGACCGCATCCACCATCAGGCTGGCAAGGCCGGGATAGTTGAAGATCGACTCGACGATCACCACCCCGCCAAAGAGATAGGACAGGCTCAGCGCGACCGCATTGGAGATCGGGCCGATCGTGTTCGGCACGACGTGCCGCAACACGACGCGGGTCGGCGAAGCGCCCTTCAGCACCGCCATCTCGACGTACGACGAATTGAGCTGATCGAGCACGGCAGCGCGTGTCATGCGGGACATCTGCGCCACGATCACGCAGCACAGCGTCATCACGGGCATCGCATAGATGCGCAGCAGCCCGCCAAACGACGATACTTCCGACAGATAGGAGAGCGCCGGCAGCCAGCGCAGCTTCACGGCGAAGACCAGCACCGCGATGGTGGCAATCAGAAACTCCGGCACAGCGACCGCCGAAAGCGTGATCACATTGAGCGCACGATCGAGCAGCGAGCCGCGGAACATCGCCGACAGGATCCCGATGGCGAGCGCGACAGGAACCGACACCAGCGTCGTCAGCCCGGCAAGTACGAGCGAATTCGGCAGACGCGTCGCGATCAGCTGGCTGACCGGCATGCTGTTCGACAGCGATGTGCCGAAGTCGCCCCGCACGATATGCAGAAGCCATTCGACGTAGCGTTGCAGCGCGGGTTGATCGAGTCCGAACTGATGGCGCAGCGCCGCGACGGCTTCGGGTGTGGCGGCCTGGCCGAGCGCCTCCTGGGCGGCGTCGCCCGGCAGCAGGCCAGTAATGGCGAACACCAGCGCCGACACCAGCAGCAACGTAAGTAGCGCGAGGCCGAGCCGCGCGGCAATGAGTCGTTGCGCGTATGCTTTCATCGAAATTGCCTCCTGGGGTAAAACCGCTCGCTCATGGGATGGCAGCGTGCGCGTTGCTGCTGATCGACCGTGAGCCGGTTGCCGGCCTGAGATTCATTCAGGCCACGGCCACGGCAACAGCCGGCAGGTCAGGCTTCGAGCCAGACGTTCTCCGCAAACGTGAAGCCCATCAGGCCGGCCAGCGGAATCGAGCCAAGACCCTGCAGTTTCGTCGTGTGCGCATCGAGCGAGCTCAGGAACATCGGAATGCCGATACCGCCCGTTTCGTGCACGAGAACCTGCATGTCGCCGTAGATCTTCTTGCGCTTCGCATCGTCCGGTTCGCCACGTGCGGCGAGCAGCATCTGGTCGAACTTCGAACTCTTCCAGTTTGCTTCATTCCACGGGGCATCGGACTTGAAGAACTGGGTGAACAGCACATCCGCGCTCGGGCGCGCATTCACCGCGCCGTAGCCAAGCGGATGCTTCATCCAGTGATTCGACCAGTAGCCGTCAGCCGGCACGCGCGTGACCTGCAGGTTCAGGCCCGCCTGCGGCGCAGCCTGTTGCAGCAGCATCGCCATTTCGACGGAGCCGTCCGCTGCCGGCGACGCAAAGATCTGCACGGGCGCGCTGCCTACCTTCGCCTTCTGGAAGTAGAACTTCGCCTTGTCCGGGTCGAACGTGCGTTGCGGCAGACCTGCGAGGTAGTACTTGTTGGTCGGATCGATCGGCTGGTCATTGCCGATCGATCCGTACCCCTGGAACACCGCGCGGCGCATCTGCTCGCGGTCCTGCAGGTACATCATGCCCATGCGGAAATCCGCGTTGGCGGTAATGCCGCCTTCGTCGCGCACGATGAGGTCCGTGTATTGACCCGTCTTCGTCTCCAGCACGGTGAAGCCGCTGGTGCCTTTGATACGGCCCGTCGAGCGCGGACTCACGGCGTTGATGAGCTGGACGTCACCGGACAGCAGCGCATTCACGCGTGCCGATTCGTCGCCGATGCCGATCAGTTCGATTTCGTCGAGGTGCGGCAGACCGGGCTTCCAGTATTTCTCGTTCTTCACGCCGACCGTATGAACGCCGGGTGAGAACTCCTTGACCTTGTATGGGCCCGTGCCCACTGCCGTCTTGAAGTCCTTCGTGCCGTCCTTGATGATCAGGAAGTGCGAGGTGGCGAGAATCACCGGCAGGTCGGCGTTCGGGCCTTCAAGCGTGATCGTGACTTCGTTCGGGCCGGTCGCCTTGACTTCCTTGATCTGGTCGGCGAGCGTCTTCGCTTTCGAGGCGGTCGCCGGATCCTTGTGCCGCATGATCGAGTAGACGACGTCGGCGGGCGCGAGCGCCTTGCCGTCGTGGAACTGCACCCCTGTGCGCAGCTTCACGACCCACACCGTCGCGTCCTTCGTTTCGAGCGATTCAGCCAGCGCCATCTTCGCGCCGAGATGCGAATCGAGTTCGGTCAGACCGTTGTAGAACATGTTGCAGCGGACGTAGTCCGTGGCCAGCGCGCCCTTTGCCGGATCGAGCGTATCGGCGGCCGAAGCCGACTGAGTCGCCACCCGGATCTTGCCGCCCTGCTTCGGTTTCGCCTGGGCGAGGGCCGCGCCACTCGCCGCGAAAAGACCGGCACCCGTCATCGACATCATGCCCGCGGCCGCCATCGCGCGCAGCACCTCGCGCCGCGACGCGCCCTTCTTCGTCAGGCGCTCCAGTTCGGAACCGGGCTGAACAGCAGCAAATTGCGAGTCTTCCTTATTCATCGAACTTCTCCGCGAGTGTAAGCAGGGGTGGCTTTTTGTCAGCCAGTCATTGGAATCAATAAAAAACGTCTTTGATGCGGTAGTACGTGCCCACGATGGGAAGAAACCAGGGCTTGCCGGTGTGTCCCGGTATCGCCGGCCATTTGAGATCGCGCCATGGATTGGCGTCTTCCCGACCTTCGATCACGTCGGCCATCACCTGCCCCATGTGGGTCGACATCTGCGTCCCGTGCCCGCTGTAGCCCATCGAGAAATAGATGCCGTCATGCTGGCCAGCGCGTGGCAGCCGGTCGGCCGTCATGTCGACGAGCCCGCCCCAGCAATAGTCGATGCGCGCCGACGCGAGCGGCGGGAACAATGCAACCAGTCCTTCCTGCAGGATGCGTCCGCTCTTCGCGTCGGACGGCTGCTCCGACGCCGTGAAGCGTGCCCGGCCGCCGAACAGCAGGCGCGCATCCGGCGTCACGCGAAAGTAGTTGTGCATCAGACGCGTGGTCGTGTACGCGCGCCGGTTCGGAAACATGCGTGCGAGCAACGCCGCATCGAGCGGCTCGGTGACGACGATGAACGAGCCGACGGGCGCGAGCCGCCGGCGAAACCAGCCGAACGGTCCATGCCGCGACGGGCCGGTTGCGACGAACACCTGTTTGGCCTGCAACTCACCGCGCGCCGAAACGATGCGGTAACCGCCATGGCCGTTCCTGACGATCGCGGACACAGCCGCATGCTCGTAAAGTCTCGCGCCTTTGCGTGCGGCCGCTTCGGCGAGGCCGACCGCGAACCTGCCCATGTGCATCTGGCCGCCATGCCGTTGCAGCAGACCGCCGTGGAAGCTGTCGGACTGCACTTCGTCGCGAATGCGCTCGGGACCGATGAGGTCGATGTCGGGATCGACTTCACGGCGAATCAGCTCCGCGGTTTTCGCAAGGTGGTCGAAGTGATGCGGCTTCGACGCGAGCTTCAGCTTTCCCGACGCCAGATAGTTGCAGTCGATGCCCTCTTCGCGAATCAGCCGCTCGACGGTATCGACCGCCGCCGCATACGCGAGATAACAGCCTCGCGCACGTTCCAGTCCCAGTTGCCCAACGAGCGCCGCGAAATCCTGCGCGACGCCGGTATTGACCTGTCCGCCGTTGCGGCCGGAGGCGCCGCCGCCGATCCGTCCGGCATCGAGCACCGTCACGGAGGCGCCCCGGCTGGCCAGTGCCTGCGCCGCCGACAGGCCTGTGAAGCCGCCGCCGATCACGGCAACGTCGGTCTGGCCGTCGACCGGACCTTCACTCGCCGACAGCAGGGGCGGTGCGGTATCGAGCCAGTAGGAATCGAGCTTCATCCGATGCGTCCTGAGAGTGGGCGATGACGTATCCAGGGCCGCCGCCTGCGGCGACCCGTCGTGATTACAGGCCGAGTTCGGCCGCCAGATGCGGAATGTCGTTGACTTCGTAATACTGATAGTACGGCGTTGACGGTTCGTGGCCGCGATTGACGAAAGCCTTGTGTCTGATGCCGAGATCGTGCGCCGTCATCAGGTCGTAGCGCAGGCTCGACGAGACGTGCAGCACGTCTTCCGGATTGCAGTTGAGCTGGTCGAACATGTATTCGAAGCCCTGCATGCGCGGCTTGTACGACTGCGCCTGCTGCGCCGTGAACACGGCATGGAACGGTGCGCCGAGCTTGTCGACGTTGCTCTGGATCTGGTCGTTCGAGGCGTTCGACAGGATCACCAGCTTGTACTTCTTCGCCAGGCGCGACAAGCCTTCCGGCACGTCCGGATGCGGGCCCCACGTCGGCACTGCGGTATAGATCTTTTCGGCGCGTGCTTCGTCGAACTTCACGCCCACGCGCTTGCAGGCACGCTCGAATGCATTGACGACGACATCGCGATACGGTTTCCATGCACCGAGCACTTCGTCACGGCGATAGCCCGCGAAGAACGTGACCAGTTTTTCGAGGTCCTCGGTACTCAATTCGTCGCCGTACATTTCGCGCGTCATGTCCGCCATGCGGAATCTGGTGAGGGTGCCGTAGCAGTCGAAGGTAATGTATTTCGGCTCGAACTCGATCATGGTGGTCAGTCCTGTCGTGGTGGTGAATGGCTGATGCCATCCGGTTGCGTTGACAAAGGCGTGTGCCTGCAGAAGATTTAATCAGCGCAAAAACAAAGATGTCTCTGATTAGGGCGCCGCGAATAACACAAAGCACGCGTTTTGATGCCATCTGACAGCAGAGTCTGCGGCGCCCGGAACGGCTGTTCGCTGACGCGCCGCAACATCCTCGTCAGCCGTGAAGATCGATCAGTACGCTCTTGAAGCGCAGGTTCGCTTCGTAAGCCTGTTTGCCCAGGTCCTTGCCGATGCCGGAGCGCTTGTAGCCTCCCGTCGGGATCATGAAGTCGGCGCTGCGGCCGTAACGGTTGACCCACACCGTGCCGGCCTCCAGCCCGCGCACGAAGCGCAGCGCCCGGCCGAGATCCGATGTATGCACCCCGGCCGCAAGGCCGTATTCCGGATGCTGGGCGAGTTCGAGCGCTTCTTCTTCCGTGTCGAACGTCTGCAGGGTCAGGACAGGCCCGAACACTTCTTCGCGCACCGCCTCGGCTTCCCGCGTGACGCCGGCCAGCAAGGTCGGCATGTAGAAGGCGCCAGGGGTAGCGCCGTCGGCGCGCTGGCCGCCGTAGCGCAGCGTCGCGCCCGAATCGAGCGTGCGCCCGACGATCGCGTCGATGCGGGCCGCCTGGGTTTCGGAAATGATGGGTGGCAGCGTCGTGCCGGCCTGCCAGGTCGCTCCGGGCTTCAGCCCGGCAAAAATCCGCTCGATGCGCTCAGCGAGCGGCTCCGCGATACTGCGTTCCACCAGCAGGCGCGAGCCCGCCACGCACACCTGGCCCGCATTGGTCGTAATCGCCGCTGCGATGCGGCGAGCGACGTCGTCGAGGCGCGGGGCATCGGCGAACACGATCTGCGGACTCTTTCCGCCCAGCTCCAGCGTGACGGGTTTCGTTCCGGTCTGCGCGCAGGCGGCCATGATCGCCGCACCGGTTCGGGTCGACCCGGTGAAGGTGACCTTGCCGACCAACGGATGACGCACAAGCGCATCGCCGGTTGTGCGGCCATCGCCCTGCACGACGTTGAAGATGCCGGCCGGCACGCCCGCCTGCACCGCGAGTTCGGCGAGACGCAGCACGGAGAACGGGGTCATCTCCGACGGCTTGAGCACGATTGCGTTGCCCGCGGCCAGCGCGGGCGCAATCTTCCAGGACGCCATCACCAGCGGAAAATTCCACGGTGCAATCGCGCCGACCACGCCGTAAGGCTCGGCAATCGTCATACCGAGATGATCGTGATCGGTAGCAGTGACGTCGCCCCCCACCTTATCCGCGAATTCGGCGTAGAAGCGGATGCCTTCTGCGGTGAACGGCACGTCCCATGCAATGGCATCGCGCACGGGACGGGTCGAGCCGAGCGCCTCCAGCGGACCCAGCGTCGCCGCATCCGCGGCGACGAGATCGGCGAAACGGCGCAGGATCCTGGCCCGCTCGCGCGGCGCCATGCGCCCCCAGCCGCTCGTGCGGAACGCGTGCCACGCGTTGCCGACAGCCCGGTCGACCAGCGCGGCATCGCCGCACGGCACGGCCGCGTAGGCAACGCCGTCGGACGGGCGGAGGACATCGATACCGCCCCCGGATTCGTCGACATAGTCACCGCCGATGAAATGCCCACCTCGAACGACGATGTCGGCCGGATTGAAGCTGTCCATAAGAGAAGGTCCTCGCTGGCAGGCCGATCGGGAACGTGTACGGAAGCAACGTGATCGGCATGACAGGATCGTAGGACTGTTCACCCAGCATATTTCGCCGACAAAAATCCGCGTTCAGCACATCGCACGCGTCATGGGTGGCCCGAACAACACGTTTTGCATCGATTTCGCGTTTCCGGCCGCAGGTGACAGGCGATAGAAAGATCGTCCTAGTCACGCCGCGCGCCGGGTGACAGAGTGGAGCCGTTCCAGCCATCGAGGGGTCAGGCGTGTCCGCTCCAATAACCTACAGACGCTTCACCAGCGACGACCTTGCGGCCGCGCACGCGCTCACGGTCGAGCTCAAATGGCCGCATCGCGTGGATGACTGGCGCTTCGTCGCAGAGGCCGGCACCGGGTTCGTCGCTGAACAGGCGGGCAGCGTGATCGGCACTGCGCTGTGCTGGAAGTACGGTGACGAGACAGCGTCGCTCGGGATGGTCATCGTGTCCCCGGCGCACCAGGGGCAGGGCGTCGGCAAAAAGCTGATGGAAAGCCTGCTCGAAGAACTCGGCCCGCGCATCACCTTTCTGCACGCAACACCCGCCGGGCAGCCGCTCTATGAAAAGCTGGGCTTTCGAGCCGTCGGCACACTCGACCAGCATCAAGGCGCGGCCTTCCAGCCGCCGCTCGTCTCCCTGCCGCCGGGTGAGCGTCTCCGGCCGCTCGGCGCGAGCGACATGCCGCGTCTCATCGAACTGGCGTCGCGGGCAAGCGGGCTGGACCGCAGCGCGATCCTGCCCGCGCTGATGGAAACCGCCGACGGTATTGCGCTCGACCGCGATGGCGAACTCATCGGCTTCGCGGTGTTCCGCCGCTTCGGCCGCGGGCATGCCATTGGCCCTGTGGTGGCGCCGGCTTGCGCCGATGCGTCGCGTGCGAGGGCGCTGATCAGTCACTGGCTTGCATTGAACGCGGGCATGTTCGTCAGGATCGATGTGCCCGGCGATTGTGGCCTGACCGGCTGGCTCGAGGAACTCGGGCTGCTGCGCGTAGACACCGTCATCAAGATGGTACGCAACGGGTCCGAAACCCATCCCGACGATCCCGATTTCCGCCAGTACGGCATCATCAACCAGGCTATCTGCTGATCCCATGGCATTCCTCTACAAGGCCGATCCGGCGCGCGGCGAACAGTGGGCGAAACTGTTCGCGCAACGTGCGCCAGAACTGTCCTTCCGTCTCTGGCCGAATGTCGGCGACCCTGCCGAAATCCGCTATCTCGCCGCCTGGCAGCCGCCCGAGGACCCCGCGCGCACGCTGCCCAACCTCGAAGTGGTGTTTTCAGTCGGCGCAGGTGTCGATCAGTTCGATCTGTCGAGCGTCCCGTCGCACGTGCCGGTGGTGCGGATGATCGAACCGGGGATCGTCGAGGGCATGGTCGAATACGTCACACAGGCCGTCCTGACCGTGCACCGCGACCTGTTCGATTACCGTCTTCAGCAGCAGGACAAAACGTGGAAAGAGCTGCCCGTGCGCGCCGCATCCTCGCGGCGTGTCGGCGTGCTCGGGCTCGGCGTGCTCGGTACGGCCGTGCTCGAACGGCTGCGTCTGTTCAACTTCGCATGCGCGGGCTGGAGCCGCTCGCCGCGCGACATCGAAGGCGTCGAATGCCATGCAGGCATGGAGACCCTCGACGCGTTTCTCGCCCGCACCGACATCCTGATCTGCCTGCTGCCGCTCACGCCCGCCACGCGTGGCATCCTGAATGCGCAGCTGTTCGCCACGCTGCCGCGCGGCGCGTCGCTGATCCAGACCGGACGCGGTCCGCATCTGGATCATGCCGCCCTGCTCGGGGCGCTGCATAGTGGGCAATTGCAGAACGCGATTCTCGACGTGACCGATCCCGAACCACTGCCCGCCGACCATCCGCTGTGGACGCACCCGCGCGTGCGCATCACGCCCCACATCGCGAGTGCCACGCGCCCCGAAACGGCGGTCGAAGTCGTGCTCGACAATCTGCGCCGGCACCGCGCCGGACTGCCGATGCTGGGCCAGATCGACCGGAGTCAGGGCTACTGAAATGCGGTGGCAAGGTGCTTCAGGTCCCTGAGAAGCACCTGAAGCACGCGGCAGAAAATGCTGCGCGAGTGCAGCAAAACGCGTGGCATGCGCTTTTCAGCGGTTTTTTTAGCGCAACGTGTGAAGGCGATGGGTCGGTAGTATGAACCCGTCGACAGCCCACCCGCACGAGAAGCCACCATGCCGAACTCCTCACTCATCGAAGCCGATCGCCGGCACCTGATTCATCCCGTCATCAACTACCGCACGCACGAAGCGCGCGGCGTCACCGTTCTCGAATCCGCCTCCGGCTCGTTCCTGCGTGACGCAGACGGCAACGAAGTACTCGATGCTTTCTCGGGGCTCTGGTGCGTGAATGTCGGCTACGGCCAGCAGAGCATCGTCGAAGCCGCGACGGCACAAATGAACAGGTTGCCCTACGCGACAGGCTACTTTCACTTCGGCTCGGCACCGGCGATCGAACTCGCAGCGAAGCTGGTCGAGCTGTCGCCCGCTTCGTTGCAGCACGTGTACTTCACGCTCGGCGGCTCGGACGCCGTCGATTCCGCGTTGCGCTTCATCACACACTATTTCAATGCCACCGGCAGACCGTCGAAGAAGCATTTCATCGCGCTGCAGCGCGGCTATCACGGTTCGTCGGCGCTCGGCTCGGGGCTGACCGCGCTGCCCGCGTTTCATCACAATTTCGACGTGCCGCTGCCGACCCAGCATCACATCCCGTCGCCGTATGCATACCGCAGCGAGTTCGCGGACGACAGCGCGCTGATCGCCGCCTCGGTCGCCGCGCTCGAAGCAAAGGTCGCGGCGCTCGGTGCCGATAACGTGGCGGCGTTCTTTTGCGAGCCCATTCAGGGCTCGGGCGGCGTGATCGTGCCGCCGGTCGGCTGGTTGAAAGCCATGCGCGACGCGTGCCGAAAACTCGGCATCCTGTTCGTCGCCGACGAGGTCATCACGGGCTTCGGCCGCACGGGGCCGCTCTTCGCGTGCGCCGCGGAAAACGTCGAACCCGATCTGATGACGGTCGCCAAGGGGCTGACCTCCGGATACGCGCCGATGGGCGCCGTGCTGATGTCGCACGAGATCTACGAAGGCATCGCCGACGCCGATCCTGGCGCCATCGTCGGTCATGGCCACACGTACTCGGCTCATCCGGTCAGCGCGGCGATCGGCCTCGAAGTCATGCGGCTTTATCACGAAGGCGGCCTGCTCGCGAACGCTGCCGCGCTCGCACCGCGCTTCGCCCACGGACTCGATGCGCTGCTCGCGCATCCGCTCGTCGGCGACTCACGTCATCGCGGCCTGCTCGGCGCGCTCGAACTGGTGTCCGACAAGGACAGCAAGACGGGCTTCGATCCATCGCTGAAACTGTCCGACCGGATCGCCAGCGCGGCCTACCGCAACAAGCTCGTGTTCCGTGCATTCGGGGACAACATTCTCGGCTTTGCGCCTGCGTTGTCCTATACGGCGGCCGAGTTCGATCTGCTGTTCGAACGCCTCGAAAAGACCCTCGACGACGTCCTCGCAGCACCCGATGTAAGGGCCGCGCTGGACCGTAGAGCCGGTGTCATCGCATGCTAAAGTAGAGTTCACCTAGACACGAAGCGGCCGACGGCCCGAGCGACCACGTGACAATGAGCAGCGACTGCAAGCTTGACCGGATTGATCTGCGTATCCTTTCCCAACTTCAAAAGAAAGGCCGCATAACGAACGTCGAGCTTGCCGACGCGGTGGGGCTGTCGCCCAGCCCCTGCCTCATCCGCGTCAAGCGTCTGGAGAAAGCGGGCTATATCGTCGGATATGGCGCGCAGATCCAGTTGGAGAAGCTCGGCGACGTGCAAATCGTCTTCACGGAAGTCACGCTCGCGGACCATCGTCGCGAAGATTTCATCAAGTTCGTCGCCGCCATTCGCGACGTCGACGAGATCATTGAATGCCATCTCGCGAGCGGCGGCTACGACTACCTGCTCAAGTTCGTCACCCGCAGTGTGAGCCACTATCAGAGCGTGATCGAAGGTTTGCTCGAGCGCGATATCGGCATCGAAAAGTACTTCAGCTACGTGATCATCAAATCGCCGTTCGTGAAGAATCACTATCCGCTGGAAATCCTCTTTTCGCCGCACCAGGGCTAACGCGACGCATCCGCCTCGGCGCCCACGGCGAGACCCGTCTGCACGAACGCCTCGCACAGGAAGTCAACGCACACACGCACTTTCGCCGACTGGGCGAGGCGCGCCGGATACACCGCCCAGATGTTGGCGGGCTGCGTGACATCGGGCAGGACCTGCTGCAACTGCCCGCTTTCGAGCAACGGCCTGACATCCCACATCGAACGCAGGACGATGCCGCGTCCGGCGAGCGCCCATTGCACGGCCACTTCACCATGATTCGTGGACAAAGGCCCGGTCACCTTCACGGAAACCGGTTCGCCCCGCACATCGAGCCGCCACAGCCCGAACGGATGGTCGCGCTCCTTGATCGCGAGACACGAATGCGACGGCAGATCGGTGACCTGCTTCGGCGCGCCGTGACGCGCCAGATACTCCGGCGACGCGCACAGCACGCGATGGTTGAAAGCGAGCCGCCGTGCGATCAGATGCGAGGCAATCTCGTCGCCGATGCGGATGTCCAGATCGAAACCTTCGCCAGCCACGTCCACCAGCCGGTCGAACAGATCCAGCCGCACACTGATCTGCGGATAGCGGTCGGAGAACTGCGCGAGCGCGGGCGCAACGAAATGCCGGCCAAAGCCGAAGCTGCTGGACACACGCAGCGTGCCGCGCGGAATGCGGCGCGTCGTCGAGACGTCCTCGACGAGCTGGTCGACGTTGTCGAGAATTTTTTCGGCCCATGCGTAGACCCGCTCGCCGGCCTCGGTGATCGCCACGCGTCGCGTCGAGCGATGCAGGAGCCGCGTGCCGAGGCTCGCTTCCAGTACGCCCACGCGCTTGCTCACATACGCCGGCGATACCGCGAGCGCTTCCGCCGCCGCGCTAAAGCTGGATTTGCGTGCGACCATGCAGAACACGCGCAGGTCATCGAGTTCTGGCGTTCGAGGCGCGTTCATCGGCGGATATCTTTATGCACGAATCGTGCATGGTGGATTAACCAAAAGACTCATTTTAAGCCGTTTCCATGGGAATAAAATGGGCAGTGTTATTCGCATGTATTCAGGGAGAGAGGACGACATGACCAGCAAATACAGGATCGCAGTGATACCAGGCGATGGCATCGGCGTAGAAGTCATGCCAGAGGGTTTGCGCGTGCTCGACGCTGCGTGCAAACGCTTCGGCATCGAGCTCGATTACCGGCACATCGAGTGGGCCAGCTGCGACTACTACGAAAAGCATGGCCAGATGATGCCGGACGACTGGAAGGCGCAACTGTCAGACTGCGACGCCATTCTGTTCGGCGCCGCGGGCTGGCCTGCGAAGGTGCCGGATCACATCTCGCTGTGGGGCTCGCTCCTCAAATTCCGGCGCGAGTTCGACCAGTACATCAATCTGCGTCCGGCGCGTCTCTTTGAAGGCGTCCCCTCTCCGCTCGCCGGGCGCCGCGCTGGCGACATCGACTTCTGGATCGTGCGTGAGAACACCGAAGGCGAGTATTCGTCGGTCGGCGGCGTGATGTTCGAGGGCACCGAGCGGGAATTCGTCGTACAGGAATCCATCTTTACGCGCCATGGCAGCGAGCGCGTGCTGAAGTTCGCGTTCGATCTCGCCCAACGCCGGGACCGCAAGAAAATCACGGTCGCGACGAAGAGCAACGGCATCGCAATCAGCATGCCGTGGTGGGACAAGCGTGCGGAAGAAGTCGCGGCGCAGTATCCCCACGTCAGCTGGGACAAGCAGCACATCGACATTCTCTGCGCGCGCTTCGTGCTGAACCCCGACCGCTTCGATGTCGTCGTCGCCACCAATCTGTTCGGCGACATCCTGTCCGACCTCGGGCCTGCGTGTACGGGCACGATCGGTCTTGCGCCGTCGGCCAACCTGAATCCCGACCGCCGGTTTCCGTCGCTCTTCGAACCCGTGCACGGCTCGGCGCCCGACATCGCGGGCAAGAACATCGCCAATCCGATTGCGATGATCTGGTCGGCCGCGATGATGCTGGACTTCCTCGGCCACCACGAAGGCAGGGAGCGCGACGCGCACGATGCGATTCTCGCCGCCATCGAAGCGACGCTGAAAGAGGGGCCACGTACCGGCGATCTGGGCGGCCACGCCAGCACGACCCAGGTCGGCGAGGCGATTGCACAACGCCTCCTGTAACACCGGCAATACCAGTCACGCCAGCAATACCCGCCACGCCCGCAACAAAGGAGCGATGCAATGACACGCAGATTCGAACTGGACGAACTCATCCGTTCCGACAACTTCCTCGACGGCCGATGGACACCCGCCAGCAATGGCGAGCGCTTTGCGGTCACCGACCCGGCGACCGGCAAAACCATCGCCCAGGTCGCGGATAGCAGCGAGGCCGACGCCCGCGCCGCCACCGACGCCGCCGCCCGCGCCTTTCCCGGATGGCGCGACACGCTGCCGAAAGAGCGCGCGGCCATCCTGCGCCGCTGGCACGATCTGATGCTCGCGAATCAGGACACGCTGGGCGCGCTGATCTCGCTCGAACAGGGCAAGCCGCTTGCCGAAGGGCGTGGCGAAGTCGCGTACGGTGCGTCCTACGTCGCGTGGTTCGCGGAAGAAGCCACGCGCATCTATGGCGACATCATTCCGCAGCAACAGCGCGGCAAACGCATGATGGCCGTCAAGGAGCCGGTCGGTATCGTCGCTGCGATCACGCCATGGAATTTCCCGCTCGCCATGATCGCCCGCAAGATCGCGCCGGCTCTCGCGACGGGTTGCACGGTCGTCGCCAAGCCTGCCGAAGACACGCCGCTGACAGCGTCCGCGCTCGTCATGCTCGCGCACGAAGCGGGTGTGCCCGCGGGCGTGCTGAACCTGATTACGGCGTCACGCGAACATGCGGTCGCGACCGTCGCCGACTGGCTGCACGATGCGCGCGTGCGCAAGATCACCTTCACCGGTTCGACCGCGGTCGGCAAGTACCTCGCGCGCGAATCGGCGGATACGCTCAAGAAGCTGTCGCTGGAACTCGGCGGCAACGCGCCCTTCATCGTGTTCGACGACGCCGACCTCGATGCTGCCGTGACGGGCCTGCTCGCCTCCAAATTCCGCAACGGTGGGCAGACCTGCGTCTGTCCCAATCGGGTGTATGTTCAGGCCGGTGTCTACAAACGCTTTGCCGCGCTCCTGGGCGAACGCGTCGCCGCGCTGAAAGTGGCGCCCGCGACCGACCCGCACGCGCAGATCGGTCCGATGATCAACACGCGCGCGATCGACAAGATCGCCCGCCATGTGGATGACGCCCTCTCGCACGGCGCCCGTATCGTGACGGGTGGCAAGCGCCTCACGGAACTGGGCCCGAACTACTATGCGCCGACCGTGCTCGCCGATGCGAAGCCCAACATGCTATTGAACGCCGAGGAGACCTTCGGGCCGGTCGTGCCGCTCTTCCGCTTCGAAAGCGAAGCCGAAGCCGTCGCCGCGGCCAACAACACCTCGTTCGGGCTGGCGTCGTACTTCTACAGCGAAAACGCGAGGCGGATCGATCGGGTGTCGCGAGCGCTGGAAGCCGGCATCGTCGGCATCAACGAGGGCGCGGTAGCGAGCGAAGCCGCACCGTTCGGCGGTGTGAAAGACTCCGGCTATGGCCGCGAAGGATCCCGCTACGGCCTCGACGACTACCTGTCGATCAAGTACCTCTGTCAGGGGAATCTGGCATGACAGGCGACGCCTATCCCATCGAAGTCCGGTTCCCCGACATCTCCGCGCACGAGCAGTCCGACTGCGGCGTGCCCTATGTTCATACGTTCGACTCCGACGTGCGGGGGCCGCACGTGATGATCAATGCACTCACGCACGGCAACGAAGTGTGCGGCGCGATCGTGGTGGACGAACTGCTGCGCCATCGATTGCGGCCTCGTCGCGGCAAGCTCACGCTGTCCTTTGCCAATGTCGCCGCGTACTTGTCGTTCGATCCAGCGAAGCCCGACGCATCGCGTTTCGTCGATCAGGATTTCAACCGGGTCTGGACCGCCGCGATCCTCGACGATACCTCGCGCACGTCCTCCGAACTCAGCCGCGCGCGAGAGATGCGGCCCGTCATCGATACGGTTGATGCCCTCCTCGACCTGCACTCGATGCACGAGAAAAGCGCGCCGTTGATCGTCTCCGGTCCGTTGCAGAAAGGCATCGATCTGGCGTTGCGCCTCGGCACACCCGCTACGGTGATCTGCGACGAGGGCCATCCGGAAGGTCGCAGGATGCGCGATTACGAAGGGTTTGGCGCGGGCAGCAGCCCGAAGAACGCACTGCTCATCGAATGCGGACAACACTGGGAACAGCGTGCCGTCGATGTCGCAAGAGACGCGACTGCGCGCTTTCTGCTGCTGGCGGGCATCGTTGACGAGACAGATCTGCCGCAGGGCTGGATCGCCCCCTTGCCGCCCGCCATGCGGGTGGTGCGCGTGACCGAGCCCGTGGTTGCGACCAGCCTCGATTTCGCCTTTGCGCAGCCGTTCACAGGGCTCGAAACCATCGCCGAGGCTGGCACCGTCATCGGGTGGTCGAACGGACAACCTGTGCGCACGCCCTATGACAACTGCGTGCTCGTGATGCCTTCGCTCAGACAATTGCGCCCGGGCGTAACCGTGGTCCGGCTTGGCAAGATCGAACGCACGGTCGAAGCCGCCCCTCAAGGCGGATCCGCTAACCCTCCCCAGGGAACAGACTCGTGAAGGTCCAGCAAATCCAACAAAGCGTCAACCTGGAAGGTCTCGAAGACTGGGGCACGGCCGGCCTTCCGGGTGCACCCGCCGTCAAGGTGTCAGGGGTTCAGCGTGTGATCGAAGGCCGCGAGGGGATCGATACCGGTATCTTCCAATGCAGCGCCGGCACCTATCGGCGCTCTGTCAAGCAGGCCGAAGTCATGCACTTTCTGGCTGGCTCCGGCCGCTTCACGCCCGATGGCGAAAAGACGGTTCACTTTTCGGCCGGCGATACCTTGTTCTTCGAAGCCAACACGGAAGGACTGTGGGAAGTGGATGCCGCCATGCGCAAGGTGTATGTGATCCTCTGATGCAGGCGACATTCGCGCGCGCAGGTCAATACCTGCGCGCCGAACCTGACATCAAATCAGTTCCCCTGAGCCTGCGAAGCCATCCGCGCGGGCGCGTTGAGCGCACCGTAGGCGTCGTACTCGTTCACGCGCTGAACGACCTCGAAGAACAGACCGTCGTCGACACTTTCCGTGTAGATATGGAAATAATCGCCGTTCGCAGTGCGGTCGAACAGCACGCCCGCGTGGCGTAGACGCGCGAGCAGATCATCGTCGATGTCGAAGCGCGTGACCAGGTCGTCGTAGTAGTTCCCCGAAATCGGCACGAAACGCACGCCGTTGGACTTCAGGCGCGCGACCGCCTCGAAGATGTCGTCGCAGCTGAGCGCAATGTGATGCACCGTCACTCCGCCACCGGCGCTCACGGTGCGCGCCGTGCGTGTCCTCTGGCTCAAGGAGACGTTGAGCACCAGACGCACGCTCCGGTCCGCGTTGGACACGCCGCGGCTACGGACAAGGCCAAACGGGTCAGCCAGCTCGAGGCTCTCGCCCGGCTCGAGGCCAAGCACCGCGCGAGCAAACAGGACCCAGGTATCCAGCTGATCGACAGCGAGGCCGAGCGCCACATGATCGATGCGCTTCAGCCCTGCGCTCGCTGCGGCACCGTTGGGCTCGTCCTCCAGCACAAAGTCGGCTTCGTACAGGCCATCCGCTCCGAGCGCGGACGACACGAAGCTGATCAAACTGCCGCCGGGTGAGATGATCGCGGGGACCTGCTGTTCATGCGGCCCGAGCGGTCCGTCATACCGCTTCGCATGCATCGCGTTGGCGCGGCCCACCGCGCGTGCCGGATCGGTCGTGTGCACTGCGAGCGCACATACCGACAGGCCGTGTTCTTCGAAGCGCCGTCGCGCAAACGAGTTCGCTTGCGCGTTGACAATCAGGTTGATGTCACCCTGCCGGTACAGCACGACGGCCTTCGAGCGATGCTTGCCGGCGCGACGAAAGCCGAGTCGACGCAACAGCATGCCAAACGTTTCGGCAGACGCTTCGTCCGCGGCGAACTCGATGTAGGACAGTCCCGCGATATCGGGCACGGGCGGCGGACTCGACAGTTCGACGCGTTGCAGCACGCGCTCGCACCGCGTCGCGAATTCCGTATTCTTCTGCTCCTGCGCCGGCCGCTGCAACTTCAGGCGCACCTGGCTTTCCAGATACAGCAGCGAGCGCATCGCATCCACCGCGATGCGCCGATTGGGCGTCTCGCGAAATACATCGTTGAAGATCTCCAGCGACAGCGGCCCGGTATAACCCGCCAGCAGCACCTTCTCGAAGAAGTTTTCCAGATCGAACTGACCCTGGCCTGGAAAAGACCGGTAGTGTCTCGCCCACTGCAGCACGTCCATCGACAATAGCGGCGCGTCGGCCATCTGCAGGTAGAAGATCTTGTCCCCCGGGATGTCCGCGATACCCGACGGGTCATCGTTCAACGATAGCGTGTGGAAGCTGTCGAGAATCAACCCAAGGTGCGGATGCCCGGCGCGCCGCACAATCTCCCACGCTTCGCCGTAGAGGTTGGTCGCACGCCCCCACGCCAGCGCTTCGAACCCTACCCTGAGATTGCGCTTTGCCGCGCGCTCGGCAAGCTCGTGCAACTGTGCGGCCGCAAGCTCCCTGTCGTCGATGACGAGCGGCGACGTGTTCGAGCAACACAGCATCATCGGCACGTCCAGTTCCTGCATGAGGTCGAACTTGCGCTCGGCCCGCTCGAGCGAGCGCCGGAACTGCGCATCGGGCATCCCTTCGAAATCGCGGAATGGCTGATACAGGTCGATGGTCAGGCCGAGGTCGGCCACCATGGCCCGCACGTCCGCCGCGGAGCCCTTGTAATTGATGAAGTCGTTTTCGAACAGTTCGATTCCGTCGAAACGCGCGGCCGCAATGGCCTCCAGCTTTTCGGGCAGCGTCCCGCTAAGCGATACGGTTGCAATGGTTCGGCGCATGATTGTGGTTCCGTCTTACGTTATCGAAGCCCCGCATGATGTCTGCGTGCCCGCCGCCGCGCGGGCACGGTTCACTCCAGCCGCCGCGCCCGGGTCGCGCCGCTGCGGCAACCCGTCGCGTCATAAAGGCAGCAGACCCAGGATCTCGCGTGCCCTGGCCGCGCTTGCCACCTCCCGCCCATACTCGCCGCACAATGATGCGACCCGCGAGACCAGTTGCGCGTTGCTCTTCGCCAGCGTGTCCTTGTCCCAGCGCACATTGTCCTCGAGCCCCGTGCGGCAGTGGCCGCCCATCTGGAGCGTCCAGTGATTCACTTCAAGCTGATGCCGCCCGATGCCTGCGGCAGTCCAGCTTGCATCCGGCAACAGGGCGTTGAGTTGCTGCACTTCGAATTCGAGAATCTCGCGCCGCGCCGGAAGCGCGTTCTTCACGCCCATGACGAACTGGACGTGCACGGGCGATTTAAGCAACCCTTGCTGCACGAGGTCCACCGTGCTGTACAGCATCGCAAGATCGAAGATTTCGATTTCCGGCTTGACGTCGAAATCGAGCATCATCTTCGCGAGCGAGCGCACGAAGTCTGGCGGATTCTCATAGACGGTAGTCGGGAAATTGACCGAGCCCGTGGCAAGCGACGCCATATCCGGGCGCAGGTCGAGCATGGCGCCGCGCTGCTCGAACGAGCGACCTCGGCCGCCGGTCGAAAACTGGATGATGATGTCGGGGCAATGCTTGCGGATGCCCTCCTGAAGCGCCGCAAAGCTCGACCGGTCGGAACTGGAGTTCTCCTGTTCGTCACGCACATGCAGGTGAACGAGCGATGCGCCGGCCTCGTACGCCTCGTGCGTGCTTTCGACCTGTTCGGAAATGGTGATCGGCACGGCCGGGTTGTCTTTCTTGCGGGGCACCGAACCGGTAATAGCGACCGAGATAATGCAGGGTTGGATCATGAGTGACACTCCTCGAACATCGTTCCATCCGGTCTGTCCGCCAGCCGACTTGCCGACTTGCCGGCGCGCCGGGCTTGAGGGCGCCCAGCGTTCGTCTACAAAGTCTAGTCAGTTCAGATGCGCCGCGCACCGGGAACGCGCAGCGCGTCGCAGCGCCGGAAATACAGGTTGCAACCGTCTGGTTGCAGACCCTTCGGATGCGGCCAGCGCGACCGCATCCCCGATTGCGTCCGTGCTAGAACGTGAACGCCATACCCACCATGCCGACGAACTGCCCGTTCGTCGACGAAGGCGTCGAGTTCTGCGAGTCGCCGACTGCCGGGGCGGCATTGATGATGTTGCCCGCGCCCTTGATGCCAAGCGTCTGGCCGCTGGCGTGCTGGTACGCCTGCAGCGCGTAGAGCGTGGTGCGCTTCGAGAGGTGGTAGGCCTCCTTCAGCGAGTACTGCTGGTAATGCGCCGCGTCGTTGATGCCGTTCGCCTTCGAGGCCAGCGTGTAGGCGAACGCGCCGGCCACATCGAAGGCCGGCGTGAAGCGGTACACCGCCAGCGCCGCATACGTGTTGAAGACCGCCGTATTGGTGAAGATCGAGCGGGCATTCGGCACGTATTTGACGTTCGAATAGTTCAGGCCCAGCATCAGGTCGCCCAGCGTGTAGTTGCCGGCCACCGACGCGTGCTCGACCGACGCCGCGGTCAGGTAGCCGTTGTTCAGCGCCGAAGCGCCGAAGCTGCCCGTCGAGGCCGGGTCGAACGCCGCCGTGGCGGTCGGCGCCAGCGGCAGGTTGGTCTGCGCGTTGTCCAGCTTCAGGTAGCCCGCGGCCACACCGAGCGGACCGTTCGAGTAGCGCAGCGCGCCGCTGATCGTCTGGCCTGCGCCGGTGCGCCCGGCAATGCCGCCGAGCGCGTACATCGCGCTGGCCTGGAGGCCGTTCCAGATCGGCGTCGAGTAGACCATCGCGTTGTTGATCCGGATCGTCGTATCAAGGCCGTCGATATCGCCCGGGTGTGCGCCGGTCGCGCCGGTCAGCCAGTTGCTCGAGGCCAGCGGCCCGACGAACTGGTAGTACGGCGTGTACTGGCGGCCCGCCGTGAACGTGCCGTAGGTGTTGTTCTGCACACCGACGTAGGCCTGGCGGTTGAAGATCTGCGTGGACGACGACAGCGCGCCGGTATTCAGGTCGAAGCCGTTCTGCAGGTCGAAGATGACCTTGGTGCCGCCGCCGATGTCCTCGGCGCCGCGCAGGCCCCACTTCGACGCGTACAGGTTGCCCTGACGCAGATACCAGTTCGCATGGCCCTTCTGGTTATTCACGTAGACCAGCGCATCGTCGACCATGCCGTACAGCGTGACGCTGCTTTGCGCGAAAGCCGACACGCCGTTGATCGCGATGCCCGCCAACATCAGACTCTTGAGCTGCTTACTCCACTTCATTTAACGCCTCCAGACCTGAATAGTTGTTTTCATTGCATTTATTGGCCGCGTTTCCGTCTGCTAGTTGATTGCAGCGACCGCGGCTCTCAAACCAAGCAGATAGCTGTCGACGCCAAAGCCGCAAATCTGCCCCTTGACGATCTCGGCAAACACGGACTGATGACGGAAAGCCTCACGCGCATGAATGTTCGACATGTGTATCTCGACGACAGGCACGGTCAGGATCGCCAGCGCGTCGCGGATACCGTAGCTGTAGTGAGTCCAGGCACCGGCATTGATGAGCACGGCATCGACGTTGTCGGTGAAGGCCTGGTGAATGCGTAGACACATGTCGCCTTCGCTGTTGGTCTGGTACGACTCCACTTCGACCCCCAGCTCCTTGCCAAGCGACTGCAACTGGCCATCGATCTCGGCCAGCGTCACGGTGCCGTACTGGGCCGGGTCACGCTTGCCGAACATGTTGTGATTGATGCCATGCAGCATCAGGATCTTTTTCACGAGTGCTCCGTTTATCGAAAGGATTGAACTCCGATGGAATCAGACCGGGGCAGCATCAACGATCGATCCGCTTCGAGCGGCCTCGACGATGGCTTCCGTGATACGCAGGTTCTGCAGGCTGTCCCGTACACGGACGATGGGCGCGGCCTCCCTCCGCACGACCCGGTCGAAGTGTTCGATGTACTGCGCCAGCGGATCGTCGCGCGCCACCTGAGCGACGCCGACGTCGAACGGTCTCCACCAGGAGCGCTCTTCCGCTCTGGCGCAGGTCTCTAAACGCATGGTCGGCACGGACAACGAGCCGAAGGTCTCCGCCACCGCAATCCGTGTCGTCCGCATGCCGTGCCCTGGAGGGCCTAGGCCGCCTTGGCGTGCGCATTGGCAAGCGTCTGCGCACGAATCCGCTTGTAGTCCTGCTTGTCGACCGGCACCGAGCCTCGTTCGCCGAGGTCGTTAAGGTGAAGGCGATACGTCTCCCGGACGCTGTAGGCCGCAATCGCCGAGACGATCGTGATGCCGAGGGCCATCGCCCCGATTGTCGTCGGAATGCCGGTCGATCCCGGCGGCGCCACGGCGGCGAAGAGCGCCGGAAGCAAGGCGGTAATGGTGGTGCCGATATTCTGCGAGATGGCCATTGCCGAGACACGGGAACGTGTCGGGAAGAGCTCCGGATAAAAGCTCGGGAAAATCGCGTTGTAGCCCTGATAGACGATGCCCCACATCAGCACGGACATCAGGATAGCCATCGGCACGTTACTGATGCTGATGGCGTAGAGATAGCCGAACGACAGCAGCCCGGACCCGAGCGCACCGCCGATGACGAGCGGCCGCCGGCCGATCTTGTCCGACAGGTTGCCCACAAACGGAATGACGACGACCGCCACGATGTTGCCGATCACCGGGATCCATAGATAGACGCTCTTGTGGAAGCCGATGCCATACGATGGCTGAACCGCGTATGCCGCGCCGAAAATGGTGGTCACGACAGGAATGACGTTCATCAGGGCCATGCAGACGACGGCAATCATTTCCTTCCAGCTGTACTGGAAGGCTTCGACGATCGGCGACTTCGGGACCGCGCCCTCTGTCTCGAACGCAGGCGTTTCCCTGACCTCACGACGAATGATGTAGCCGGCAAGGAGGACGAAGGCGCTAAGCAGGAATGGGATACGCCAGCCCCACGAGTTGAACGCGTCCTCGGGCATGTAATGTGCGAGCGGCAGGAAAACCGCGGCGGCAAGGATCTGTCCGGCCTGCACTCCCTGAAGCGTAAAGCTCGAGTAATAGCCCCGCCGCCCAAATGGTGCGTGCTCGAGGATCATCGAACTGGCGCCGGAGATCTCCCCTGCCACCGCGAAGCCCTGAATCAGACGCAGGACGACGAGCAGTACCGGCGCAAGCAGGCCGACCTGGTGGTACGTCGGCAGCAGGCCTACGGCCATCGTCGAAAAACCCATCAGGAACATGCACAGCAGCAGCACTGTCTTGCGGCCCTTGGTGTCGCCCCAGTGCCCAAGCACGAAAGCCCCGATAGGCCGCGCGACGTATCCCACGCCGTAGGTCGCCAGCGAGGCAATGATGGCGATCCTGGGGTTGCCGGAGGGAAAGAACAGTTGAGGAAAAATCAGCGACGCGGCCGTGGCGTAAATGAAGAAGTCGTAATACTCCAGCGCCGAGCCGATCCATCCGCTGGCGGTCGCCTTCTTCGTCTGATGTATGCCGTGTGGCTCGTGATCCGTCAGGGTAGCCATTTTCCGTCTCCAAGATTGACAATGAATTGCGGTGGGTGTCTCCCCACACGTCAGCGAAAAGCGATGCGGTGCAACTGCGCCTGCTTCACCGATCCTGCAGGTACGTTCGATCTGTTTCAGTAATAGTGGATATGCATGCCGCCATCGACCTGGATAGCAGTTCCAGTAGTAAATGGCAGGTCGCCCGCGGCCATCGTCGCTACCGCGCGACCCACGTCCTGCGGCGTGCCCCAGCGGTTGATCGGGGTAAAGCCGTCGGCGAGCAGGCGTTCGAAGCGTTCCTGCGCGACCTCGGTCATGGGCGTCTTGATGAGGCCAGGGCGGACTTCATAGACGGCAATGCCGTGCGCCGCGAGCCGGACTGCGTAAAGCTTCGACATCATCGCAACAGCCGCCTTCGACATCGCGTATTCGCCGCGCTCGGGCGCCGCGATAGCCGCATTCGACGAGGACACGAAGATGACCGAGCGCGCACTCTCCACACCGTCTGGCTCGTCGGCCAGCATGCGGCGGCACACGGCCTGCGTGAGAAAGAATGCGCCTCGGGTGTTCACGCTGAAGTTCAGGTCGTAGCTCTCTGGCGAGACATCCAGCAGATCGCCCCGCGACAGCACCGAGACGCCCGCGTTATTGACCAGCACATCGACACGGCCGAACGCCTCGAAAGCGTCCGCGACGAAGCGCGGATGATCGTCGAGCCTGGCGAGGTCGCCTTCGACAAAAGCCACACGCGCCGGCGCCGGAATCTGCGCGCGTAGTTCGTCGGCGCGCGCCGCATCGATCTGCCGATCCGCCACCACCACATCGAAGCCTCGTGCTGCGAGCGCCAGCGCGGTACCCCGGCCGATTCCGCCCATTCCGCCGGTCACGAGCGCAACGCGGGAAGTCGAGTCCAAAGTATTCATCATGCGCAATTAGCAGAACACACTAGATAGTTGTCCGGTGGTCGAAACACTCGGTAAGACCCAAACCTGCGCCAATGCCGCGTGACAGGAAGGCATGTGCAGAAAGTACGCGATAGCTTGATCTTGAACAACGGCTCTCAACATGGAATGAGCGCTATTCGCGCACGGCGCGCGAATTTCGCCCTGAAGGCGGGTTTATACGGAGCGAGAACATGAACGGGAAAGACCGGATTGCCGCCACAACGAAGGCGCTGGCGATCATCGAGGCCTTCGACGAGAATCACCTCCGTGCCTGACGATTTAGTTGAATACAATTCCACAATAAAATTTTATTACGAGCACTCCAATTTTTGTGCAAAACTGTCGACCTGGCTGAACTCGCCGTGCCGCAATCGCTCCGCGGCTGCAAGGAGGCACTACACCTTGTCACGCTCTCCGATCGACACAGCATCAGCCCCTGTTCCGCTTCATGCGACTCAGCAACCGCACCGCCGCAAGGAATCCGCTTGATGTCTGCCGACGCTCCCCCGCTAGCCACCGAAGACTGCGATGTCCTGGTCATCGGCTCAGGGGCGGCCGGCTTCGCCGCAGCAGTGACGGCGGCCTGGCATGGCCAGAAAGTGATCGTGGTCGAGAAAGACCCGGTGTTCGGCGGCGCCACGGCCTGGTCCGGCGGCTGGATGTGGGTGCCGTGCAACCCGCTCGCACGACGGGCGGGCATCGTCGAGGATCGTTCGCTGCCTCGCACGTACCTCGAACATGAATTGGGCGACCGTTTCAGGCCGGCCCTCGTGGATGCATTTCTGGAGGCGGCGCCGAACATGGTGTCCTTCTTCGAGAAGCACACCTCGCTGCAATTCGCCGACGGCAATGCGATCGCCGACATCCATGGCGACACGCCGGGCGCGGGCACGGGCGGCCGCTCGGTGATCGCGGCGCCGTACAACGCCTACGAGGTCGGCAAGCTGCTCAAGCGCCTGCGCAAGACCATGCGCGAAACGTCGTTCATGGGCATGCCGATCATGGCCGGCACGGACCTCACCGCCTTCCTGACAATGACCCGCTCGTGGAAATCCCTGTTCCACGTGACGAAGCGCTTTAGCAAACACCTTCTCGATCTGGCCTTGACCGGACGCGCCATGCATCTTGTGAACGGCGTGGCCCTGGTGGCGCGGCTGGCAAAGTCGGCAGAAGACCTGGGGGTGCAGTTGAGGGAATCGACACCTGCCAGAAGCCTGATCCGCGAAAATGGCCGCGTAGCAGGCGCCGTGATCGAGACCGCTACAGGCCGCCGAGCTATACGCGCACGAAAAGGCGTCGTGCTGGCCGCCGGCGGCTTTCCCAATGACATCGAGCGGCGCAAGGCCATGTTCCCGCGCACGCCGACCGGCCGCGAACATCTGGCCTTGCCGCCGCTCGCTGCCAATGGCGACGGTTTGCGTCTGGGCGAAAGCGTCGGCGGCGTCGTTGCGCAGGATCTGGCGTCGCCCGCGGCGTGGTGTCCTGTTTCAAAGGTGCCGTACAAGGACGGGACGTTCGGGCATTTCCCTCACATCATCGAGCGCGGCAAACCCGGAATCATCGGCGTGCTGGCCAATGGCCAGCGCTTCGTGAACGAAGCCGGCGGGTATTACGACTATGCCCGCGCGATGGTCGAGGCCGCCCCCGGCGAAGAAGTGGCGTCCTGGCTGATCTGCAGCCATCCCTTTCAGCGCCGCTACGGGTTGGGGATTTCGCGTCCGTCCCCGGTTCCAGTGGGACCGTTCGTCCGCTCCGGCTACCTGAAGACGGGCAACACCATCGAAGAACTGGCGATCGCCTGCGGCATCGACGCTGCCGGCCTGCGCCGGACCGTCGACGACTTCAACGGCCATGCCCGCAACGGCGAAGACCCGCAGTTCGGCCGCGGTTCGACTCCTTACAACCGCAAACAGGGTGACGCCTTGCACAAGCCCAACCCATGCGTCGCGCCGATCGAACAGGGTCCGTTCTACGCCGTGAAGGTAGAGGCAGGAAGCTTTGGGACGTTCGCGGGCCTGAAAACCAACGAGCACGCTCAAGTGCTCGACGCCTCCGGTCAGCCTGTCGATGGCCTGTATGCCGCAGGCACCGACATGGCCAGCATCATGGGTGGCTACTATCCGGCAGGCGGCATCAACCTCGGGCCTGCCGCCACGTTCGGCTATATCGCCGCGCGCCATATGGCGGGCGTCACGCAATACGAATAGCCACGCTCAACCCCATCCTCAGACGCCAAAGGTAAATGCTCATGAATCAACGCATCATGTCGCTTGCAGCGCTGACCGTGCTCGAGCTGTCGCCGCCCGAAATGATCGACGTCGCTGCCCGCGCCGGCTACAGCCACGTCGGTCTGCGCACGGAGCCCGCCACGCCTGAGGAATATCACTTCCCGCTGCTGCGCGATGCCGATCTGCGCCGCGAGACCGCTGCGCGCCTTCGCGACACCGGCATCAAGGTGCTCGACATCGAAATCCTGCGGCTCAAGCCCGATACCGTCGTCGCTGACTTCGAACCGCATCTTGCGCTCGGTGCCGAATTCGGCGCAAGCGAATTGCTGGTTGCGGGCAACGATCCCGATGAGCACAGGCTCACCGAAAACTTTGCGGTGTTGTGTGACCTGGCCGCGCGGTATCGCATTCGCCCGCATCTGGAATTCATGCCGTGGACCGATGCACGCGATCTGACGCAGGCCATGCGCATCGTCGAAGGTGCTGGCCGGGAGAACGGCTGCGTGCTCGTCGATGCCTTCCATTTCGACCGGTCGGCATCGCGTCTCGACGATCTGCGCAAGCTCCCGGCTTCGCGTATTCACTACGCCCAGTTGTGCGATGTAGCCGGCCCGCGGCCCAACGACATGGCAGAGATCCTGCGGCAGGCGCGCAACGAACGACGCTTTCCCGGTGACGGCGACTGCGACCTGGCCGGCCTTCTGCGCGCGCTGCCCGCCGACCTGCCGCTAAGCCTCGAGATTCCCACGCGACAATTGCTCGAACAGGGTGTCAGCGCGCTGGAACGCGCAAAGATTGCGCTCGACAAGACCCGCGAGCTACTGGCGCGGCTTTGATGCCGCCCGCCATGGCCCGATTCCAGGCGCAGGCGGGCGGTTAGCGGTGCTGCAAGCTCACGTCGGCAAGTTGGCGCGCCCAGCTACTGTTTGATCTGGGAGACGGCTCGCAGCGCATCGGGCGTGGCCGTGCCGAAGCCAAAAAACTCCAGGTAAGCCGGAATCATCTCGAACAACATGTCGGTACCGACCTGCACCTGACAGCCTTTGGCCAGCGCCGCCTGCAGCAACGGCGTGTATTCCGCCTTCATTACAACCTCTCCGACGAAGGTGTTCGGCGCGATACGATCGATATCGAATGGCAACGGATCGCCTTCCTTCATGCCGAGGGGCGTTGCATTCACGATCAGGTCGAAGCCAGCGGGATCTTTCGAGCCGGTAGTCACCACCAGTTGCGGGTAGTGCTTGCGCAGACGCCCCGCGAGCGCCTCGACCGAAGCCTCCGCAGTGTCGAAGAGCGCCATCTCCGCCACGCCCGCGCCGGCTAGCGATGCCGCGATCGCCGAGCCCACCCCGCCACTGCCGAGCACCAGCACGCGGGCGCCCTTCAGCGCGCGCCCCTTGCGTTCGACACCCCGTACGAAGCCCGCACCGTCGAACTGGTCGCCGAGCAGCGTGCCGTCTTCACGTTTGAGAACCGCGTTGCAAGCGCCCGCAATACTGGCAGTGGGCGTCACTTCATCGACAAGCCCGACGGTCGTGATCTTGTGGGGCATCGTGACGAGTGCGCCACGAATGTTGGTCAGGCGGAACAGCGATGGAAAAACCGTCGGGTAATCGTCGACCAGCACGCCCATCGGCATGACGACCGCATCAATGCCTTTTTTCTCGAACCAGGGGTTGTAGATGAATGGCGCCTTGAAATTCTCAGTCGGGTAACCGAGGTGGGCAATCAAAGTGGTCTTTCCGCTGATCATCGCAGTCTCCTTGAATGTTCCTGGGATCCGACATCGATTTCGACACGCTGCACATCACTGTGGCTGAAAATGTACAACAGCGCGCCGCGCACTGACCGCCATGACGACCGGCACCGCCAGTCGACGTAAAGCATGTGGCACGTCTGCCTCATGACACATCCGATGATGAACCGACTCAAGCTTGACTGCACGTTCGAAATATTCCGGACCGCGAAACCTGCAACGAAAGAGACCAGAGGCCGGTCACCCGCCAGAAGTCGCTTTTCCGCCCTTCCGCAGGCTGATTGCCGTGCGAACGATCGATCGCAAAAAAAAATGGAATAAGCGTCGGAGGTATGTGTTCACCCTCATGTAGACGCTAACGCGAACGGACATAGTCCAGCGGGGGCGCTGCCAGAACCCGAATCAGATTTTCCAGGCACGGAATAGAAGCCGCACGGGTAGTTTTCCCTTGAGAAGTTAGACGGAATCAATCCAGCACAATTTAGGAGTGCAACATGAATGGCAAATTCGCAATCTCTCTTTCGATGATCCTCCTTGCTACGGCGGGAATCGCGACTAGCGCGTCGGCGCAGGAAAAGACCCGCGCAGAAATCCGCCAGGAATTGATCCAGGCGGAAAACAACGGCTCCCGCTTCGTGACCGACACGTCATACCCCGACGTCAATCCGATCTTCGTGCAAGAGGCGGCATATCTGAAACAGCGGAACGACAGCGGTGATGGAACCGGCATGTCGGGTTCAAGCGCGGCAGGCCAACGCGTAACAACACGCGTTGCCGGCAATACGGGCAGCCCGGCCGCCGCCTGCGTCGGTCGGGCTGGTTTCTGCACGCCCTACTTCGGTAGTTAAGGCGTTCACTCATCAACGGGCAGTTGATTTCTCAACCGCTCACTACCAGTCGATCAAGGACTATCAATCATGAAGATGCTCGCTTGCCTCACTCTTGCCGTCAGCGCACTGGCAGCCCCAGTTCTCAGCTTTGCTCAGACCGCCCCAGCCCAGATCACTCGCGCCGAGGTCCGCGCGGATCTGGTGCGTGTCGAGCAGGCGGGCTACAACCCGTCGCGGAGTGATGACGCCGACTACCCGGCGGACATCCAGGCGGCCGAAGCCAGGGTGGCGGCGCAGGATCACGCACAGGTCACCAATGATGCCGTGGGCGGTATGCCTCTCAATGGGATGACGTCGTCCGGCGCGCCGAAACACGCAGCCGCACAATCGTCCTGCGTCGGCCCGGTCAGCTTCTGCGATGTGTTCTTCGGCAGTTGAGCCGCCCGACTGCGCGGGAGCTGTCCCGCCTGTCAGATCATCGACCCTTGACGGAACTGGAGAGCGGCCCGAGTTTCTCGTTGAGCCAATAGGCGTAAGCGACCTCGACGTTCTCCTGCAATGCCACCAGATTAGTGGTCTGGTTGAAGAACAACTGACCGATCTGGGCCACGAGGTTGAACTCCTGCTCGACGAACTTGGAAACGGTGTTCGCACCTTTGATGCTGGCGCGCTCCTGATTCCAGACTGTCCAGCCTCGCACCCAGTCCTGTTGTTGCTGCATCAGCCGTTGCAGGATTGCCTGCTGCATCTGGAAGAGTTCGTCCCAGGTTTGCAGATTCATGCCGAAGGCGAGCAGTTTCCCGGTGTCGATCCCGTTACCCGCGGCACGGACCGCCCAGCCGCCCAGCAGGACGGGGGCTTTCAGCGAGTCCTGCACTGCGGCGGCATGTGCCGCCGGCACAGACCGTTGTAATGCCGACGCAGCGGGTACCAGCGAGGTAGATGGGGGTGTCGGAGAGTCGTCCATGGCAGGCTCGTCTTGTTTGAGGTGGAGGCGTCAACCGCCAAGCCGGCTCAACATGCGATACAGCGCCTTGATCTGAATGGCGTCGCGCGAGTAGTAGTCGGGCTGCTCGGGGTCGAGGCTGGTATAGCCCCACCAGTCCCAACAGCCGTCCGGGTTTTGCAGACCACCGCCGTCCGCGCCCTTCGCCTGCGGATAGAGCACGATGATGTCGTTGCTGTCCGCCATCTCGTTGTAGCCCGTCGTGGTGATATAGCGGTTGCCATAAGGCGCCTGGTTGGCGACGTCGGCCTGGCCGTAGACATAGTTCACGTAGCCGTAGCCCTGCTTGCAACCGTGCAATACGATGTGCACCCGCGCCGGCTTCTTTTCTTCTTCGACCGCGCGAGGCACGTAGGCGTAACCGAAATCGCTCATGCTTGCCCGCTCGTTCCCGTCGAAGAATTCGCTCTGGTCAAAGCGTATCAATCGCCCGTTCAGGTACTTCGACGGTGCATTCAGGCCGGCGTAGATGTGTTTCAGAATTTCGTGGGACTGCATGAAGTCGCCTTGATTGATGTACGGCGGCTGGTTCACACCCAGCAGCGAATCTTCAGGGTTGTCCGTGATGATCGAATGGCCAGCAGGGACGGTGTCCACAAACTTGATGTTCCTGGGTATCACGCCCAGCCGTTCGTAGAATTGCTGCGTGCACCTGACCACGTCCGAATACACGACCGTGTCGCGACTGCCCGTGAAGAGGTACACCCGGTCGTCGGCGAGGTTTGCGATCTCGTCGATCTTGCCTGCCTGCGCCGTCTCGCGGGCCAACTGCGCAAGATGACCGGCGTTCGGCCCGGTTTGCGCGGTCAAGGGACTCATGCAGATGAATTCCGCACTTTGCACGTAGGCATCCGCGGCGAGCGGCGCTGCCCCGCGGAACGATTCGGCGCAACGAAACGGGCCGCCGGCCACGACGCCGACGCCGGAAAAACTGGAGGAATGCGCGAGATGCAATTGCACCGTCATGAAGGCTCCCGAAGAAAGCCCGGAAACCGAACTCTCGCCCTTCTTAACGTTGTACGTGCCCAGTTGTACGATGCGCGAATTGTCGGTATCGCTCGCCATCAGCCTCTCCCCGTGACAACACTCGTAGCCGCACAGCAACCCGCCAGCCTGACGGCGCGGCGTAACCGTTTCCTGAGGCGCTTTTCGATACGTCAAAGCGCTCCGGCTATATTGGTATAGGCGACGTTGCGCGCTGCAGCAAGGGTAATTTTTCGCGGATTGCGGTGGCGGCCGGGCGTCACGGAAATAGTCCGCGAGCGTCTGATATCCGGCGATACGTTTCGAAAACCGAGCGGGCGCAGATAGCTCGCGCTTTTCATGAATCGCTTTATGCTTACGCGATATTCGCTAGCGGTTTGTACGCCACTTTGCCAAGCGTGATCGCACACCCCGCAAACGCAACGGCCCATGCTCATCGCGAGCGTGGGCCGGGCATCCGTTTCGAGCGTGGCTGATCAGTGGCCGAAAGATCCGGCCTCCTGCGAGGCGCCAGTGACGGTGTGCGGCCGTGCGGCCTGCTTGATCAGCAGCGCGATGCAGGAAATCACACCCGCGCCCGCGACGATCGCGAAGATGGCGGAGAAGCTGAAGTGTTCGCGTGTCAGTTCTGCGACGAGGAACGATCCGGCGATACCGCCAAAGCGTCCCACCCCGAGCATCCACGCCACGCCGGTGCCCCGCCCTTGCGTCGGATAAAACGCGGCGGCCAGCGCAGGCATCGACGACTGTGCCGTGTTCATGAGCACGCCCGCGACGAATACGATGAATACCAGCGCGCCGACGTTTCCGACAGCTTGACCGATGAAGTAGACGCTCACCGCGGTCAACGCATAGCACGCCGCAATGATGCGGTTCGCGTTGAAGCGGTCCATCAGCACGCCGCACAGCACAGCACCGACGCCGCCGAGCGGGAACAGCGCGGAAATCAGGGTGGCGCGCTGCGGAGTGAGGCCGGCGTCCTTGAGCAGCACCGGCATCCAGTTGATCGACGCATAGAAGATCACGAGGCCCATGAAGTACGCGACCCACAGCATCACGGAACCGACGATATACGTGCGCGACAGCACGACGCCGAGGCCCTTGCTGCCCGTTTGCGGAGCAGTCTCGGTCATCACGAAGGAGCCGGCTTGCACGGCGTCGTCTGAAATTCGCGCGAGCGCCGCGCGGATCCGTTCGACCGGGTGACTGCTCGCCACCATGTAGCGTACGGATTCCGGCATCTTCGCGAGCAGCAGGACCAGCAGCAGCAAAGGCGTGACACCACCAAGGACCAGCACGCTGCGCCAGCCGAAATGCGGGATCAGCCACGCGGCGAGAAAACCGCCAAACGCCGCGCCCAGCGGAAAGCCGCAGAACATCAGATTGATCAGCGTCGCACGGCGCCGGTCAGGGCAATATTCGCCCATCATCGTCACCGCGTTCGGCATCGCCGCGCCGAGGCCCACGCCGGTGATGAAGCGCAGTGTCGTCAATTGCTCGATGCTGCTGGAGAACGCCGAGCCGAGACACGCCACGCCGAATAGTAAAACCGACCCAAGCAGCAACGAGCGCCGCCCGATGCGGTCAGACAGCGGCCCCGAGACGAGCGCACCGCACGCGAGACCAAACAGGGCCGCGCTGAGCACCGGTGCAAGCGCCGGCTTGCTGATGCCCCATTCGGTAATCAGCGACGGCGCAATGAAGCCGATCGCCGCGGTGTCGAAACCATCCAGCAGGACGATGACGAAGCACATGAAAAAAATGAGCCATTGAAATCCGGAAAACGGATGCTCATTGATGAAGGTCTGTACGTTGACGGCATTGCTACGGCTCATGGCTTGTCTCCTTTGCGGGCGGCAGGCACGAGGGCCACCGTCCTTTTTACGATCGGGCCGCTTTAGCCGTATCGACCGGACTGCTGGCCTGGCGACCCGGTCGTCAAATCCTTGGCCTTCGTCTTTGTTCGCATATCGAACCCGCATTCTTGATGCGAACGGCCCGAACTGTAATGAATCCGCCAGCATAGGGTCAACGCGGGATAACCCCCATTCAATTTTTAATGCGACAGGCACCCGTTTTTAGTTGGACGAACGAGCGGGTGTCAGGAAGCACAGCGCAAACCGGACGAGCCTTGGCATGGTCGCGGAACGCCAGCCGGGCACCTGCCTGAATCACGGTCTGCAGCTCACCACAAGCTTCCTCGTCACGAAGCTGCCCGAGTCGGTATAGGTTTTCTTCTCCTGACGGTCGAGCACGTCGTATCCGCTAGAGCAGGCGTTCGCGGCCGCCTTGTCGCAGTCGTGCCATGTCCGCAGAAGGCCGCCGCAGGAGATGATCGCACCATTGCGGCCGCTCGCTGTCCGCGTGTGGTCGACCATCGCCCCGCAGCCGGCCAGGGAAACCACAAGGAGAATTGCGATGCTTCGCATGACGTCCCCTTCGGTATGGGTTAGCTGCCAGATTAGATCACAACGCAACTGGACTCCGCCCGGTACCCAACAATAGAGGCTCGGCCTACCCAGGCACGGTCGATCGCCGGCTGATCCGTGCTCGTGCCCGGGGGTAACGCGATCCATCGCGCAACTGGCGTGCATGGGGAAGCACCCGCCCTGCTGCCGTGAACGTATCCGCGAAAACTGCGCGATAAAGCGATGCTTACCCGTTCTGCGCCCGTAACACTTGCGCTACTGCTGCCACTGTACGTGCCACGTCCTGAGAACTGGTCTGCCAGTTGCACACTGACACGCGCATGCAACGCTTCCCCCGCCAGGTCGTGTTGCTGAAGAGCGCTTCGCCGCTTGCCAGCACCGCACTTGTGACAGCATCGGTCCATGCATCGTGCTCGGCCTCGGTGGCGTGTGGCCGTTGATCCAGAAAACGGACCAATCCCTGATTGATTGTCGGCTCCCACACCAACTCGGCGCCGGGAAGAGCGGCGATGCCAGTCGCGAGGCTATACGCTGCGTCGCAACAGCGCTCGATCAGAGCGGCGACGCCCTGGCGGCCGAGTTGACGTAGCGCGGCATAAGCCGCGACACCGCGCCCGCGCCGGGACCAATCCGGGTTCCAGTCCTTTTGCTCGCGCACCTGATCGTTGTGCGAGATGTAGCTTGCCTCGTAGGACATCGCATTGCGGTGAGCCTGCGGATGCGCGACGAAAGCAAAACCGCTGCCATACGGCACGTTCAGCCATTTGTGCCCGTCGGTTGCCCATGAGTCGGCCTGCTCGACGCCGGCCAGTAAATGTTTATAACGCGCGCTGACGTTCGCCCACAGACCGAAAGCGCCATCGACATGGACCCAGGCATCGTAGCGATGTGCGAGAGGAATCAGTTCGGCGAAACAATCATAGGCGCCGATGTTCAGATCGCCCGCCTGAAGCAGGACGATAGTGGGTGTGTCGGGCGCTTCCTGCAGCGCCTGTTCGAGCGTTGCAGCATCCAGTTGACCGGCCTGATTGGTCCGCAGCCCTGTCACCGCTCCTGTTCCCATCCCCAGCAAGCGCATGGCGCGAAGGATGCTGCCGTGGAACTGATCGCCGCTCAGGATACGGATTCTTGGTGCGCCGCAAAGCCCGTCGCGCTCGACCTGCCAGCCGCGGCCAGCAAGCAATGCGTGACGCGCTGCCGCCAGCGCGGTGACATGCGCCATCTGACAACCGCTGGTCAAAGCGAAACTGGCGTGGCGTGGCAAGCCGAGCAAATCCTTTAGCCAGTCTCCGCATACTTCTTCAATCACGGCTTCTGCCGGTCCGCATGAATACGATGCGGCATTTTGATCCCACGCGCTGGTCAGCCAGTCCGCCGCCAACGCGGCGGGCAAGGATCCACCGATCACCCAGCCGAAGAACCGGCCGCCAGCGCTACCGATGATGCCCCCGGCCGTGTCGGCGACAAGTTCGTCAATCACCCGCTCGGCGGGCATGCTCTCGCTGTTGAGTGGTTTCGCCAGGCGTTCGCGCAACGAATGCAGACTTGCGCTGGCGGCGACTGGACTATGTTCCAGATTTTCCAGATGCGCGAGGGAGTGGCTTAGCGCATGTTCAAGTACGAGGCGAAAAGAGGATGTGTCGTTCATGCCTGGTTCCCTGATAGATGTGGCCAGACAATAACCTGCGCCGCCGGCGCCGCAGCAATCACCTGGCATTCGGGGCAAGTGTAGCGACTATACGCAGCGTTGACTGGCGTTTGCAGCATGGATCCTGGTCTGCGCTGCGCCAACCTTATCCACATTACAACGGTGTCGAGGCTGCCGCCCTTGGCATTCCCGCGGTGGGAATGTCGAAACTCTACCCGACAGCGTGGCAAACATGAAGTTGCGCTGGCGATCGCGTTTCAGTCTCGGAGAGAATCGTCGGGATCAACATGTCGCAGACAAAAGCAGCAGACGACCCATCGACGGGGCTATGATTCGATCAGCCAATTCTCTTCAGTGTGTAAGAGAGCCCCGTTTTCCAGCCCGCTATCACCTTGATCATTTCATTCTGCGGGCTGCTGATGTGATGTGATGTATGCGAGAGATGCCATGAACCACACCGAATTGAAGAACCGTATCGCCGGATGGCTCGACCAGCATCGCGACGAACAGCAGGCGCTGCTTGCGGCACTCGTCCGTTGCCCATCGGACAACCCGCCGGGAGACTGCGCGCCCCACGGCGAACTCGTCGCCAGAGAAATGGAAAAGCTGGGCTTCACGGCGGAGCGTCATCGTGTTCCTGACGAGGTCCTCGCGCGTCACGGCCTGCGCAGCGTGATCAACGTCGTCGTGCGCGAGCGGTTCGGTAGAGGCCCGACCGTCGCCCTTAACGCGCACGGCGACGTGGTCCCTGCCGGCGGCGGTTGGAGCACCGACCCTTACGGCGCGGAAATACGCGACGGCTGGATGTATGGGCGCGGCTCGGCGGTATCCAAGTCCGACTTCGCAACCTATGCGTATGCGCTACGCGCGCTCAAGGATTGCGGTGCACCGCTTGCCGGCACGGTAGAACTGCACTTCACCCACGATGAAGAAACGGGTGGATTGGCAGGACCCGGCTGGCTGCTCTCAGAGGGCATCACGCGCCCCGATTTCGCCGTCTGCGCTTCGTTTTCGTATCACGTGACAATCGCGCACAACGGTTGCCTTCATCTCGAAGTCAAGGTCAGCGGAAAGTCCGCGCACGCAGCGCGACCCGACACGGGACACGACGCGCTTGAGGCCGCAACACGTATCCTCGCCGACCTGTACGCGCATCGCGCGACGCTCAGCGAGCGTCATTCGAAGGTCGCCGGCATCGACACGCCGACGCTCGTGGTCGGCCTCATCGAAGGCGGCATCAATACGAACGTGGTGCCCGACGAAGTCACGTTCCGACTCGACCGGCGGATCATTCCCGAAGAACAACCCGAAGCGGTCGAAGCCGAACTGCGCGCGCTCATCGAAGCGAGCGCCGCGAAGCTGCCCGGCACTCGTGTAGGTATCACGCAGATCCTGCTCGCCCGGCCATTCATGCCAATCGAGGGAGCCGAACGGCTCGCCGATATCTTCTGCCGCGAGGCCAGCCTCGTAATGGGCGAGGAGGTGCCGACCAACGGTGTCCCGCTGTACGCCGACGCCCGGCTCTACGTCGAAGCCGGTGTCCCGACCATCATGTACGGCGCGGGACCGCGCACGCTGCTGGAGGCGAATGGCCATCGCGCGGACGAACGGGTACCCGTGGCGACGCTTTCGCTCGCGAGCAAAGTGGTGGCTAACGCGATCGTGGAACTGCTCGGCACATCCGCCGGGCCAGGAGAGGGTCAATGACGCAACGGCATACGCACTCACGGTTCTCCAGCGAACTCGAATCGTTTAAGCGCGCCTCACAGTAGCCGAAAGCGCTCCTGTCGAGCTCGGTTGCGATTGCTATTCAAGCATCAAAGATTGGCGACGATTTAACCGGCATTACGGGGTGGCTGTAAATGGCCGATTTTGCCCCGCATGCGTCTTGCATAACGACCGTCATCCCGGCCACCCGCCGGAAGCGGCTCGCGACTTTTGTCCGGCCATCACGGCTGTTCAGCCTTCCCCGTCGCGACGATCATTCCGTCGCGAAGTCCAATACTGCCATCCAGACAGAAAGGGTTAATGTCCACAATCCACAGGGCATTGAGCGCTTATCCGTCCAGTGCCTTGCAAAAAAATAACACCAGCCACGAAATCTAAAGAATCGCAGTTGTGGGCCGTAAAAGAGAATACGTGTTCTCGTCGTTCGACGTATCTGATGCATCTGATCCATCGAGCGGCGGCTACCGGGGCCAGTTTCTGTTCGAGATAATCCGAAAAAGTAGAAACAAGAGATATTCATGTTCAATACAAAACGCACAATCGCGCTTGCCGGTGCAATCGGTCTTGAGCTATCGCTCTCTGCCTGCATGACGCCTCATTCGTATGTGGACCACTCGCTCGGCGAACCGCACTACGCAGATCTGAAAAAGTCCGCGAGCCCACAGCCCATCCAGTTGCTGGTCGAGTTCCAGAGCAAGGGCGTAACCAATGCACGGGCTACTGACGCCGTTAAACCCCGCGTGTACGAGCAGGTATCGCAATCCGGCCTTTTTAGCCAGGTGTCGTACGACCCTGTACCGTCCGGCCGCAAGCTGTCCATTTCCATCAACAACATCCCGTTGACGGACAACCTTGAAGCCAAGGGCTTCGGCGTCGGACTGACGTTCGGCCTCGTAGGCACGATGGTCACCGATGGGTACGTCTGCACCGTCAACTACGTCGAGCCTGGCCACGATGCGGTGACCAAGGTAGTCAAGCACGCTATCTACACGACGATCGGCAATGCATCTGGCCCGGCGGGACTTCAACCGATGCCCATTCAGCAAGCCTCCGACACAATGATCAGACAGATCGTGGCCAGGAGTCTGGAAGAAATCGATCAGTCGTCGGACCTGGCCCAGTGATTCGCTACCTCGAAGCCCGTCGGCGCCTGGCCAGGTCGCTTGCCGGACCGGCGATTCTGGCTGGCGCCCTGATCTTGAGCGGGTGCGTCACGCAGCAAGTGCTGCCCTATCAGGTGAGCGTGTCAAACCAGATGACGCTAGCGCGTCTCCCGCATGCAGCACGCTACCGGGTAACGACTGGCGCAGAGCCCGCCGACGTTCAGACCTCGGTGCGCGCCGTTCGCTTCTCCGCGCCGGGAAGCGGTTCGTGGTCCTCATACCTGAACGAAGCGATCCGCACCGAACTGTCGACCTCGGGAAATTACGACGCTGGCGCAACTGCAACGCTGGAAGCGACGCTCCTTGAAGTCCGGGTAACAGACGGCAAGGCAGAACTGACGGCACACTTTGTCGTCAGACGCGACCAGACCGTCCGTTACGACAAGATGCTGCGCGTGAGCACCCATTGGGATTCGGAGTTCCTTGGCGTACTCGCCGCCTCGAACGGACTTAATCAAACCACAGCCATCTTCCAGGATCTGCTTCGCAAGCTGTTCGAAGATCCGGATTTCGTCGCAGCCACCTAGGCCGGAACTGGCCTGACTCACCGGGTTGGGCGACTGGGCGATAGGTGATCGCTGATGCATGTCAATTCCCGGCTTATCGGTGATTGACTCATACGGGATCGGTTCAGAAACATTGGATCGATCCTCTTCTTCGAATCGCGACGGTCCGTGCATAAGCAGGATCAGGCATTCGGAATGCCGCTCTCTACGTCGTAATTGCGACCGTGGCGATTGCATCAACCGATGGCAATCGACCCCGCCAGCAAACCGGCCGCTTCGACGCATCTTTCAGCCGCATCGTCGACAGAAAAACCGCCGACAATACTTTGCATTCCCGATTTATTGCCGAATGCGCTAAAGCACCATCAAAGACCAGGTGCTTCACCTCCGTGCGGATTCAGCAAAAAGCCCCCGAATTCTTTCGCTTTGAAAGCACTGCAAGTTCACAGGCAATGCTTGATTCGCGTCCGCGTATACCCCATTGCAACTATTTTTTTCCCATGAAACACTTCCATCCATCTGCTGTGTCGGACAGCATTCCGATATATCAGACATACGAGCATAAGCGCGCGATTAGTTCGATCTCACCGATCGGAGCATGCCGGGAAGGCCATGTTGATCGCCGTTTCCTCCACCCACGGAGTTCTCACACCAGATCGGGATCGAAAAATGAGATTTGTCAGGGAAAGCGCAAAATTCACTTGCCTGTTCGCGGTAGCCGGCCTGCTGATGCTCGCCGGCTGCACGAAGGTCGCCCCGCCGGAACAAGGCGCCGCGGTTGATTCGACGCTGAAGCAGGTCCTGCAACGGGGCACGCTGCGCGTAGGCGACTGTTTGACCTTTGCGCCGTTCGGCTTCTACAACAAGGACGGCCAACCTGACGGCTACGACGTCGATCTGGCGAAAGAGCTGGCGAAGCAGATGGGCGTCAAGCTCGAAGTCGTGAATACGACGAGCGCCAACCGCATTCCGAACCTGCAAACCAGCAAGGTTGACGTCGTGTTCTGCAACTTCACCCGCAACCTGGAGCGGGCGAAGGAAATCGCGTTCACGAATCCCTATGTGGTCGCAAGTGAGGCGCTTCTGGTCAAGAAGAGCAGCGGCATCAAGTCCATCGACGACATGTCGAATCGCACGATTGCGACGGTCAAGGGCTCGACGAACGGCGACGAGGTGCGCTCGCTGAACATGAAGGTCAAGATCCAGGAATTCGACAGCTCTCAGGCAGCGATCCTCGCCGTCAAGCAGGGACAGGCCGATGCGATGATCGAGGACAACAACTTTCTCGCCTATCAGGCATCGCTCGATCAGGATCTGACCGTCACCAACGAAGCGCTGGTTCCGCTCGAATACAACGCATTCGGCGTGAAGGCAGGCGATGCGGTCTGGCTCAACTACCTGAACCTGTTCCTGTTCCAGGTCAACGCATCGAAGCAGAACGCGCAGCTCTACAAGAAGTGGTTCGGTGCCGAGCCGCGCTTCCCGCTGAACCCGCAGTACTGAAATCCCGCCAGCGCTGCGCTGCTCGACCGACGGAGGAACCATGAGCTATGAATGGGTGACCCTTGCGGGTTATTGGAACGATTTCGTTCGCGCGTCGTGGCTGACGCTCCAGGTCACGCTGCTGGCCTTCGTCCTCGCGATGCTGCTCGGTTTGCTCACCGCGCTCGCAAGCTCATCGCGCGTCGGGCTGCTACAGGCGATCGCCAGGATGTATATCGAAGCGATCCGCAATACGCCGGTACTGCTGCAGATCTTCATCGTGTTCTTCGGATTGCCATCGCTCGGCATCACGCTCAATGCCTATACGGCCGGCGTCATTGCGTTAGGCGTGAACGTCGGCGCATACCTGGCCGAAGTGTTTCGCGCGGGTATCCAGTCTGTGCCGCGCGGTCAGCTCGAGGCGGCGTCGATCCTTGGTCTGGAACGTTCGCAGATCTTCATCGAGGTGGTTCTGCCGCAGGCTGCGCGCGCCGTCTATCCGGCGATCGTCAACAACCTGATCCAGCTGCTGCTCGGCACGTCGCTCCTGTCGGCGATCGCGCTGCCGGAGCTGAGCGGAACGGCGACGGTGATCAATGCGCGCACGCTGCTCTATATCCAGACGTTCTCGATCACGCTAATTGCCTACCTGTTCCTGAGCAACCTGCTGTCGTGGCTGGCGGGCCAGATCAGCGTGCGTGTCTTTCATCCGCCGCTCGTCATGAAGAAACGCACGCGCCGGCCATTCCTCGTAGCACGACAGGCCGATCGCACCTGAGCGCTCAAACCGGAGACCGAACATGTCGAGCGAACTGTTAATGACCAGCCTGGCGATCCTGTTTCAGGGACTGCTGGCGACCCTGCTCCTCTCTGCGGCATCTATTGTTGGTGGAACGCTGATCGGACTGCTGGCAGCCGTATTGCGCTCGTTCGGGCCATGGGGCACGCCGCGCATCGCCAGGCTCTATACCGAACTGTTTCGCGGCACGCCTGTGCTGATCACGCTGATGTTCATCTATTTCGGCGTGTCGTACTTCGGCTACGCGATCGATGTATTCGCGGCGGGTGCCGTAGGCTTGAGCGTATATCAGGGCGCCTACATCGCCGAGGTGTTCCGCTCAGGCATCGAAGCCGTTCCGAAAGGCCAGTGGGAGGTGTCGCAGATCCTCGGGCTCAGCAAGACTCAGGCTTTCTTTTCGGTGATCCTGCCGCAGACCGGAAAGATCGTGATGCCGCCGCTCGTCGGCCAGTATTTATCGCTTATCAAGGACACGTCGATCGTGAGCATGATCGGCATGTCGGAATTGATGCATGGTGGCCAGGCCATCGTCGACCGGGTTGGCAAACCGGTGGAAATCTATGGACTCGTCGCCGTGCTTTATTTCATCGTGTGCTTTCCACTGTCGCAGTGGGTGCGCCACCATGATCGAAGAAGGAGCCTGTTGTCATGACCACTGTCACTACGTCGAAGCCCATCATCAACCTCACCGGCGTGAGCAAGTCGTTCGGCGCTACGCAGGTCCTGAAGGAGATCAACCTCGATGTGCGGCCGGGCGAAGTACTCGTGCTGATCGGCGCGTCGGGCTCTGGCAAGAGCACGGTGCTGCGCATCATGAGCGGTCTGGAAACAGCCGACACGGGCGAAGTCTGGGTCAACGAAGTGCCGCTGCACGATGCGCGCCGGGCGAAGGAAATCCGCGGTCATGTCGGCATGGTGTTTCAGCAGTTCAACCTGTTTCCGCACAAGAGCGCGCTTGGCAATGTGACGCTCGCGCTGATCAAGGCACGCAAGATGAGCGCAGCGGACGCGCGCAAGCGTGCGATGGACGCGCTCGACCGGGTGGGCCTCGCCGATCGCGCCGAGCACTATCCCAGCCAGCTCTCCGGCGGGCAACAGCAACGTGTCGCGATCGCAAGAGCGCTGGCAGTCGAGCCAGGCATCATGTTCTTCGACGAGGCCACCTCCGCCCTCGATCCGGAACTCGTCGGCGAAGTGACCGAAGTCATGCGTGGACTGGCGCGCGACGGGATGACCATGGTCGTGGTCACGCATGAAATGGGCTTCGCGCGCAAGACCGCCGACCGCGTCGTGTTCATGGACAAGGGTGTGATCGCGGAACAGGGCGCTCCCGAGCAGATCTTCGTGAACCCGCAGAACGAACGTACCCGCCAGTTCCTGCATCGTGTGCTCGATCATTGAGCGTGCCGCCGAAGAGGCGGCAGTCGTCTTCAGGCCGCAGGCTGACGGCGCGCCGCCCTTCACGCGCTAAACTCGCGTCACACAAACGACAAACTGCGAACCCTTTCGCCGACGGAGTTGAAGGAATGTCCGCACCAGAATCATCGAGGGCCAGGGGAGTTGACCGCGTCATTGGCATTCTCAAGCAGTTGCATATCGCGCGGCGTCCGATGACGATGCGCGAACTGATCGAAGCGACCGGCGCGCCGCGCTCGAGCATCTACGAACTGGTTACCATGCTCACGGAAGCCGGATGGCTCGAGACGACGGCCGACGGCAGCGTGTTTTTCGGCCGCGAGATGCATTACTACGGCTCCGACTATGCCGTACATAACGATCTGATCAGTCGCGCTCATCAGGCGATCCTCGCGCTCGTCCGGACCCATGATGAGACTGCGCAGTTGTGCATGCTCGAGGGCAACAAGTACACCGTGGTCCTGTCGGAGAACAGCTCGCGACCGTTCAACATCAGTTCCGACATCGGCGTGAAGGTGCCGATTCCATGGACTGCATCGGGCCGCCTGCTGCTCGCCCATCTGCGTGCGGAGGAGATTCGCAGCTTGATCCCGGACGAAGACTTTATCCTCGACAACGGCAGGCGCGTTGAATTTCAGGACTTTCTGCGCGACGTCGAACACGCCGCTGAACTGGGGTACTGTTGCACCGAAGGGCTTTCGCATACCTTTCGCCTGTGCATGGCAGCACCTATACACGACCGGACGGGGCTTCCTGTCGCCGCGCTTTGCTTCATGACGAGCCGCGACACGGATCCGAAAAAGCGCGAGGTGATGCTGGAGGATCTCATCAGGTCTGCGAAATCGTTATCGCAGCCTTATGCCCGGTTGTAGACGCACTGCGGGTCGCGTCTATCGCGCTGAAAGACGCTCCCCGCAAGACTGTTTCGAGCAGCCCGCACGCAAAGCATTCTCCAGGCAGCCATTCTGCCCGTTGTGAGTTCGCCTGCATCGCCGTGCCTCTCGGCTCAAACACTTCGCACTAACCAACCGGAGAATATCCGACTATATTTCGAATGGTCGCGCCGCCCCTTGCTCGATTCCGCAAGCGTTGTTTGCCAGCGCGGGAGGGAGGGGCCAATGTCGAGCGCCAGACTTATTCGAAAGCTTCTCAACCTGTCCGCACTGTGGTTGTGCGCGTACGCCGGCTCGGCATGCGCGCAAAGCGGCGATTCAGTGCCCGCCTACCACCACACGGGCGACCGAAGCGGCCAGTATGTCGTGGCGGGCCTCACCTGGCAGAGTGCGCCACGCCTGCATCGGGACGTGCGCTTCGACGGCGCGGTCGAGGGGCATGTCTATGCCCAGCCGCTCTACTGGCACCCTCCCGGGGCGACGAGCGGACTGCTGATCGTCGCGACTGAAGCGAACGTCGTCTACGCGCTGGATGCCGTAACGGGTCGCGTGGTCTGGCGCAATGCACTCGGAACGCCTGCACCTGCGGCTGCACTGCCGTGCGGCAACATCCATCCACTTGGAATCACTGGCACGCCGGTGATCGACTCCGCGACTGGCGCGCTATATCTCGACGCGCTGGTGGTCCGCCGGAATGAGCCGAGGCACCTGGTGTACGCGCTGTCGCTGCGCGACGGCTCGGCGCTGCCGGGCTGGCCGGTCGATATTGCCGTAGGGCTGCAGGCGAACGGAATGTCGTTCACGCCGCGCCTGCAGAACCAGCGAGGGGCGCTGACACTTCTCGATGGGCGGCTGTTCGTGCCATACGGCGGCCACTACGGCGACTGCGGCGACTACCATGGCTGGGTAGTTGGCTTGCGACTCGACACGCCAGCGGTCTTCGGCGGATGGGAGACTCGCGGACGCAAGGGTGGCATCTGGGCCCCTGGAGGAATCGCCACGGCCGACGCCGCCCTGTTCGTCTCGACCGGCAACACCGCCGGCGCCGATAGCTGGGCGGATGGCGAGGCAGTCATCCACCTCGCCCCCGACCTTCACCGGTCCGCAAGCCAGCACGACGCGTTTGCACCCGCCGACTGGCACGAGCTGGACGAGGCCGACCTCGACCTCGACGGTGCCAACCCGATGCCGATCGAACTACACGGCCATCGCCTGATCGTAGCGTTGGGCAAGGATGGCAAGGCCTATCTGCTGAACCGGGAGAATCTGGGCGGCATCGGCGGTGAGCTCGACGTGCAGCAGGTGTCGCGCGGGCCAATCCGCGCCGGGCCCGCCTCGTACGCCACGCCGGATGGGGTTTTTGTCGCATTCCCGGGCGCCGGGTCGGCGTGTCCGGGCGGAAGCGACACCAATGGTCTGGTCGTGTTGCGGATCAGCGCGGCTTCTCATGGCGGCTTGCGTACGGCCTGGTGCGCGAAAATTGACGGTGCGGGTAGCCCGATCACGACAACCAGCGACGGCAGCGCGGACCGCATCGTATGGATCGCAGGCGCGGAGGGCGACAACCGTCTGCATGGTTTCCGGGGCGACAGCGGCCAGCCGGTGTTCGTCGGCGGAGGCACTGACGATGTCATGCCCGGGCTGCGGCATTTCGTGACCATCCTCGCCGCAGAAGGGAAACTCTACGTCGCGGGTGACGGCAGAATCTACGCTTTCAGCATCGGACCGTGAGCCGGCTACCGGGCAAAGACGACGCCACGGACCGTTTTGAGAACATACTGCTGACGCGGCGAACGCTGCATCACCGGTACCCAGCCGAGTGTATAAAGAAAGCTCGACGCCGCGGAATTCACAGCCCTCGCTCTCAGGGTTCACGCAATAGGAGTACGCGGCCATCGGAGGTAGTGATGACCGATCTCTATCATCAGATCACAATCGAGGCCCCGGCCGGGCGCGTGTTCGCCGCGCTGGCCACCCAGGAAGGACTGCAGGCGTGGTGGACGGAAGATAGCGTCTTCGAAGCGCGCCCGGGCGGCATGGCCGAATTTGGTTTCTGGGAACGCAGCGTCGTATTCCGCATGCGTGTCGACGAGCTGGATCCGCCGCACAGGCTGGTGTGGTCCTGCGTCAGCGGGCCACCGGACTGGGTCGGCACCACGCTCAGTTTCGAGCTGGCGACGCTCGAGGCAGGTAAGACCCAGGTCTCTTTCCTGCACGCCGACGCACAGTCGGCAGCAAAGGCGATAGCCGAGCGCAACACGACCTGGGGATGCCTGATGCGCCAGCTGAAACACCAACTTGAAGGCATACCCTTCAACCCGGTGTTCGCGGTGTCGGGACGTCTGCGATGAATCTCCCTCTCCAACCCGGCACCTTGTGGCCCGCCATCCTGCGCCAAACGACGCATGCGCTGGCTTGTGGCGCGTTGCACCCGATCGGGACACTCCCCACGACGATCGAAGATGGCGGCGTACGCTTCCTTGTCCGCCAGGTGTCGAGTCTCGCGCGCAAGGATGAGGACCAGCAAAAGCGCAAGGCCAGGACTGCGGACGGTTGCAAACCTAACCCTTTCCTCCCTTACGACCCGGACCTCTTCGTCGCTGATATCTCGGAGACGCACCTCGCCCTCCTCAACAAGTTCAACGTCATCGATCATCACCTCCTCATCGTCACGCGTCGTTTCGAACTGCAGGAGGCGTTACTCAACCTGGAAGACTTTGCCGCGCTGTTCACCTGCATGGCGCAGTTCGATGGCCTCGGTTTCTACAATGGCGGTCTGGCCGCCGGCGCGAGCCAACGTCATAAGCATCTGCAGATCGTGCCCTTGCCACTCGATGAACTGGACCCGCTTTTGCCGATCGAGCCGCTCCTCGCGGCTGCATGCATGGACGGATTGATCGGTTCCGTACCCGGCCTCGCTTTTCCCCACGCGTTTGCCCGACTGGAGCCGTTGAGCGCAACGCATCCGCTGGAGACGGCTCACAGAGCATTCGAGCGCTACCTCGCGTTGCTCGATAGAGCCGGTATGCCGGCGATGGTTGTCGATGGCGAACCGCGGCAGTCGGCGCCGTATAACCTGCTCGTCACGACCCAGTGGATGCTGCTTGTGCCGAGATCGACAGAGTGCGTCGAGGGAATCCCGGTCAATGCCCTGGGGTTCGCGGGGTCCCTCTTCGTTCGTGACGAAATGCAGATGGAAACGGTCCGGAGACTCGGCCCGATGACCGTATTGCAGCGAGCCGCCAGGTCGACTTCGAAGTAAGTCCGTTCTTACGGCCTGCGTGCCTGACGTGTTGTCAAAGAACGTTCAACATCATCTTGCCCACCGGACAGTTACTGCTTGCCCGAAGCAAGCTGCTGGTTGCGCTCAGCAAGAAACTGGATCAAGGCGTCAACGCTGCCCTGCTGAATCTTATCGTTGAACTGCTGCCGATACGTTTGAACCAGCCACGAGCCGAGCACGTTCAGGTCATACACGCGCCAGCCTTGCGGCGTTTTGTACAAACGGTAGTCGATTTCTACGGGTCCGGCATCGTTGATCGCGACCGTGCGCACCACGACGTCGGTATCGGTCGGCGCGACGCGCATCGGCGGGTAATCGATCTTTTGATCCTGGCGAAGCTGCGCAAGCGTGCCCGCGTACATATGGATCAGCAGCGCCTGGAACTGGTCGGCCATCTGCTGCTGCTGCGTCGGCGTCGCCGTCCTCCAGTGGCGGCCCATCGCGAGCTGCGTGGTACGGTGAAAATCGATGTAGGGAAGGATGTCCCTGTTCACGACATCCTTGATGCGAGAGATATCGGTCGGCTCGATCGCCCGGGTGTGCACCTCGTCGAGTATCTGCTGGGTTACGGTCTTGATCAGCGCCTGAGGATCCGACTGGTCGACCTGCGCGTACGCCGCGCCGCCGAACATGAATAGCGCTGAGAAAACAGGGATGAGGAACAGAATCTTCATATGTAGGGTTCCGGCAATATTCACTATCGCGAGTGACAAGCATATTCCATCTACGCCAGATCGGCAGGCGCTGCTGCGCATCACCTTGAGTGTCACACCAAACGGGTGAGGCAGTCGGCACTCTGCGTCGTCCGCCCGCTCGACAATGATAGGAAGCCGTTCGGCGTGTCGCCATGCATTTTTTCAATGCAGGAAGGACTGATGGATTGCCTGAACCCGCTTCGGCGCCAGTCCAGAGGGGCCGGGACGCCCGCAGACTTTGTCGTCGCGCTTCTGGCCTTTGTGCCCGCGATCCACATAGGGCCCGCAAAGAAGATGCCTGTCGAAGCGTTGTCGCCGCTTGCGGACTGAAGCGCCGTGTGGCGATTGCTGGCGTCGCTGCAGGCAAAGCCGGTTTGCGTCAAACTGACAGTTCATCGGCAGCCAGAGCGTGCCCGTCGTGCGCGCGGCGCCTCGACTTTCCAGCCATGCAAGACATGGAGCATGCAACATGTCCACCGTGCCCCGTATCAAGGCGGCGATCCTCGACGATTATCAGAATGTCGCACTGACGATGGCCGACTGGTCGCCGCTGGACGGCCGCGTCGACATCGCTGTGTTCAATGACCACATCGACGACGTTGAAAAACTGATCGATCGTCTGAAGCCCTTCGACGTGCTGTGTGTAATGCGCGAGCGTACGCCGCTTACGGGCGACATCATCGACAAGCTGCCGAACCTCAAGCTGATCGCGTCGACCGGCGCGGCGAATGCGTCGATCGATCTCGACGCCGCGGCTCGCCGTGGTATCGAGGTGCGTCACACGGGTTACAGCTCCACGCCGACGATCGAATTCACGTGGGCGCTCATCTTGAGCATGGTTCGCAACATACCGCTCGAGAACCAGTCGTTCCGGCAGGGCGGCTGGCAACTGTCGCTGGGAGAAGAACTCGCCGGCAAGACGCTCGGCCTGCTTGGTCTGGGACGCGTTGGGTCCGCCGTCGGTGTGATCGGCAGTGCGTTCAGAATGAACGTCATTGCGTGGAGTCAGAATCTCACGGCGGAACGCGCGCAAGAGAAAGGCGTACAACGGGTCAGCAAGGACGAACTGTTTTCCGGCTCCGACCTCCTGTCGATCCATGTGCGTTTGAGCCCGAGAACGCATCATCTCGTTGGCGCAGCCGAATTTGCCCGGATGAAGCCGACCAGCCGGCTGATCAATACGTCGAGAGGTCCGATCGTCGACGCCGCCGCGCTCGTCAAGGCTTTGACGAGCGGTCAGATCGCCGGCGCCGCGCTGGATGTTTACGATGTCGAGCCTCTAGACAATCCGCATCCGCTGCGCGAATTGCCCAATCTATTCGGGACCCCGCATATCGGCTACGTGTCGAAGGAACTGTATCGCACGTTCTATGGTGATACGGTCCGCAACATCGTTCAGTGGCTTGACGAGACCGCGCGCGCTTCGAAGGCGTGACGCAGACAGTATGCGATACACGTCGCGCGGGTGGTGCAGGCACGCGAGTTCCCGTGCCTGCTCAGGAGCCGGCAGAAAAACTGGCGCTGTCGCTTCTTCAAAGTGCGTTCGCAATCGCAGCGAACACGCGTCCGACGTCCTCTTCGCTGGTGCGCCAGTTACTGAATGCGGCACGGATAGCCCGCGTGCCGTGCAAGACCGTGGGCGACAGGAATACCTGCCCATCGTCGCGCAGACGCCTTATGAGCATTTGAATTCGCTCTTCACCCGGTTCATGGGCGAGCGTAAAACAGACCACGTTCATTCGAACCGGCGCCAGTAGCAAGAGTCTCGGTTCGTTGGCGATACGCTCGCCCAATGCACGCGCCGCGGCGATGTTCTGTTCGACGATGTCACGATGCCCCGCTTTACCGTAGCTAGCCACAGCGAACCAAACCGCGAGTGCCCGAAGACGTCTCGAATTTTCGGGCGTGAGGTGCACGAAATCGGGTTCCCCCTGCGGAAATCCAAGATAAGACGCGTTGTTCTGGAACACGCGTACCTGCAGATCGCGACGCCGCGTGAACTGGAGCGCACTGTCATAAGGCACGTTCAGCCACTTGTGGCAATCGATGCAAATGGAATCTGCCGCGTCGAGCACGCGCACGAGGTGTGCGTGCTCTGCCGTCAATGCGGCGAATCCACCGAAGGCTGCATCGACGTGCAACCAGAAATTGTGGCGGCTCTTCAGTTCGACAATCGCGTCCAGATCGTCGAAGTCGACGGTATTCACGGTGCCGGCGTTGGCAACGACAATCGCAGGGGCGCCCGCGAGGCTGGTCAACACTTCATCCAGCGCGACCACATCGATTGCCTCACGTCCGGGTAACAGCGGTACGCGCTGGATGGCCTGCCGTCCGAGACCAAGCATGGATGCCGCCTTGTAGATGCTCGAATGCGGTGCGCCCGACAACACGCGTACGGCTCCCAGTGCGGCCAGACCTTGCTCACTGACGGATACGCCCGATCGCTCGCCGAGCCATTCGCGCGCGATGGCCAGTCCCACCATGTTCGACATGGTCGCGCCACTGACGAACGTCCCTGTGTGCGCAGTCGATATACCGAACATCTCCCGCATCCACGCCACGGTCTCACGCTCGAGATCCGGTGCCAGTGAGTCGAGGCCGGAGGTTGGATTCTGGTCGAAAACGCTGGTCAACCAGTCACCTGCGAGCGAGGCAGGTGTCGCACCGCCAGTGACGAATCCCAGATACCGCGGCCCGGCACTGCCTGAAAAACCCGGCGCCCATCTTGCGCGAAAATCGGCGAGCGCGACATCGAAGCCTCGTCCTGTAGCCGACAAGGGCATCGATGCGGGCGCTTTAGGGGCCTGCGCGACCGGCCGGTCATCCACAGCGGCAAGCAGCTGAGCCGCGTATTCCTGCGTCGTGGACAGAATCTGGGCAATACGGTCGAGATCGTGTTTCAGGTCGGGATGCATGATGGTTCGCTATCAACGTGTCCGACAAGCATGATCCGTCAGACTGAAATCCTGAAGATACAATTCCATAAGAACTGTACTGGTCAGCGGGACGCGCGGCTGCCTATGCCGGATTCGCTGCCGATCGCGGTTCGACGGGCAAGGATGTCCTCCCGACCATCCCCTTTCAGCGCGTAACCAGATCGATATCTTCGGCAAAGAAGCGCCGGCGCGCCGCTTCATCACTCGGCGTGTCCGGCCCGAGGCCCGATATATCCGGCGCACGCGCCGGCTCTTTGGCGAGGTGCGGCAGCACGTGCGCGCGGCGCGCGTCTGCGATTGGACCGGTCTCGTACAACAATCGGGTGAGCCAATCTTCGACGCGGTGTAGTGCCCCGTAATACGTGTCGTGCTGTTCGGCGTAAGCGTGTGCGGCGGCGTCCCAGTCGTCGGTGCCGAGCAGGCAGTCACGCAGCACCCTGACGTCGCGCAACGTGAGCGATAACCCGCACCCCCATGACGGGTCGCTGGCGGCGGCCGCATCGCCGATCAGCACCACGCCGTCTCGATACGGATGGTCGACCCAGGAGTCGGCGCCGGGATAGGCTGCCAGCGGGCCAGCGAGCGTCGCACCGGCGTACCAGTCGCGGGGCGCGCCGGTTTGGACGCACGCATCGACGAATTCGCCGATATGCTCGCTGCCGCTAATGGGACACCGCCGCTGCTCAACCCCGGACACGAAATAGGATCGGAATCGTTGCGAACCGAGCGGAAAAATCAAGGCTCCCTGCCCGCACGACGGATTCTGGAAGTAATGAACCGCGTCGTCCGGCGCGCCCAAGCCTTCATGTAACACGCCCGCAACGACCAGCCGCGCCGGATCCTGGCGCAGGATGAAGCCCGCTGAACGGCGCACCATCGAACGGCGACCCTCTGCACCCACTACGAGGCGTGCCGACACGCGCTCCGTACCGTGGCCCGAACGCAGTTGCACGACCGGCGCATTCCCCGGCTCGACTCCAACCACTGCCGTACCGCGGCGCACCACCGCGCCCGCCGCTTCAGCCGCATCGAGCAGCTTGCGTTGCATCGTCGGATGATGGAAATCGAGACACCCGCTATGTGCCGGTGTTGTTTCGGGAAGATCGCGGCAATCTCGCGGCACAGGTCCGAGGTAACGTTTCCACCAGCGGACCTCATGCGCGCCACTGTCGCGTAGCAGGCCATCGATACCTAACGCGCATGCCTCCGTGACGCCCCACGGGTGCATTCCCTCTCCACGTACGCGATCCTTGAAGACCACCTCGCGTTCAATGACGAGCGTGCGGATTCCCTGGGTCGCCAATGCGCGACCGAGCGTCGCTCCGCCCAGGCCGCCGCCCGCGATGACGATATCGTAGTGTCCATGTGCCATTTGCGTCGATCCTGAGCGGAGTCGGGGTCACGTGCTCACGTGACCAGACACCCAATAGACGATCGTCCGGCGGCGGGTTTGCAGTTGCGTTCAACGGTTGCGCGAAGCGGCGGGCAGGCCGTCCAGCCTTGTCAACAGCTCCGAAGCCCGTCTCCCCAGCGCGCGAGGCAACCCCGGCGTCGCCAGCACCGTATCGATGCGTGCGCGCCAGTAGGCCGGTGTCGTCACCATGGCCGACGGGTTGACGTCATGGCAGCGAATCAGGCGCTCCAGCTGCACAATCATGGTCTCGATATGCGACAGCTCCTGCATGGCATGGTCGTGATACCACATATGCACCTCGTCAATCCAGCTCTGGTGTTGCTGTTGTACCGGCCGTCGCCCGACTTCAGGCATGGCACCGACGCGGCCATCGCCGCGGCTTACCCGAGCCACGGCGCCCGTGGCCATCGATGCGGCATCGAGCAATCGGCCTACCGCGGCGCTGGTCGAACGTTCTGGTTAAGGCGAAAGAAATTGGTCGGGTCATACCTTTTCTTCAGTTCCATCAGTCGCGGATCGTTTTCGCCGTAAGCAGAGCGCACCCGATCCTCACCTTCCTCGCCGAGGTTGTTCGCATCGACCCCGCCAGTCGAGAACGGTTTGACTGCGTCCCATACCTCGCGCGCCCAACGGATATTCAGGTCGTCGTCGGCGGGATCGTCCCAGATCGAAATCGGAAAGCAGTCGTAACGCGCATCACGGTTCACATAGGCCGTTTCCGATTTCGACATCCGCGCGATCGCCCCGCCAACCTGCTGCAACACGAGCAGCGATGTGACGGAGGGCGCGTTCGCGTAGACGCTGAGCATTGTGTCGATGGCAGCGTCGGTGAGTTCGCCCAGGAATTGGGATTTCCAGTAATAGCGCCGCCCCCGCAAGAAGATGCCGTGCGATCCGGCGCACGGGATCGACTTCAATTCGCTTCATGCGCGAAAGATCGATCACGATCCCCTGGTCGCACACCGACAGACCCGCCACGTTGTGGCCGCCACTGCGAACCGCCACAATGTAGTTGCCCGACCTCGCGAAGTTAACCGCCTCGATGACGTCATTCGCATCGGCGCAATAGACGATGATCGCTGGTCGCCGGTCGATTGCACCGTTCCACACCTTGCGGGCGCACTCATATCCAGCATCCACCGGCAGGACGACCTCACCGCGCACGCGCTGCCGGAATCGCTCGACACTCGATGCTGGTTGATCGACGGCCCCGCCGGCACTCTCAATGCGCTTGCCCACTTCGATCGAGCCTTCTCCTCGCGTCCCGACCAGGCCGCCGACAGCTTCGCATCCGCCTGTCGCGGCTCACTCGTACAAAGGGATGTGCAGATCGCCTGTATGACGACGCCGTTGACCGGATTCCTACGCCGCCCAAAATTCTTACATAACGTAAGATAGACGAAAATATGAAAGTGTTTTGTAGGGATTACCCGGGTGCAGCATTGCGATACCTTGCTTCGAACGCAATGATCGCCGCGCACGCGGACAAACGGGAATACGGGCAAGTGACATAATTCCCACTTTGCAGTTCTGCACGACAGCGACTGCTTTATCGCCTCGAAACACAAGGAGATTCAAATGAGCAAGGGATATTGGGTGACCGCATACCGCAAGACGAAGGACCCGTCGAGGCTGGCGGCTTACGCACAGTTGGCGGCGCCCGCTCTGGCAGCCGCTGGCGGCAGATTCATCGTGCGGGGAGTGGCCGACGAGGCTCGTGAGCAAGGTTTGAAGGAGCGGACGGTCGTGATTGAGTTTCCGACCTACGAGCAGGCAGTTGCCGCATATGAAAGCGACGCGTACAAGAAGGCGCTTGAAGCCTTGGGCGACGCCGTCGAGCGCGATCTGCGAATCATTCGCGGCGCCGAATGACACGCGGCATGCGACCGACGCAGACGGAGTAAGACGGTCCGCTATCGGGTGGATCGGACAGCCGGATGTCTGCGCGAATGCACAGGCCGACCTAAGCGCGTCTCCGACGCGCTAGCCATCCCGGATGCGAGGTCAAACGAGCAACGTCAAGGTGTCAAACAGCACAAGATCTTCTTTCTTTGCCGATCTTGCGTGTTGGCGGATCACTTGCAGGAGGCACTCGATAAAGCACGAAGCCGCTCCGCTCAGCGTGCTGTTGCGTCGGGTGACAATGCTCAGTTGTCTCGGCTCGAATGCTTCCCTCAACGCCAGAACCGCCAGGTGCGCCTTGAACGGCGCCGCCACTTTCAGAATGGTCGGGCACCACGTGCACATATCGGCTCGTTCGATCAGGGTCTGGAGCGTCCCCAGTGAGTGCGCGCGCACGATGCGGCGCGGGTCTATTTGCGCACCATGGCGCGTAAATAGATAGTCGATGAGCGCGTCCCGCCCGTCCGGCGCGAAATTCAGCGCCCAGTCCTGGTCCAGTAAATCGTGAATTGAGCGACACGCCTGCCGAGGATGTCCTTGGCGCACCATAACGGCTGTCTCGTAGTTCAAGACCGGCTCGCAGGAAAACTCCTGCGTGGCAATAGACGGATCCAACTGCCCGATCACGAAGTCCATGTCGCCCGCACGCAAAAGCGGCTGCGCGACAGCCATCAGACTCTCGAACAGTTCCAGCTGAATATCGGGCATTCGCTTGCGGAACAGCAAGACCGTCTCGGCCAGAAACGTCAATGTGATCCACGGGGTGACTCCGACACTAAGCCGTCCCTCCGCCCGACCGCGTAACCTGGCCAGTTCGTTCTGTGCGTGATCCAGCTGATTGAGGACCAGCCGCGCATGCGTCAACAGCGCCCTGCCATATTCGGTAAAGCTGATCCCTTCAGGCGCGCGTATCAGCAGCGGCAGTTGCTGAGCGGCCTCAAGTTCGCGCAGTGCACGCGTGACAGCGGCCTGAGATATCCCCAATGAACGCGCGGCCGCCCGGATGCTGCCCGTTTCCGCACTCGCGACCAGCGCCTGCAATTGATGAAGCTTCACGAAACCACCCCGACAACAAACGGTTGTCAGCATAACAAAACTGCGGCTTCCCACTCGACATTTCGCTGAATAGCATTCCGACCAGTGCACACATCTGCGTCCTCGAACACCTGACGGCGTCGTGCGACGACAGAACCAGTCCACTCTCCAAAGGAATTCGTCAATGGTTCAAGACTGCGTTTTGCCCGGCATCGCCGCGATTCAAAAGGAAATGATCGGCTTGCGCCATCGCATTCATGCGCATCCGGAGCTGGGTTTTCAGGAGATGGCGACGAGCGAACTCGTCGCCGAATGTTTGAGCAAGTGGGGATATCAGGTCACGCGCGGTGTGGGCAAAACCGGCGTGGTCGGCACATTGAAGAACGGACAGGGACCCTCCCTTGGATTGCGCGCCGATATGGACGCGCTTCCCATCAGGGAGGCGACGGGCTTGCCCTATGCCAGCCGTAACGACGGCGTCATGCACGCATGCGGCCACGACGGGCATACCGCCACATTGCTGGCTGCAGCCATGTATCTGGCGGAAACGCGAGCGTTCTCCGGCACGCTGAACCTGATCTTCCAGCCCGCTGAAGAAGGCCTCGGCGGTGCGCAAAGAATGATGGAAGACGGTCTGTTCGAACGCTTCCCGTGCGATGCCATCTTCGCCCTCCACAACGTTCCGGGTTATCCGGCAGGCCGTCTGGGTTTTTTCAGCGGCGCATTCATGGCGTCTGCCGACACCGTCACCATTCGTGTGGTGGGTCGCGGCGGACACGGCGCCGTGCCGGACAAGGCCATTGACCCGATCGTCGTATGCGCGTCGATCGTGACGGCGCTGCAAAGCATCGTGTCGCGTAACGTAAGCCCGCGCGATCTGGCCATTATCAGCGTCGGGTCGATTCATGCGGGTGTCGCGTCGAATGTGATCCCGCCATCGGCGGAGATGCTACTGACCGTCCGGGCGCTTGCGCCGGATGTGCGCGATCTGCTCGAACGCCGGATTCACGAACTGGTGCACGGGCAGGCTGCAAGTTTCGGTGCGCATGCGGAGATCGACTACTTCCGTTGTCATCCGGTGCTGATCAATCATCGTAAAGAAACGGACTTCGCGCGCCAGGTGGCAGTGGAGTGTCTCGGCACGCAGGCGATCATCGACGACCTCGAACCCTTCACCGCCAGCGAGGACTTCGCCTGCATGCTCGAAAGATGTCCTGGCAGCTACCTCGTGATCGGTAATGGGGACGGCGAGCGCAGTTGCGCGCTACACAACCCCGCCTATGACTTCAACGACGACTGTCTGGCAGTGGGCGCCAGCTATTGGGTCAAGCTGACCGAGCGATTTCTGGCATGAACGATCCGCGCGGGATACAGGCAGTTCAACAAACGACATTCAGGAGAATCACATGAAGAAGACACTCGCGGCGATCCCGTTCGCTCTGATGATGTTGACCGGTGGCGCAAGTGCCGCCGATTGGTCCGGTAAGGAAATCAGGCTGGCGGTCGATCCAACCTACCCGCCGCTGGAGTTCAAAACGCCAGACGGCAAGCTGACCGGCTTTGGCGTGGATATCGCCAACGCGCTGTGTGCGGAACTCCGTGCGCGGTGCGTATGGGTTGAAACCAGCTTCGACGGAATGATCCCCGGACTGCTGGCGAGAAAGTTCGACGCGATTTCGTCGTCGATGAGCATCACGCCGAAGCGCATGCAGCAGATCGCGTTCACGAACAAGATCTCGAACGCACCGGCCCGGCTGGTGGTCAAGCGCGACTCCGGTCTGCTGCCCACCGCCGCTTCATTAAAGGGCAAGCGCGTCGGCGTCGAACAGGGTTCGACCCAGGAGGATTACGCGAGAGCGAAGTGGGAGCCGGCGGGCGTGCAGATTGTCTCTTACCAGAACCAGGATCAGGTCTACACAGACCTGATCTCGGGACGGCTCGACGCGGCATTTCAGGCATCGATAGAAGCGAGCGAAGGCTTTCTCAACAAGCCCGAGGGCAAGGACTACAGGTTTGCCGGCGCGGCTTTGGACGATCCGAAGTATTTCGGCCCTGGCGACGGTCTTGGCCTTCGCAAGGAAGACGTCGCGTTGCGTGATGCATTCAATCAGGCACTGGCTGCCGTGCTCGCGAATGGAACCTACGCACGGATCAACAGGAAGTACTTCGACTTCGATATCTACGGCGCGAAGTGAGCCGGCCTCAGCGCCCGCCGCCTTGATCAACCGGGGGCCAGACGGTCAGCTTCGCCGTCCGTCGGTCCCTGTTTGGCTCGAACAGATCTGCTACCCCCTCACCGCCCCATCGTCCGCATCGCCCGATATTCACGCCGCACGATATCCATCAGCTCCTCAACCGACGTGCTCGCCGCCTCCCGCTGATACGTCACGCGCCCTCGCTGCATCAGCATGACACGGTCCGCAATATCGAGCGTCTGCGCGTAGTTGTGCATGATCATGATGATGGACAAACCGCCCTTTGCCTTCAGCCGCAAGATCAGATCGATGATCAGCCCCGCCTCGCGGGCGCCCATCGCCGCGAGTGGTTCGTCCAGCAGCAGAATCCTTGCGTTCGAATTGACGGCGCGCGCAACTGCAATGGCTTGTCGCTGACCACCTGAGAGCTGCTCGACCGGCAGATCGACCGACGGCACATGCACGCCAATCTCTTCGAGACACTCCGCTGCCCGGCTACGCATGGCGCGGTTGTTCAACAGCCGGAATGGGCCCCGGCGGATGATCTCCCGATTCAGGAACATGTTGTGATAAATACTCAGGGAATTGGCCAGCGCCAGATCCTGGTAGACGCATTCAACGCCAAGCGAGCGGGCGTGATCAACCGAGCGAAGCATCGTCTCCTCGCCGCCCAGGAAAAGCCTGCCACTCGTCTGCTGATGAAACCCGGTGAGAATCTTGATCAACGTCGACTTGCCCGCACCGTTATCGCCGAGGATGCCGAGGATCTCCCCCTGCCTGAGCGTCAGCGATACGCCATCGAGTGCCGTGACCGCTCCAAAGCGCTTGACAATATCTTCGCCGCGCAGCGCCTCCCGCACGTCCGACATCACAACTCTCCCTTGCGTGCCAGGCGAACGACGTGGATGTTGAAGATCATGGCAGCCAGGATCGCAGCGCCGAGAATCATGTTGAAGGTGAAGGCGTTGATGCCGATCAGCGTGAACCCGTCATTGAGAATGCCAAGGACTGCTGCGCCGATCAGGCCGCCGATGATCGTGCCCGAGCCGCCGGCGAGTGGCGTGCCGCCGATCACCGCGGCGGCGACCGCGAGGAACATGATCTGGTTGCCCCCTGCTTGCGGATCGATCGAAGAAATCCGGAACCCCTCCAGAATTCCGGTAAAGCCCGCGAGCACCGCGGCGATAACAAAGTTGCCGAGTTTCAGGCGCCTGACATGGATACCCGCTTCGCTCGCGCCTAGCGGATTCGCCCCTGACGCAATCGTATGCAAGCCCCAGCGCGTATGCCGGAGCAGGACGTGCATGACCGCGGCAATCGAGATCGCCCAGATGATTTCGCTGTAGCCCCACGCCCCCATGAACGCCGCGAAACCGGCACTGTCCGGGGGTGAAACCGGTGTGCCTCGTGAAATCGTCAACGTGAAGCCGTTGACGAAAAACAGCGTACCAAGCGTGGTGACGAAGGATGGGATCCGCAGGTACACCGTCACGGCACCGTTGATGAACCCGACGAGGCCGGCCGCGAGCACGCCGGCCAGCAAGGCGATCCCTGCGGGCAAGCCGGCCTCGTGGGCGAAATGCATGACGAAGGGCGCGAACGCGAAGACCATCCCGGCGGAGAGATCGATCTCCCCGCCAATCATCAGCATGATTTCGCCAAAGGCAATGAGCGCAACCGGGGCGATGAACTGCGACAGGTTCTGGAGGCTGGCCCCGGTCAGCAGAAAATCATGGTTGGCTGCCTCGAAGTAGGCACTGAGGATCAGCGCAACCGCGAGGATGCGAATCTCGCTCGACCGCACGATCGACCGGGACCAGAGTCCCGGTCGTCCGCTGGATTTTTTAGTGTCCGTCACAGAAGACGTCACCCCTTGATCGCACCCGTGCGCGGCACGATCTGAGGCTTCGTGCTCTTGCCTTCATAGCGTGTCGAGGTGTTCAGGTAGGGTTCGACCGTGCCTTTAGTCACGAATTTCAGGCCGGTATTGACATTGGCCGGTCCGACAAGCCCACCTGACGACAGGAAGACGAACGCCTGGACCACCGTATAAAAGCCTTGCACGTAAGGCTGCTGATCGATCGTGAAGTCGAGGAAGCCTTCGTGAATCAGCTGGACCGTGCGCGGCAACAGGTCGAAGCCGCCGCCATGCACGCCCTTGGCTGGCAGGTTGGACTCTTTCATCACTTCCGCGACACCCTGGGTACTGCCCGCATCGACCGCGAACATGCCTTTGAGGTCCTGGTGGCCGAGGTAAAAGGACTTGATCTTCGAGAGTTCTTCGTTGACCGTCGCACCCGTCGCGATGGTCTGCACGTCGATCTTCTTGCCCGATTTCTTGATCGCCGCGACCGCGCCGTCGAGCCGGGGCTGAATGTTGAGCTGGCCTGGCGTCGCGATAAAGAGCCCAACCAGACCGCTATCGACGAGGCTTACGATGCGCTCACCCATCTGATAGCCAGACAGGTACAAATCCTGGCCGATGTAAGAGAGACGAGGATTCGACGAGCCCTGCGGGGCATCGGCGTTATAAGCGAATACCGGGATGCCAGCGTCGAGCGCTGCCTGGATCGGCTTGTCGAACGCCTTCGGGTCGACGATCGGCACGGCGATGGCGTCCGCTTTGCCGGCAATGGCCGCGTTGACGGCGTTCACCATCTCGGCAATGTCAGCATTAGCCGAGCCGGTCCATTGATAGTCCATCCCGAGCAAAGCCGTGGAGTCCTGAATGCCATATTGCGTCGGAACGAAGAACGGGTTCGTCGTGACATGGTTCACGAATACGATCTTCCAGCGCTTGTGGTCCGGGAACGGCCCCGCTTCCGCAGCCTGTGCCGGCGTAATCGCTCCGCCCAGCAGCGCCAGTGCGGCGCCGAGGCCCGCACCCTGTAGCAATCCGCGACGCATGACCTGCACTTCGCCCTTGCCTTCCTGCTCTTCCGTCATGTCATCCTCCAGTCTTTCAGTTATTGAATAACTCGCTGTGCATGACGGCGCAGGCCGGGAAAGCGCCGGTGCCGGGCATCACCACACCTCACGAACCACGTGTGCATGCGCGTGCGCCTGACGACCCTGCGGAAAATGCTATATCACGCACTTTTGCCTATTAATCGATGTATACCCTTAACTAGTCCGACTATTTGATCGTTGCCGGACGCCGCTTCATCACAGCTGCATTCAGACGGACAGCACTTCCGCATGATTGAAGCAAGTTCCGGGGCGACGGTCGTTGCAGACCACGCTCGCGGGTAACGCCGATGCGCAATCCTCACCGCTTTTGTGCCACACCCGCTGCGCTCCTTTCGGCTTGTGTTTCCTTGCCTTGCGGCCGGCAGCACGAATGCGGGATCGGTCGCGGACCTGTTCGCCGGTGGTGGCTCGAACGTTTCCGATAGCGATCTGCACTATGTGCCGTTTTAATAGTATTACTATCACGGGCCGCGACATTCGCACTGACGGATGCCAGCGCCGGGCCGCTGTGGAGAGTTACGCGGGGTGGTGGCTGCCGACTTCCAGGATGCTCTCGGCATCCGCGCGGGCGTTTTCGAGCTGGACCAGACTGGCGTGTCGCGCACCCAGCGGATCGCGGTTCTGGATGGCCGTGAGGATCGCCTTGTGGCGTGGCAATGACAGCGCATGTGTATCGGGGTGGCGGCTCGTCAGCTTGATCGACTCCGACAGGGCGAGCGACAACATGTTGCCTATATACGCCAGCATGTCGTTGTGTGTTGCCGTCATGATCGCACGGTGAAACTCGAGGTCCGGATCCAGCAGCGCGCTGGCGGTTGGCGCGTGCTCCATCCGGTCATAGGCAGATGCGATGCGCGCAACCTCGTCGCTGGTCGCCGCGGTGGCGGCGAGTGCCGCTGCCGCAGGTTCGATGATGCGGCGCACCGTCAATAGCGAGCTGAAGAATTCGCCTTCCGGAACGCTGCTGATTGTCCAGTACAGGACGTCGGGGTCGAGCATATGCCAGTCCGCACGCGGCTTCACGACACTGCCGACACGCGGTTTCGACACGACCAGTCCTTTTGCCACCAGCACGCGCGTCGCCTCGCGCAGCACCGGGCGGCTGACACCATAGCTCTCGCACAGAACCGTTTCCGCAGGCAACCGCTGTCCCGGCTGCAACTTGCCGCTCACGATATTCATGCCAAGTTCCTGCACGATGCGGCCGTGCATGCTCTTGCGTTCTTGAAGATGACGATAGTCCATGGTCAGAGATCGCGGTCGCGCACGGCTCAGTTCTGCTCCGACCTATGCAGCGTTCGAAACGGCACATACACCGTTGCCAACGCGGATACCGGTCTGCCACGATGAGCGCCGATGCGTTTTTGAAGCATAGCACGCGCCCTCTGGCGGCACCCGCCGGTCGATGCGCCTGGCTCGTCAGCTGATACATGTGGTGTTGGCGCCGTCGTGCCTGTTCACGATGAGGCGTCGCGGTGCCATGTCTGAGGCTGCGGATGTGTCTGGCGGTGTCCAGGACCGCACGGTCTTGCTCTTGACCTAAGGCATGCCACCGAAGCGAGCGTGCGACCTGGAAACAATCAGTCCCGCAATGTGCGTTTAACGCGTTACAGCGCCGACGGCGTCCTGCGTCATGACGAGCGCGAGCGAGGCGGACAGAATCTATTGAATGGTTCGGTGATGCGTGAGCCAGGCTCACCGGGGACCGCCGCTTATTCCACCACCAAGGCTGGCGTCACCGGGATGGCGAAGGTATTTGCGTCCGAACTCGTTCAGCGCGGCATCCGCGTGAACACCGTTATCCCGGGCGGCACGCGCACGCCGATCTGGACGCGCGGTGCAAGAGCCGGAGCGACCATTGATGAGGTCGAAGAGGCGTCCTGCCCAGCATTCCGCTGGCTCGCCTCGCTACCCCGGAAGAGGTGGCCGCGGCTGTGCTTTTCCTCGCGTCCGACGATGCTTCGGGAACGACGGCGGCGGAGATTGTCGTCGACGGTGGCATGACCGGCGCACCACGGGGCGCGCCTATGTTCCGCAAGGGGTAAACGGCAAGGACAGGCGTGCATTGAGGCGATCGACACGCGCGGGATAGCCGGCGTGTCGACGACTTTCCGTCTCGCTCTATAGCGGCATGCAGGACCCGTTAGCCCGCAAACTGCTGCAACTGTCTGACAGCGTCCTGCAGCTCGCTCTCCAGTTGGGCGAACAGTTCAGCCGCAGGCAATGACCTTGCCAGAGCGGCTGCCTGCCCCGCCCATTGTGCACCGTATCCAAACTCTCCCTTCGCTTTGGCTGCCGCGTGAAGCGCCTTTCCTGCGTCGTACGCGACCGGGTACACGGGCGGCTTCGGCGACCGCGCATCGTCACCGAGTTCGGTGAAGCTGTTCACCATGCTTCTCGCGATTCGCCCTGAGATTGCTGCCGTAAAGGTTGTCTGGCGCGCCGGGGCTCCAAGCATCGCACGGCGATAACCTTCGTCGATCGACGTTTCCGGGCAGGCAACGAAGGCGGTTCCGAGCTGAGCGGCCTGAGCACCGAGCGCCAGCGCCGCCGCAATCCCGGCGCCATCCATGATGCCGCCAGCGGCGATGACCGGCAGATCGAATTCCTTAACCAGCAAGCGAGTCAGAGCAAACGTGCCCAACCGGTCGTCAAACGCATCCGTGTCGAAGATACCGCGATGTCCGCCCGCCTCGATGCCCTGGGCGACGATTGCGTCGGCACCCGCCGCGGCAACCTGAGCAGCCTCCTTCAGATTCGTCGCCGAGGCCAACAGCCTGATGCCGGCTTTTCTCAGGTCAGCGATGACTTCAGAGGGTGGCAAACCGAAATGGAAACTGACAATCGCTGGCTTCTCGTCGAGGAAGACCTCCAGCATGGCAGGGTCCGCAACAAAGCTCGTATAGATCTCCGACAGCGACGCAGGCGGCTTAGCCCCGTATTTTTCGAACAGCGGCGCGAGCCAGTTCAACCATTGCCGATCGACAGCTTCGTCCGCCGCTGCAGGGCTATGACAGAAAACGTTGATGTTAAAAGGCTTCCCGGTCAGTGCCCGCGTCTCCCTGATGATCTTACGCGCGCCCTCAGCGTTCATCGCTCCAACGCCCAAAGAGCCCAGGCCCCCGGCATTGGATACAGCAGCAGCCAGTGCTGGCGTGCTAACGCCAGCCATTGGCGCCTGAATGATCGGCTTTTTGATGTTCAGCAAACGCAATAACGCTCGTTTGTCCGTCTGGTTGCTCATCTCGCTTCCTCTTCAAATTGGGTTTGTCGCCAATGCCGTCTACCCGATCCTGTCCGTCAATCACAACGCCAGTCGAAGTCCGGCTTCGTTAGCCGTCTCTTATATGCGGACGTCTCGCTCGCCCTGGCGAACAAACCGGGCGGACCCGATGCTTCACAGTCCACTGGTCGAAACGGTCTGATCGCCCGCCTAGGTCCCCAGTCTTTGCATCAGAAAATCCACAAAACTGCGCACACGCGACGACAGATGCCGTGAGTGCGGATAAAGCAGGATGAACGGCCTCGAACATCCCCCATACGGCTTGAGCAGTTCCTTGAGCGTTCCGTCCGCGATGTCTTTCTCGACAATGAAGCGATAGGTCTGGAATACCCCTGCCCCATGTCGAGCCAGGGTCACCCCGGCAAGCGCATCGCCCGATGAGCCACACCCTCCGCGCGTCACCATCTCGACCGATTCGCCATCCCGCTTGAAATCCCAGGCCAGGTGGCGACCGGTACTCGGCAACTCGAACTGGATGCAGTCGTGGTTAATCAGATCGTCCGGCGTGTCCAGTCTGGCAGCAACTCTGCGCAGGTACGCGGGTGATGCCACGACTACCAGCTCCGAATCCTCGAGCTTTCGCGCGATCAGACTGGAATCCTGCGGAGCGCGACCCCGGATCGCCAGATCGTAGCCTTCATCCGCAAAGTCGATGTTTCGGTTACTCAGGTGCGTTTCGACGGTGACATCGGGATAACGCTCACGGAAGTCCGCCAACAGAGGGAGAACGCGATAGTGACCGTACGGCGTTGGCATGCTGATTCGCAAGACGCCAGCCGGGCTTGTCTGTTGCCCTGTCGCTTCGCGCTCCGCATCCGCGAGCTGGCTCAGCGCCTGCCGGCACTGCTCGAAGTACCGCTTTCCAAGGTCCGTCAGTCGGATCTGCCGCGTCGTCCGCACGAACAGCCGTGCATCCAGGCGCTTTTCAAGCCGCGCCACTGAACGGCTGACCGCAGCGGGCGTGACGCTTGCAGCCGTCGCAGCGAGCGTGAAACTTCCCAGTTCCGCGGCAAGACAGAACAGTTCGATACTGCCCAGAAGGAGGTCGTCAAATTGGCGCTGCATGGTCTTTCAATGACATCCGATTCGTGCTCCTGTCGAGCGGCGCTTGAGCCATGCCACCTCCCGATGGAAAGTGCCGTCGGGCCTCTACGGATCGAAGCAACGCTTCGTATGCGCTGGTGATGTACGTCGAACGTGCGATCAGCCAGGTGTCGATCGCGGCAATTTCCTGAGTCCGGACATCGATCGGGGCGCGCTGCAAATCCAGTATCGACCTCGGGCAAAGCGCAAAACACGATCCCGCCGCGACGGACGCGAGGATCGAGTGGTATGACCCGAACTCCATCACGTTCCAGTAATTGTCTCCCTCAAACGCCCTGGTGCTCAACCATCGTTCGAGCACGCTTCGATACGTGCAGCCTCTGGAAAATGCAGCCAGTGTCGTTATCTTGAGGTCCTCCGGCCGGCTTGCGGGAGGGTGGTTGGGCGGCAGCACCAACAGCATCTCTTCCGCGTATGCCCATGTTGCCTTCAATCCGCACTCGGCAAACCTTGTGCCAGGTTCCGGTAAACCATCGAAACCCGCCTCGGCGACAAACGCGCAGTCCAGCCGGCTGCTTGCCACTTCGTCGACCAGTGAGCAGGACGTACCGATCGAAAGCTCCAGATGAACCTGCGGCCATCTGCTATGGTACGACGAAAGAAGCGCCGGCAGACGCGTCGCTGCGGTACTTTCCATCGCGCCAATTCGCAGCTGCCCCGTGGGTCGATCCGGCGTCATTGCCTGACGCGCTTCTTCAGCCAGGGACAGCAGGCGCTGCGCGTATGCGAACATTCGGTGCCCATCAGGCGTCAAGGTCATCTTCCTGCCGTCTCTCGAGAAGAGCTGAACCTTGAGTTCCTCCTCAAGCAGCTTCACCCGTGTCGTTACGTTTGACTGGACCCGTGCCAGATGCTGCGCCGCCCGGGTGATGCTTCGCTGCGTTGCGACTGCACAGAAAATTTCTAGCGATGAGAGGTCCATTTCGCGCTCGGTGAGATTCTCACTCGGGGACAATACCTGTCGAGATTGTCCGACTTGATGAAATCGGCGGTCAACCGGCAGGCTCGCAGACCAACCTCCGGCATCCCGCAATCTGGTCACGAGAACTCAGTCGATTTCGAAACCGTTTCCCACTTGTCTATTTCAGTGCTCAGCACAGACAACTTATCCCGGACCACGCTCAGCGCGTCATTGCCGAGCAGCAGATGAACCGGCGGCTTATCCATCTCGACGATATCCAGCAGGACCTGTGCAGCCCTTGCCGGATCGCCTGCCTGCCTTCCGTCTTTTGCCATGCGGGCCCGGCGAACCGGGTCGAAGACGGGGTTGTAGTCGTCTATTCTCCGCTCCGCGCGCACCATCGAACGGCCGGCCCAATCAGTCCGGAATGCACCTGGTGCGAGCGGTTACCTTGATGCCAAAACCGCGCACTTCCTTGTCCAGTGTTTCCGAGATCCCCTCGAGAGCGAATTTGCTGCCGCTGTAGTACGAGATACCGGGGAATGTCACGAAGCCGGCCATCGATGTGATGTTGACGATGTGACCCGTGCGCCGCACACGCATCGACGGAAGCACCGCCTTGATCATCGCCACGGCTCCGAACACGTTGACGTTGAACTGGCGAATCAGTTCATCGAGCGGCGACTCCTCAAGGGTTCCTTCGTGGCCATATCCAGCGTTGTTCACGAGAACGTCCACCGGCCCCACGCGCTCCGTGACGCCTTTAACGATTGGCTCAATCGACGCAAAGTCGGTTACGTCGAGAACCACGCCGTGAGCGAGTTCTCCATGCAGCTTCTCGAATTCCGCTTTTGCGGCCTCGCTTCTGACTGTACCTATGACGGCGTTGCCGGCGGCCAATGCAGCTTCAGCAAACGCCCGGCCAAAGCCAGAATTAACGCCTGTGATCAAAAACACCCGCTGGGCAGCTTTGTTCATCGCTGCACACTCCTTCATATTTGCAAACGACCGCGCAAGCAGATCGTTCACGCCTGTTGACGACCTGCCGGATCAGACCGCAGCGAATCGAGGCGCTTTGGGCTGAAGCGCAGGAGACGCCACAGCGCTCATATCTGCTGCTTGCGTGGAACCATTCAACCGGAAGAACTCCGTACAAAAATCGACGAAGGTCCGAAACCGCACGGGTAGCCACTCGCGGTGTGAATAGAACAGACAGATTTCCACGCCTCCGTCGCATGTCGAGCACTTCGGCAGAACCTGAACGAGATGACCCATCGCGATGTCTTCACGGATCATTGCTTCAGGCAACGCCGCAATGCCGGTGCCGGTCAGCGCGGCCGCGCGTAACAGGACCTCATTGCCATCCATTGACGACATCGGCAACACGCTGACGCGCCGCCCGTCCTCTAGCAACTCGATGAAGTTTGTGCCCTTCTGCCGGGATTGCCGGTCCAATAACAGAAAATGTTCGGAGAGGCCGGCAGCCTGGGTTGGCGTGCCATATCGGTTCAGATAACCTGGCGAGGCCACCATGACCCTCGACGATTTCGACAGCGTCCGTCGGACCACCGCGGATTGCTCAACCAGATGTGGCGGCAGAATAGCCGCGTCGTAAAGTCCGTCGTAAAGATTCACGGCGCCTTCCTGCACCGACACCATGAGATTCACACTGGGGGCGACCGCACGATAGTTCGATACGAAACGGGAGAACGTCTCGCTCACGAGCATCGGATGCACGACGAGACGCAACCTGCCGCTGTCGACATCCCTCTCCTTCGTAATCCGGCGATTCGCTTCGTCAAGCTCCTCGAGCAGGCGACAGCAACTGAGGTAATAGGGCTGCGCGGCCTCGGTCAGGGTCACGGACCGCGTCGTGCGATGCAGCACCCGGGTCTGGATACTGGCTTCCAGCTTCGCAATTGCTTTGGAGATTGAACCTGTTGTTACGCCGAGCGAGGCGGCCGCCTTGCTAAAACTTCGATACTGCGTCGCCGCAACGAACGCCCTCAACATATAGAGCTGGTCCATCCGCTACCTCACCGGATAAAGGCCAAATGCAAGATCTGCCCGCTGCACAAACCGGCCCTGGCGATCAATTCAACTGGAATTTACTCCACTCCGACTATTGCCTCATCGCCTATGAACAAGCTTAGCAACGTTTCAGGGAGGGCACGCGCGGTTTGTGATGATAGGGGTATCGCTCGAATCGATTGCCAACGACCACTATCGTCTCGATCCGGAATGTCCGACATCTTGAACACGTCGTTCTCTCGATAACGCTCGCGAGCTTTCGTTGCACCACGTACATATGTGCTTGACAGTTTCGCCTCATCGGCAACAGTCAATCGCGGCAACGCGGCACTCAATCCGGTACTATCGAACGCAACAGCATCATGCGGATGCCAGTTAATCAATCTCGATCTGGGGAATAGACATGGCTCTGACGGTCAGGCAACAAGCGATAAAAGATGAGTTCATCCGTGTCCGAAATACGTGGGCTCCGCAATGGAAGAGCATCCTGCGCATGGACTGCGAGTTTCTGAACGCCTACCTGAAGCTGTCGGCGGTTCCCCTGACGCACAACTACCTTGAGAACAAGGTAAAAGAATTCATCTACATTGCCGTCAATGCCTCATCGACGCACCTGTTCGCGCCTGGCATCCAGATACATATCAAGGCGGCGATTGAATTCGGCGCCACACGTGATGAACTGATGGAAGTACTCGAGCTAACCAGCACAGTCGGCATCCATGCATCGAACGTAGGGGTTCCGATCCTGCTCGAGGTTCTGGAAGAAGAAGGTTTGACGAATGGCGCGACGCTTCTCGACGATAGACAGGAGGCGCTCAAGCGACGGTTCATCGAAGAACAAGGCTATTGGGATGCGTCATGGAGCGCGCTGCTCACACTTGATCCCGATATGTTCGAAGCTTACTTTGAATTCTCCGCGATCCCCTGGCGCACCGGCAAGCTTGACGCAAAAACAAAGGATCTCGTGCTCTGTGCGCTGGATGCCGCGGCCACCCACCTTTACAAGCCGGGCATCAAAACGCATATGCGCAACGCGATCCGGCACGGCGCGACCGCGCACGAAATCATGGAAGTGCTGGAGATCGTGAGCGTCATTGGCATTCACGGCGCGCTTATCGGGACACCCCTGCTCGAAGACAGCCTGGCGGCGTCGGCCGGGAAATAAGACGACGCCGGAAGGACTACCCGCGCTGCAGATTAGGACCCGATCGCGGGCGGGTCTTCGCTTTACCCCACGTTGTCACGGCTGCATCGCCGCTGCCGGCGCTTGCTGATGCTTCGCCCACCGGTCGGCGATCGCGCAGGCAATCAGCACCCCGCCCGTCACGAAGAAGACCCAGCGCATGCCGAAATGCACGCCGATCGCCCCGCCGAGGAGCGGACCAATTACCTGCCCCGCATACTGCGCGGACTGAAGATAGCCGAGCATTTTTCCGGACTGTCTTTCGTCGACCGAATGACGTACAAGCTTGGCAATGGACGGCAACAAACCGGCGAGTGTCATGCCCATCAAACCTCGCAGCACGGCGAGTTGCCACCACTCGGTAACGAACGCCTGCGGGATCATCACGAGCCCAGTCGCGATGAGGCAGCCGATAATGACGTTCCAGCCTCCTATGCGATCCGCGAGTGCGCCAAGCCGTGCGGCCATCAACATGCTGCCGAATGCAGAACAGGCCATCACGATCCCCGCAACTGTAGCCAGCCTGTCATGACTCACACCAAGCTGGCCGATGTATACGGTAATGATCGGTTCGATAGACATGTTTGCAAGCAAGACCATCATCGCCGTCACGAGTAACGCGGCCATCGTCGCATAGTTCTGGCGCTGCCCCGCAACGGCAGTCTTGACGGCTTTCGTTTCGCGCGCAGGAGGCTTGCTGAAGTCTTCGCGGACCAATGTAATCGTCAGGATTGCAGCCACCGAAATCATGCCACCCGCTGCGAAGAACGCACCACGAATCCCAATCAGGTTCGGCAAAAAGCCACCAACCAGTGGACCGACCAGGTTGCCTGCGAGCACGCCGGTCGACAGCACACCCAGCGCCCAACCCGAGCGCTCTTTCGGAGCCTGAGTGCCGATCATCACAATCGCCGCAGACGCATAGCCCCCCACGAGACCGGCGGCGAAGCGGAGCGCCACCAGTTCGTAGACGTTGTGCGCAAGGCCAATAGTCGACATGACAACCGCCATTCCCACCGCCGCCCTGATCAACATCGGCTTGCGGCCATACCTGTCTGCAAGCTGCCCCCAGATCGGCGCAGTAACCGCCGTGCCGAGAAACGTGACGCCGAATGCGACGCCTGACCACTGCACGACCGCCGAGGTTGATGTCACCCCCAGTTGCTGAACGTAAAGCGGAAGGAACGGCAGCAGCATGCTCAGGCTGACCAGCGTCGTGAACGACCCGAACACGCAGATCACCAGGTTTCTACGCCAGTACCGAGCATTGCGCTCGGCATATGTGCCCCGCTCGGCGGATTGAGCCGCTCGCGGGCGCGTACTTGCAGGATTATCGGTTGAGTAGAGCCGATCCATCAGTTACCTCGCTGAATGAGGGGTGAATGCAAGATCTGCCTGCTGCGCGCAATTGTCCTTTCGAATGAAGCAACTGGACACGACACAACAAGACACCTGTCATTGACAGGCGAAACCACGCTTCGATGGCAGCAGACGCTGCCCCCCGATGTTCAGATCAAGTAACGTAATGATGGCGGACTCAGATACGTAAGTTGCTGCGATCTGCTTCGCCCTGACTGTTAACTCATCGCGTGGAAATGAGCTTATCAACATTTCACGACAGCACGCGCGGTTTGTGATGATGGGGGTATCGCCCAGATTGATAGCCCACGAACGCTATCGTCTCGACGCGGAATGTTCCGGCTGCGCCCGGATCGCCCGGAAAGCGATGGTGCATGCGGGTCGGACGCGTGGATTTCCGCTTTGCTTTTGCCGGGCGACCAGACGTTCCGGTAGTCCGCTTCTCCTCATTTGATACTCCGCGTAAAAACACATTTTCTCTGGAAGTTGTGTGCAAACGCGATTATCGAAGCCCGTATTGAATGGTCTCCCATTACTGCCAAAACATATCCGACCATGCAGCGCGCAAACGATCATTCCCGTTCGTGGACGGCCTTGACGAGGTTGTTGCGGAGCATCACGATCGCCCTCTGTATTTTGGGGAACTCTTCGGGCGTCAAGCCGCAAGCCGCCACGATGTTCATGTCCAGACCTTTTTCGCGCAGGCGCCTGCCGCTCCTGGTCAGACTGACCAGTACCTGGCGTTCGTCCTCAGGATCGCGCTGCCTATGCACATAACCCATCGCTTCAAGCTTCTTGAGGATCGGCGTGAGCGTGTTGGATTCGAGAAACAGCTTTTCGCCCAGGCTGCCGACGGTCTGATTGTCCTCCTCCCATAGCGAGATGATCGTGATGTACTGCGTATAGGTAAGGCCCAGCTCATCGAGAATCGGCTTATAGGCTTTGCCAAAGGCCAGATTCGCCGAGTAAACGGCGAAACACAGGAAATCGGAGAGCTTCAGGTCCGTGGGGTCTTCCAGATCGGTAGATTTCATTTGCGTCCTCGTCAGTACAAAGATGATGCGTCGTGAAAACCGCATTATATATCGGATGCGATTTAGTCGGAAGTGCTCGATATTTACCGTCGTGGCTGGCAACGAAAGGCGCAATCGATGAAGGCGGTCTTGCCCGCACAGGACGATACCGACGGGCAGATTCGAGGTTGCGAAGACGACGCAGGCTGCGAACCACTCGCGCGAGCTGCGCCGATTGCGCCGGGCAGCTTCGAGTGGCCCGCCTCTCATGTCCGACGCTGTGCTCAATCCCAAATTCCGGGGCGTGCACGCCGACGACAACCAATTCCTGGTCCCTCCTTGTTCCTGCGGGGAAGTCCAGTTGTTCCACCAATATCGCATACGATGTTATCGCATACGATTGACATTAACCGGCGAACGGATCATGATTTAGCTCACCCGCTTTAATCGCATGCGATCTATGTGCGACCACACACTCCCGACAAGGAAGCCATCATGATCCAGCTCGAAAAAGTACTGTACACAGGCAAGACTCACACCACCTCGGGTGGCCGCGACGGCACGTCCCGTAGCTCGGACGGCCGCCTGGACATCAAGCTGTCGTCTCCAGGAACGGCAGGCCCCGGCACCAATCCAGAACAACTGTTTGCGGCTGGCTGGTCAGCCTGTTTCATCGGTGCGATGGGACTTGCGGCGGCGAGGATGAAAGTCGTACTTCCGGTTGACCTGGCCGTTGATACCGAAATCGACCTCCGCACAGCAGAGGGTGCTTACTTTCTCAAGGCCCGGCTCGATGTCAGCCTGCCGGGTATGAAGCACGACGTGGCACAGGCATTGGTGGACGCAGCGCACGACACGTGCCCGTATTCCAAAGCTACGCGGGGCAACATCGACGTCACCATCAACATCGTCCAGGCCTGATCTGCCACGGAGCTGGGTAGCCGGCTCTCCTATTTGATTCAATATTGCCTAACTGGATTTCCACCATGAAGACCAAACTTATCGCCGCATTGCTCGTCGTAGCCTCCGCATCAATCGCCACGCCGGTTCTTGCAAGTGGCTACGGCCCAGCGCCTTTCTATAGGCCCTCGACCACCGTCGTTAATTCCCCACAGGATCAAAACACGGAAGCCAGCGCGGCCGAACGCAACGCCAGTGTTGATGCGCAGCGTGCATACGGCGGCATGACTGCCAGTTCCTCGCAATCGGGGAGTCGTGAGGGTTTCTCCGTCCAAGGTGGTCCCTTTGCCCACCACTGATTGCGTTTGAAACGTCATCGCGTGGTGTCGCAGTGCGCGATGCGATGACTCCATCGTCGAGACGCTGAAAATGCTTCCCGATCAAAACGCCTCGTCCAGGAGCAGGAAGGGGATCTTCCTTTGGCAAGGAACCATCCCCGCCCCATATTCGCTCAGTAGCTGTCAATTTCGATGACAAGGAAACAGCCTGGTTGCAAGAGCCCATACAGGCACGGGTTCGCTTCGTGACTGTCAGCGACCCGCCTCGATCCCGTTCGCTAGTTCGGCCAGGGTGTGGAAGTGATAGTCAGGTTTCGTAATGGCCGATTCGATGGTGCCGCCCGATCCCTTCTGCGCATGACGGCGCTCGATCCAGCATGTGGCAATTCCCAACCGCATCGAAATTCCAATATCGTGATACTGGCTTTGTGCCACATGCAGGTTATCTGCCTGCGTATAGCCCCATTTCTCCTCAAAGCGACCACGCGCATAAGCGAAGTAGCGCGCGTCGGGCTTCTCGCATAGGGCATTGTCGCAGCTCAACTCCAGGTCGAACGGCTGCTCCAGGGTCGCAGCGAAATGCCTGAGCGCCCAGGTTTGCGCATTGGTCATGGTGACCAGCCTGAAATGCTTGCGCAGACGCTTGAGCGCCTCGACCGAGTCTGAAAATGCCGGCCATTCGACCACGGAATCGCGAAAGCCCTGTGCAATCGCGTCGCTGTCCGGCAAGCCCAAAACAGGTGCGATGACATGCCAGCAGCGCACCAGGTCGTCCGGATACGCGATGGTATCTCCGCTTTTGCGAGCCTGACGGTAGGCGGCGAGGAAGTCTTCGTCGGAGACCCTGGCGCCTTTAGCGACCGCATGCAGATAATTGAGCATGCCGCGCTCAAAGTCGATCAGCGTCCCGACGACGTCAAAAGTGAGAACCTTGAAATCGGTGAGTTTCATGTTTCCGGATCCTTTGCCTGTCTTGCCGAATATCTTCAATAGAGACCGCTTTCGCGGACAGATCAAACATCGTGAGAATTTGCCGCAGTATTGCCGGCTTCGGCACACCAGCCATAACAGAAGAAGGGCCACGGCGGCCCTCGTCGTGGCGCAACCGGTTCTCTCGGCAATATCGCAAAACCCTGCGTTAAAAGGAATATACGAGCCGATTCTTTTGATGGCAATTCCCGAATTGTTTGATCAGACATAACATGGTGTTATGCCAATCCTGCGCAGAACTTCGCGAGCGACCGCGTCATTCGACTTCGAAACCTGGTGCGTGCGCAGCGGGATCAGGGCGACGCGGTTGAACGGCGCAGTGCCGGGATACTCGCACCGGCGCCGGGGTAGTCTTGAATGATCTCGATGGCGACGCGGTAGATGACATGGCCAATAGCCCGGAAATCAAGGCGGTCCTGTTCGACGTCATCGGGACGGTGGTCGACTGGCGCAGCGGAGCCGCACGAGAGCGGCGTCCGTTCCTCAGCCGCCATGCTTTGGCCATCGCAGGCATGGGACTTCGCAGCGACCGACTTGAACGACCTCGCTACGCAGTTGGAGTCCCACTTAGTCATTCGGCCTGCGGACGATTGAGCCTGCTGTGCCCTCCAGTCCCACATCGACTCGCCCATGCTACGCGGCGGCCATAACGGGACCCAGCTGGGAGCGTGCGACTTCGACGAAAGCCTCCATCGCACTCGACACATAAGCGTCGTGTCTGCGGATGAAAAGTGTCTCCACGTGCGCCTTTTCCGGTGCTATGTCATGAATGGCGACAAGGTCCTGGGCGGCAGCAGTCGCTACCACGCCTCTGGGCAACAACGTCACACCGATTCCCGCGGCCACGCACGCGATAATCGCGTCCATCGAACCGAATTCCAGCGGCGTTTTGACAAGGATGCCCATTTCCGCCAGCAACGCCTCGAGCCTCTGGCGATACGAACATCCGAGACGGAACACGATCGTTTTGAGATCCTGGACTGATCTGAGCGCTTCGAGCGAACGCATCGTTCGCGGCGTGACGAGGACCAGTTCCTCCTGGAAAATCGATTCGATGTGAAGATCGGGATGATCCAGCGGGCCGGCAATGAACGCGCCGTCGAGGCGACATTCGGCAACATCCTGCGTCAGGCTGCAGCTCGTGCCGGTCGTCAGCGAGAGTCTGACCTGCGGATACATTCTCGCGAAGTTGCTCAGGATTGGCGAAAGACGAAGGGCGGCAGTGGTCTCGAGCGTCCCAAGTACAAGGGTCCCGTTAGGTGGACCCTCATCCAGGGCCGCCATTTTCGCGTCTGAAACGAGCTTTGCAATGCGGGCGGCGTACGGAAGCATCCGTTGACCCGCAGGTGTCATGCTGACCCCGCGCACGTGGCGCTGAAACAGCGCCACGCCCACTTCCCGCTCTAGAGAACGTATCCGCGCGGTGACGTTCGACTGGACCGTGTGTAGCTCTGTCGCTGCCCGATTCATACTTCCATGCCGGGCAACGGCCTCAAACACCTTGAGGTCGGCAATGTCCATCCTTTGCACCTCTATCAACTGAACATAACCCGCACAAAGCCACGTTACCCGACAAAGCTGCCTTCATCGCCGCGCGATACTCGAAACCTTCGACTTATCGCGCCACTTCGCCAGGACCGCCAGCAACTCCTCTGAGGACAGCGCGCGTTGCGGGGGCACACGATGCGCTTGCGGATTGCGACTCTCCAGCGCCATCAACGACACTCGAACGGGAAGCTCTCCGGATCAAATCGTCTGTGCTTCACGATCGCGCCGTAACCGTTGAATGTGAGACCCATCCTACACCAAAGCCGGACTAAGCATACGCATGAAACAATGCTAAAAGCCTCGTGGCAGTTGGCAAAAGACTCTTTCCGCTGCGTCACAAATCAGGCTCGACGCAGTGGTTCCTGGCTCGTCGTCGACCGGATATTCACTCACCGTCAACAGCCGGGCGCGTCAGTTCCCGACCGGCCCGACATACGGGCCGCCCTCGATCGAACCATGAGTCCTGCCCCGGTCGATGTCCGCCTGCTTGCTGCGGTCCAGAATCGACACGACCCAGCACGTGACGAAAGCAAGCGGCATCGTCACGATGGTCGGCGGGTCGATCGAAAACAGCGCCACGGAATGACCCAGCACGTGAACCCACACGGCCGGACCCGCAACCGTCAGCACGACGGCCGAGACGAGGCCAAGCGTGCCGCCGACCACAGCCCCCATCGTGGTCAGCCTCTTCGAATACAAGGCCAGCAAGAGGACAGGGAACGTCGAACTACATGTGACCGAGAACGTCAGACCGATCATGTACGCGACGTTCATGCCCTGGAACGCGATACCCAACGCAACAGCGACAACGCCGAGCACGAGCGTCGAGACACGTGACACCCTCACTTCACTCTTCTCATCGACGCGGTTCTTGCGAAACACGCAGGCATACAGATCGTGCGATACAGCCGAAGAGCCCGCGAGTGTCAGACCGGACACCACGGCGAGAATCGTCGCAAACGCCACTGCCGATATGAAGCCCAGCAACGCACTACCACCCACGGCTTGTGCGAGATGGATTGCAACCATATTGCCGCCACCCAAAGGCTTACCCGCTGCGTCGAGGAAATCCGGATTCGACGCAACCAGTGCGATCGATCCGAAGCCGATGACGAACACGAGCGCGAAGAAGAGGTTCATGAACACACTTGCCCAGAACACCGAGGCGCGTGCGGTCCGCGCATTGGGTACCGTGAAGAAGCGCATCAGGATGTGAGGCAACCCTGACGTGCCGAACATAAGCGCCAGACCCAGCGAGAAACCCGACACTGGATCTTTCATCAGGAATTGGGGGCTGAGAATGGCCGCGCCTTTCGGATGGATGGAGACAGCACGTCGAAGCAACCCGGAAAAGCTGAAGTCAAACGCCTGCAGGATGAGAAAGCTCATCACCAGGCCACCCAGCAGCAATAGTGTCGCCTTGACAATCTGCACCCACGTTGTCGCGACCATCCCGCCAAACACCACATAAAGCATCATCAGAATTCCGACCAGGAACTCAGCGTAGATGTAATCGAGCCCAAACAGCAACTTGATCAACTGGCCCGCGCCCACCATCTGCGCGATCAGATAGAGTGAAACAATGCACAACGAGGCACAAGCCGAGAAGATCCTTATCGGGGTCTCGCCAAGCCTTGCCGAAACCGCGTCTGCAAACGTGTATTTGCCGAGCTTGCGCAACCTCGTAGCGAGCAGGAACACGACGATCGGCATGCCCGTTGAGTATCCCACCGCGTACACCAGACCATCGAAACCACTGCTGTACGCGAGCGCCGTGAGCCCAAGAAACGCCCCCGCCGACATAAAATCGCCCGCGATCGCCAGTCCGTTCTGAAGACCCGTTATTTCTCCTCCTGCCGCGTAGAAATCGTCGGTCGACTTTGTGTGCCTCGCAGCCCACCAGGTGATACAGAGAGTCGCCAGAACGAATATGAGGAAGAAGGTAATGGCGACGGGATTAATACCGCCGCTCACGCCGTTACCACCGCCAGCGGCAAAACACCGGCCGCTTGAGACGCACGCAGCCACGGCAAGCGCGCATGACGCGCCAGTCCAGATGAGCTTCATATTGAACAACCCAGGAAATTGAACGTTGAACTGCCGACTGAAAACGAAAGAAGCTTTGCGCTTACGCCTCGTTTTTGTTTTCTGCCAAAACATAAAGTCCGGTAAGCAGCACGCTGACGATCAGAATCACTATGCCGTATGCGAACGCTACTGTGATCTCCGCCCCGCTTGAAATGGGAGCGGCCAATGTTGCCGGCGACGCCACCGCAATCGCGATGAAGCCGAAGAACATGAACACTTCCATGACAGTCAGTATTAAGGCGAGTCCAACTCTCTCGCGACCACTAGTTGCGAGGCTCTCCAAACCATGTACTCCGTTCATCGCATCACCCAGAAAGGATATTGGATTGCAAATGTCCGGCTCTTTTGTTTTTATTTCGTGGAAACCGGGCAGGACGGGACAAAATAGTTATTGATGATTGTGCGAGGGGCGAGCAATGCGCCCCACGTCACTCACCGGGCAGATTGCCCCGGTGCAAACCAGTTACCCGACGTGGGACGGGTCAGCCAGCTATTGGAAAGCACGCAGTCAACCCGCGCCCTTCTTCCTGAAATCTTCGCCGTTGATACGGCTCGAGACGCTAATATTTTCAGCCGGATGTTCGTGCAGGATCACGTTGATGATCTTCGGATCCGAGCCGATCGAATCATGCGTGACCTGAATGATGTCTCTGATGAGTTGAGTACGACGCTCCTGCGTCAGACCGGCTTTGATGTGGCATTCAATAAAAGGCATGGTTATCTCCCGGCATTCCCTATTTCAGACGATTGATCAGGTCTTTGTCGTTCCCGGCACCTTCGACATATTCAGGAAGATGCTCGCCGTGTTCGACGAAATTGATCCCGCGCCCTTCGCGAATCACAAAAAAAATGTCGTCTTTCGTTTCTCCCGTCGCTTCGCTGATCACACGCAGCAGACCAGCCGCAAGCTGCCTCTTCTGCTCGTCCGTTCTACCAAATCGCATATCACAAGAAATAAGGGCCATTTGCTTCTCCTAAGCGCTTGCATGGTTACTGAATTCCCGGGTGTTTCGCCGGGAACATTGGTACTGGACTCACCTTCGTCATGAGTTGCATCAACTCGGCAATCGAGTGCTCATCCAATCTGGAGACCAGATCGACGATCTGACCTCGAAGCTCTTCATCGGCGTATTGCTCGCTCAGCCAATGGAATTTCTCCACTGTGCGATCCCAACTCAGCGGATTGTCGAGGCCACCCTCAAAGCCGGTGTGCTCAGCAGAGAACACGCGACCGTCTTTGCATCTGATGGTCACTCTTGTGTTCAAGGCGCCTGGATACTGGGCGGTAAATTCCGGGTCGGGGCGCACGGTCACTCGATTCAGCAGTGCCTGCGCATCGGGGGCCTGCACTCGCGCGGGCTCCAGTTGGGCCGGTCCGACCTGGTCGTCGAGCAAGGCGGCCGCGATGAGGTATTTGAGGTTGTAGTCCGCCTGCTCTTTGGTTTGCGGATGGTCCTTCGGGCCAAAGCCTCCGCCGCCGGCGATATCGAATCCCGTCTGGAAGATGTCACACAGCACTTCCTCGACATCATCGCTTTTCACGTTGTTCTTGCGCTTGAGTGCAAGCGTGGCTTCAAGAACAGGCTGACCATGAATCAGCGAGCAGTACTTCTTCATCACGGTCTGATAGATCACTTCCAGACGCTGATCTTCCCAGTCAACGTCGACAGCTTGATCGAACATCCGTACGAGGCCGTTGGGCCCTTCGAACAGGCGCAGTGGGCCGGTGAAACCGCGCTTCGCAAGCGACGCCGAATACACAGCGCGCATTCCCGTGATGCCCGGCGAAAAGCCTTTCCATTGCGAAACCGGCTCCGAGTGAACACAGCTCAACGAGATGTTATCCACCGTGGCGATAGCGATCGCATGAGCGAGTTGATTCGCGTCGAGGCCGAACAGCTTGCCTGATCCGGCCGCCGCAGAAATCGCCAGTTGAATGGCGTGATTGAAGCCCTTTGCCATCACGGGGACGACCGCCGTTATACGGCTCTGTATTTCGTACGCTACCGCGAGCGCAAGCATGAAGTCCTCGCCGCTTGCGGACGCGTGCTCGGCCGCCGCCAGGATTGCGCCGAAATTATCGCTCGGGTGGCAAAGTCCACCCGGAGACATGTAGCTATCCAACAGATCGACGTAACGAACCAGGGCTGAGTTGTACAGGGCCGCCTGGTCGGGCGATGTCGTTCCGCCACCGATCAGCGAGCAGGAACCCGAGCTACGGTACTCGTCGGACTGCTCTCGCAGCGCCTTGAACGGGGTGCCAGGCAGCGCCGCAATCGCGCAGCCAAGACTGTCGAGTATATTGCGCTTGAATAGCTTGCGAGCCTGCGGTGTCAGGTGACTCGCTCGTGCGTTCGAAGCGAACGTTCCAATGCGCTGAACAGTGGTTAATGCAGTCATTTTCGACAATTGTCTCTCTAGGATTGGAGGATCACGGCGAATGTGAGTCTGACCTTGCGACAATGCTTGATGCCGCCGACTCCACGTTCGCACCGTTCAAAATGAAGTTCAAGCGAAGGTATTGCATAGGCCTATCACAATCGTAGATAGCCCTTCAGAAGCCTTGATTCAAGGCTCCCGGCGTGCGCGACTGCGTCGCCAATCCAGCATGGCGGCGATCGTCTCTTCGCGACGACCTGGGACAATCCGGATAGAGGACCCGGCAGAGAGGTGGCCGGTCTCGACCACGCTCAAATAGACGCCGGCGTATCCGCTTAGCAGCATGTGCCTGACTGCCCTTTTGTAGCCCATAACCGCATTGAGTTTGAAACAGGGATTGCGCGGCGCCTCGACGCGAAGCACGACTCCGTCAATCTCAATGCGATCGCCAATCCACAACGATTCCTCAAGCAGACCGCTTGTCGTGATGTTCTCGCCCAGCGCGCCGAACGTCAGCGGCAGATCGGCTCCTGCCGCGTCGGCTTCGCGACGCCTCTGCTGCCACCAGTCGTAGTGCTCCACGGGATACATATAGACGGCCCTGTTGAGGCCGCCATGGACACTCAGGTCTGCCTGCTCGTCGCCGACCAGACCGAGGCGTCGGACTTCGACACTGGCTGGATTGTCGATCGCACTCACGGGCCCTACCGCTAAGCGGATCCTCCGACGCCCGCTGGAAGGAACGCCGGACCGTACGACGTTCAGGCCACCGCTTTGAACCCACGCTGGTCGCCTGCAGCCGCATCACCGAGAATCTCGCGCATTTCCCTGACGATGTTGCCGACAATGGTTCTAGCCGGGAGAACGTCATGGACAAGTCCCGCCGATTCTCCAGCGATGACCGCGGCGGTGTCGAAATCACCGTTGGCGCGAGCCTCGAGATAGCGCGGCGTCTCAAGCTGCAACTGCTGAAGCAGATCGCGCTCGCGACCAACCCATTTATCGGAAAACTGATTGCGAAGCACGCGTCCTGTGAACGGCGCTGGCCAGACGTTGTTGCGCGCCATGTCAAACAGAATGCCGCGAATCGTCTCTTCGCCACCCTTGCACTGAACGATGCGCCGCTTCGCATCCGCGTGTCCGATCGCCTCTTCGCTGGCATAAAAACGCGTCCCGACAACGACGCCTGAAGCACCCAGCGCAAGCGATGCCGCAAAGCCACGTCCGTCGGCAATTCCGCCCGCTGCAACGACGGGCACCTTGTCCCCGACTGCATCGACGACCGTCGGCACCAGAGAAATGGTCCCGCATGCAACCCCGTGACCACCACCCTCCGCGCCTTGCGCCACGATGATGTCCGCGCCATATGCCACGGCTTCCCGCGCCATCGCGGCGGTCTGAACCTGGCAGATCGACAGAATTCCCGCCGCTTTAACCTTCTTGATGTGCTTGCTCGCGTCGCCAAACGAGAACATCACCGCTACCGGCGAATGCTCGATACATACATCGATCAGATGAGGCTGGCGGGAAAGGCTCCATGTAATGAAGCCAACCCCAATCCGCACCCCCTGCGCCGCGGCGAACTGTTCGCGCAGCCATGCTTCGTCACCGTAGCCGCCACCAATGATGCCGAGGCCACCCGCCTCAGTCACGGCTGCGGCGAGCTTTCCTCCCGCCACGAGGTCCATCGGTGCAAGCAGCACGGGGTGATTGACGCCTAGTTTCTTCGAGAGCGTTTCATAATTCTCAAACATCACTGTCTCCTGTTTTTCGGCGCGCCATTGCCACGTCGACACATCTACTCCGGAAGGAATCCCCATGAATTCACGTGAACACATGAGCGAAAGCACGACGGATTGATTCTTTACACGCTTGCCAAACCACTCCGTGACCGGGCTGGCGGTCGCCTTGCCCCAACTGCAGTGGCGGCGAAGTGTGCGTTGTGTGTGCGGTTTCTGTGTCGTCAATATAGGTCCATCGAATCGAGCATTTGAAACGATTTGTTTTGATAGCAGCGATCGTTTCGCCAGATACCTACGACCGTTGGTCAGCCGCGGGGATGCGTGCAGTTCCGCACACCATTTTTCCGCACCCGGCCCAAAGTTCGGCGCTAGAATCGATCAAAGGAATCTGTGAGGGAGGAGATCGAATTCATGGACCTGCGCGATCTGAAGGTTTTTGCGGCAGTGGCAGAAGCAGGTGTGGTGACACGCGCAGCGACGCAACTGAATACGGTGCAGTCGAATGTCACGGCGAGACTTCGTGCGCTCGAACAGGAACTGGGTGTTCCGCTCTTTGTCAGGCACAGCCGCGGCATGTCGCTCACTGCGGCCGGCATGCATCTGCAGCCCTATGCGATAAGGATTCTCGCGTTGGTCGATGAGGCGAAGAACGCCGTTTGCGACAACGGCGAGCCCAAAGGCGTACTCCGTTTGGGATCGATGGAAACGACGGCCGCAGTCCGAATGCCCTCGTTGTTGATCAGTTTCACTAAACGTTTTTCGTTGATCGATGTCAATTTTTATACTGGAACGACAGGGGAACTGGTGCGGGATGTTCTTGACCGCAAGCTCGACGGCGCCTTTGTAGCAGGCCCTGTTGCGCACCGTGATCTGGAGTCAGCGGTCGCGTTCGAAGAAGAACTCGCCATTGCGACGTCGAATCGCGTGAGATCTCTGGACGATCTTATTGCGTCCTCTGAAGAGCTGCGCATCCTTGTCTTTCGCCAGGGTTGTATTTACCGACGACGGCTCGAAGCGCTTCTGGGCAAGCGCGGTGTGGCAAACATGAAGATCCTGGAGTTCGGCACGCTGGAAGGTATTTTGGGCTGCGTCTCCGCGGGCCTCGGTATAACGCTGCTACCCACGTCGGTGGTGAAACCCGGCGCCGGCCTCGCCTGCCACGCGTTGACCACCGACGAGGCACGTATCGAAACCGTCTTCATTTCTCGCGCCGGCAGCCACGCCCATTCCCCGGTCGCGCACTTCCGGCGACACGTCGAGGAGCGCACTGCCGCGCTTCATGCAATCGCCGCCAGGCCCTGCAGGCTCGTGGCCATAACGTGAGGCGCAGCGCCCCACACGAATCCGCTACAGGTGCTTAAACCGGTGTGAGAAACGCAGTCTTGCCCTTGAAATCAGGACGCCAAAAGCGGGAAAGGCGCCACGCGAGATGACTCGCGCAGCGCCTGGCGGCGTATGACCGGCGTCTGGTCGACTTACCTGGCGGTTGGCATGGCGAATTCAGCGCCCTTTTCGGTACTTTCCGACCAACGCTGCATGATCGACTTCTGCTTCGTATAGAAGCGAACACCTTCTTCACCGTACGCATGCGTGTCGCCGAACAGGCTGCGCTTCCAGCCACCGAAGCCATGCCAGGCCATCGGCACCGGAATTGGCACGTTGATACCGACCATACCCACTTCGATTCGACGACCGAATTCACGCGCAATATGACCGTCGCGCGTATAGCACGCGACACCGTTGCCGAACTCGTGCGCATTGATCAGATCGACAGCTTCGGTGAAATCCCTGACGCGAACGCAGGCGAGAACCGGCCCGAAGATCTCTTCCTTGTAGATGCGCATATCTGGCGTCACGTTGTCGAACAGCGTGCCTCCGGTGAAGAACCCGTCCTCATGCCCCTTGACCTTCAGACCTCGACCGTCCACCACCAGTGTCGCACCCTCATCGACGCCCGCGGCGATGTACCCCTCGATACGCTCGAGAGCCTGCCGGGTGACGATGGGCCCCATTTCCGCATCGGGTTCCATGCCGTTCTTCACGACCAGGTTGCGAGCGCGTTCGGCCAGTCGCGGAATGATCCTGTCGGCGACGTCGCCGACAAGCACTGCAACCGAGATCGCCATGCAGCGTTCTCCGGCGGAGCCATATCCGGCGCCCACGAGTGCATCGACAGCCTGGTCGAGGTCCGCGTCCGGCATGACGACCATATGGTTTTTCGCGCCGCCGAGTGCCTGCACGCGCTTGCCATTCTTTGCGCCGGTCTCGTAAATATAGTTGGCAATCGGCGTCGAACCCACGAAGCTGACCGCCTTGACGTCCGGATGGGCGAGGAGCGCGTCGACGACGACCTTGTCGCCCTGAACCACATTGAAAACGCCATCAGGCAGGCCCGCTTCCTTGAGCAGCTTCGCCATGAACAACGAAGCGGACGGGTCACGTTCGCTCGGCTTCAGGATGAACGCGTTGCCGGCGGCGATCGCAACGGGGAACATCCAGCACGGCACCATGCAAGGAAAGTTGAATGGCGTGATACCCGCTACGACACCCAATGCCTGACGAACCGTCCAGTTGTCCATCCCGGTAGAAACCTGCTCGGTATAGTCACCCTTCAGCAATTGCGGAATGCCACAAGCGAATTCGATCACATCGATGCCGCGCGCAACTTCACCTTGCGCGTCGGAAAATACCTTCCCATGTTCGGCCGTAATGATCGCGGCAAGTTCGTCGCGGTGTCTGTTCATCAGTTCGAGGAATCGCAACATCACGCGCGCACGACGAATCGGCGGCGTATTGCTCCAATTCGGGAAGGCGGCCTTCGCACTGGCCACCGCCGCGTCGATGTCGCCTGCCTCGCCTAGCAAGAGCTTGCGAGGACGCTCACCCGTTGCGGGGTTAAAGATGGGCTGGGTACGCGTACCCGAGCCACGGACAGGTTCACCATGAATGAAATGGGTCACATCGGCAGTATCGTTAAACGCTTGCATGTCGATTCCTCTACATTGATTGGCGATATGGCGAAGTGTATGGAGCTCCTTCGAGTATGCAAAGGCGTTAAACTTAAAATCATTGTTTTCATTGGCGAACAATAGGCACATGGATACGCAAAAGGTCGAAGGTCTCTGGACGCACCTGCACTGGTTGACGGTGCTTGCAGAACAGGGGAGCTATACCGCCGCCGCAGCTCGCCTCGGCGTAAGCAAGGCGGCGATGAGCCAGCGCATCGCCGAGCTCGAGCGCGTCGCCGGCGTCACGCTAGTGCAACGCACCACGCGTAGCGTGCGGTTCACCGAAGCCGGACAGCGGCTCGTTGAAAGCACGCGCGGGGAATACGAGCACATTGCGACGAGCTTCGCCACGGTGAGAGAGATGGCGGGCGTCGCACGCGGGTTGATCCGTGTAACGGCGCCGGTTGCATTTGTCCGGCAGCAACTGGTGCCGAAAATGTCGGCATTTCTGCGAGCGAATCCTGAAGTCCGCGTGCAACTCGAAGTGTCCGACCGACTTAGCTCGATTGCTACCGAGGGATTCGATCTGGCGATCAGGCACAGCGCGCAAGCACCCGAAACGCATGTCGCATGGAAGCTTTGCGAAACGCACTCGGTGATCGTCGCGACGCGCGCATACCTCAAGCGACGAGGCACTCCGGAGTCGCCAGCGGATCTGTCGTCTCACGATTGCCTGTTCTACCCTCGCGCTTTAGGCCCGGGGATCTGGTCTTTTGAACGAAAGACAACGCGCAAGCCGGATACCGGACCGGTCACGGTCACGGTGAACGGGCCGCTTTCAGCCAACAACAGTGAGGCCTTGCGAGACGCGGCGCTCGATGACCTGGGTATCGCACTCCTGCCTGATTTTACCGCGCAGACAGCGATTCGATCCGGCAAACTGCAGGTCCTTTTGCCGGATTGGCGTCCGGTCGGCGCCTTTGCCGGGCAACTCTATGTCGTGCGCCCCTACACACCCCACGTGCCGCGTGCGGTAGCACTGTTCGTCACGTATCTTCGCGAAACGTTCGCTGACGGGTTTTCGGTTCAGTAACCGGGCATTCGGCAAAGCGATGAATCATGCAATGATCGACCCCTGCCCTCAGAACCGCAGCAACCGCCTACCGCCGCGCCAAACAACAAAATATTTGAGCGTCAGGACGCTTGCCGCGAATACGCGTTGTTATAATTCTTTCATCTCATGACTCTATTCTAACGTTCGGGCGCCCGTTCTCTGGCGCCCCGTACGCCCCGCCAGATGGCAAAAATTGATCGCTTGCGCCTTCTTGCCGATACCTTGAAAACGCAAGGTGTCCTGCATCTGCGCGATGCTGCTACCTTGCTCCAGGTCTCCGAGATGACCGTGCGCCGCGACATTGCCGCAACGCCCGGTCAGTTCACCTATCTGGGCGGCTACATCGTCAGCGCCAACGACGTGCCCAACGCCGCGGGCTACACCATCGAACATGAAAAAGACCACTTTGCGCAGGCAAAGGCGGAAGCGTCCGCTATCGCGTCGAGTCTGCTCGCGAACGACGAGACCATTTTCATCGACTGTGGGACAACGCTCGTCACACTCGCACGTCTGATCCCCGCCGACATGCACCTGACGGTGGTGTGCTATTCGTTGAACGTCGCGGAAGTTTTGCGGCGCAAACCGAACGTACGGATGATATTGCTGGGCGGGGTGTATATGCCGTCGTCGGATTCGTTTGCGAACGAAGACAGCGTCGAGACGTTGCGGCGAATGGGAATCAACAAGGCCTTTCTATCGGCCGGCGGCGTTGACGAGGCGCGTGGCGTGACCTGCTGGAATTTTCACGAAGTGGCTATCAAACAGGCGGCGATGGCAAGCGCCGTCGAACGTCATCTGGTGGTCGATCAGAGCAAACTCGGCAAGGTCAAGGCGGTGCGGTTTTCGCAACTCGATGAGTTCGATTCGATCGTGACCGAACTGGGGCAAACGGTGCGAAAGCGCCAGCCGGATTGAATCTCTAACCACGTTGCGGCCGCCAGCCGCAACGCGGTTCGTATCTTGCTGTCAGCCCCTCCGCCCGAGCGCGAACAACGTCCCGGCAACGAGAATGAAGGCGCCGATAATTGCCTTTTGCCAGGTACTCGGCACGCCAATCAAGATCAGCACGCTGTTGATCAGCGTCACGAGCGCAACGCCGAGCAACGTGCCCATCACGGTCCCCGTGCCGCCGGTTATGCGCGCGCCGCCTAGAATCACGGCAGCAATCACATCGAGTTCGGTGCCGACCAGATCGAAGGGATTCGCGAGCCGGTTCGTCGATACATGCAGAATGCCAGCCACGCCCGCGAGCATGCCCGTATAGCCGAATACGAACAGCTGGATCGCGCGCGCGTTGTAGCCAAGCCGCTCCGCAATCGGCAAACTGCCGCCGATCGCATACACGCCGCGGCCCATCATCGTGCGGTTGAGCAGCCACCACGTCAGCAACGCGGTCACGACCAATGCAATGACCGACACCGGCAGCACGGCGCGAAGCCCGTCGGCAGTCGTGTAGAAGAACAACGGCAACTGGCCGAACCGGTCCATGCTATGCGGAATGTTCATGAAGAACTGCGTGCCGACGAAGGTCAGCAATACGCCGCGAAACAGGTACTGGGTGCCGATCGTGACGATCAGCGAAGGCGCCTTGAGCCGGTGCACCAGCATCCCGTTCACGACGCCGAGCGCCGTGCCACCCACTGCACCGGCAAGCAGGATCAGCGCGAACGGCGCATCGGGCCACCACGCGAAGACGGCCTTCGTCAGCGAATACATCGTCAGCGCGGCAATCGCGGTGAAGGACACGTCGATGCCGCCCGAAGCGAGCACCACGAGCGTACCCATCGCGAAGATCGACATCGTGGTCGCCGAATGCAGCAGGTCGAACAGCGTCGCGTACTGGAAGAAGCGCGGATTGATCGCCCCGACAATCAGACACGTCAGCACGATCAGCGCGACGGTGAACCATTCGGGATTGCGCATCAGACGCGTGCGCATGTCGAGCTTGCGCACGCTCGGCGCGATGGCCTCCACTGCGGCTGCCGTCTCGGGATGCGGAGCGGATTGAAGGGATTCGTTCATGAGATTGCTGTTCACGTGGGTCAGGCGGCCTCGGAAAGAAGTGCGTGATACAGACCGGCCTCGTCGAGTTCATCGGCGCGATATTCGGCGGCGACGCGACCTTTCTTCATCATCAGAATGCGGTCGCAGTTCTGTAGCAGTTCGGGCAGGTCGTCGCTAATCAGAATGATGCCGATACCCTGCTCCGACAAACGCTGCATGATGCGATAAATGATGTCCTTCGATCCGACGTCGACGCCTACCGTTGGTCCGTGCAGAATCAGGACGCGCGGATCGATTGCAAGCCAGCGGCCAATCAGCACGCGCTGCTGGTTGCCGCCGGACAGCGACTGAACGGCCTTGTCGACGTCGGGCGTTGCGATCTGCAGATCCCTGACCGTGCGCTCAGCCAGTTCCTGCGCGCGGCGCCGGTCGATCTGCGCGAAGCGGTCGCGCAATGTCGAGATCATTGCGGTAATGACGTTGTCGCGGATCGGCTTGTCGAGAAACAGGCCTTCGTTGAGGCGATCCTCGGGTACATAGCCAATCCGCTGCGCCTTCGCATCGGACGGCGTGCGCAGCCGGACGAGGTCGCCGTCGAGCGTCACGGTGCCGGCATCCGCGGGACTCACGCCCGCCAGCGCGCGCGCCAGTTCATTGCGGCCCGAATCGAGCAGGCCGGTCACGCCGAGAATCTCGCCGCGATACAGGGAAAACGACACATCGGCAAACTGGTTGCGGCGGCCAAGCGCCTTGACATCGAGTATCACGTCATGCGCATCGGCACCGGCGACCTGGCGATACCGCTCGGTCGACAGATGCTTGCCCGTCATCAGTTCGCTGATCTGTGCTTTCGTGAAGTTGGCGATCGGGCCTTGGGCCATCTTCTGGCCGTCGCGCAACACGATCACCTCGCCGCCGATCGTAAAGCACTCGTCGAGCTTGTGGCTCACGAACAGCACGGCGACACCCTCCGCACGCAGCTTCGCGAGCACCGCGATCAGGTTATCGACTTCCTTTTGCGTCAGCGACGTAGTGGGCTCATCCATGATCACGAAGCGCGCCTCGCTTGCGATCGCTCGCGCGATCGCGACCAGCTGGCGTGTCGCGAGCGGCAACTGTTCGATCAATGTGCGCTGAAACTCGGCGTCGCCGGACAAACCGACGGCCTCGAGCGCGCGGGCCGCGGTCTTCGCGAGCACCTTGCGATCGAAGGTCCGTGTGAGCCGGCCGTTGTGCGCGGCGAGTTCAACTGTCAAACCGATGTTCTCCGCGACGCTCATGTTGGGTAGCAGCGACAGGTCCTGATAGACCGTCTCGACGCCCGCGGCCAGCGCCTCCAAAGGCGACAGGCGCGCGTGCCGCGTGCCTTCGATCACGAGTTCGCCCTGGTCGGGCGGCTGCGCACCCGAGATGATCTTGATCAGCGTGCTCTTGCCGCAACCGTTCTCGCCGAGCAGATGGTAGATCTGCCCGCGCTCGAACTGCAGACTCACGCCACGCAGCGCATACACGCCGGTGAAGTGCTTATGAATATCGACGACTTCGAGAAGCGGTGCCTGACTCATGTTCACCTGCAACGTTGAAGGCGGCGCGCGCCGGTACGGCGCACGCCGCCGCACATCAGAACGGATACTGCTTGTAGTTCGTCTTGTCGACGTCGACCCAGCCCGCTCCGCGCACGATGATGCCCTTGCCCGGTCCCTTGCTGACGGTCACCTTGTTATAGCCGACGATGCCGAGGTCCGCGCCGTCCTCCACCGTTTTGCCGGCCACCAGCATCTGCGCGACCTTGTTCATCGCGATGCCGGCGAGCTTCGGATCCCAGAACGCGATGCCGTTGACTGCACCGCTTTCAAGGAACTTGCCAGCCTCGGTCGGCAGGCCCGTGCCGTACACGCAGATCTTGCCGACCTTGCCCGCTTCTTCGACCGCGCGGCCAATGCCGATCACATCAAGCGACGACGAGCCCTGGAAGCCGTTCAGGTCCGGATGCTTGCGCAACACTTCTTTCGCGACCTTGTACGCCTGTTCGCCGTCGTTGTTGGTTTCGAGCTTCGGCTCGACGAGGTCCATCTTCGGGTACTTCTGCTTTGCATTGCCGATGCCGCCATCGGCCCACTGCACCTGCGAACGGCTGCCGAGCGAACCCACCAGTACCGCCCACTTGCCCTGCTGCCCCATGCATTTCGCCAGACGTTCGTTCAGACCCGCGCCGTATGCGGTGTTGTCGAACGCTTCGATGTCGACCATCGTGTTCTTCTCGTTGTCCGCCTCATGCGTGACGACCTTGATGCCACGATCCATCGCTTTTTTCAACGCGGGTTCCAGCGTGGGCGGGTCGAACGGCACGACCGCGATCGCCGTGACCTTCTTCGCGATCAGGTCCTCGACGATCTTCAGTTGCTGCGCGGCGTCGGCGCGGCCGGGACCTGTCTGATACACGTTAATGTTCGGATTGTCCTTGCCGAACTCCTTGACGCCTTCGTCCATCCGGTTGAACCAGTTGATGCCGGTCACCTTGACGACCGTGACGATCGTCTCGTCAGTCGCGGCTTGCGCCGTGAGGATCGCGCCCGCCGCGAGAGCGGCGCCTGCGACAGCGATAGCAAGTCGATTCAGTTTCATGCGATGTCTCCTGTATGGTTCGAATGTGCTGCACATGAAGGAAGGGGGGAATCTAACGTCCCGTCGACGCGGGTGGCCGCGGCACGCTGGGCGCCGCTCGCGCGCCGCCAATGCCGAAGATCGTGCGAACCCGTTCGCCGCCCGCAAACGCCAGCGATGCGAGCAACAGGAAGCCCCACGCGCAATCGCCGAAAAACTGCGATACGCCTAGCAGATTGAACAGGCTCGAGAGGAATTGCAGTGCCGTTGCGGCGAGGAATACGCAGACGATCCGTCCATAGCCGCCCGACGGATTCACGCCGCCCATCACCGCGATCAGGATCGCGATCAGCAGATACGAATTGCCGTAGTCCCACTTTGCACTCGACGTATGCGTCGCGCTGATCAGACCGGCGAGCGACGCCAGCACGCCACACAGGCCATACGTGATGACCAGCATCCGCGTGCGGGGAATGCCTGCGTAAAAGGCCGCCTTGGGATTGGTGCCCATCAGGAACAGGCGCAGGCCGAACGGCGTGCGCCTCAACACCCAGCCGAGCACGAGCACGGTCACAACGAAGATCGCGAAGGAGATTGGAATCTGCAGCCACGTGCCGTTGCCGATCGCCGACAACGGATCGACGTATTCGACCCGCACCGACGCGCCGTTGCTCAGCACGACGGCGATACCGGTGAACAATAGCGACGTGCCAAGCGTGCACAGGATCGGCGTGAGACGCAGGCGCGCGATCACGATCCCGTTCAGCACACCGCCGAGCACACCCATCGCTAGCACGATCGCGGTGAACACGGCCGTGTAGAGCGCAGGCGAATCGTCGGCGGAGACAAGATGCGGCAACAGCATGGCTGCGACCATGCCGGACAGATTCGCAAGCGCGACGCCCGACAGGTCGATGCCGCCGTTGCCCGACACCATCGACAGCATGATGCCGAGTGCGAGCAGCCCGAGTTCCGGCAACTGGCCGCCCATCGACTGCAGGTTGTCGATGTCGACGAACTGTCCGTGCGACAGCACCGTCGCGACGATCACGATCAGCAGGTTCACGCCGACCAGGAAGTTCAGTTGCCTGTCCCTGAACCAGGACGACCAGGACGTCATGTTCAGGCCGCTCATGATTGAGCCGCGAGCGCAGCGTGAGCGCCCAGCACTGCGTTGATTTCGTCGAGCGTCGGCATCGACGGCGCGGTGCCCGCCCGCGTGACTGACAGGCTCGCCAGCGCGCAGCCGAAGCGCACCGCGTCGAGCGGAGAATCGCCGCGCGACAGCGCCGCGGCAAGCCCGCCGGCGAAGCCGTCGCCTGCGCCGGCGGTTTCCACCACACGACCGCAATCGAATGCGGGCACGTGCTCCGAAAGCTCGCGCGTGTGAAGTAACGCACCCGCTTCGCCGAGCGTCACGATCACCGCCCGCACGCCCTTCGACAGCAGGATGTCGGCCGCACGACGGGCATCGTCGAGCGTTTCGACCGGCACGCCCGTGAGCGCCGTCGCTTCGGTTTCGTTCGGCGTGATGTAGTCGCACAGCGGGAACATGTCGTCATCGAACGGCACGGCCGGCGCGGGGTTGAACACGGTCGTCACGCCATGGCGGCGCGCGAGTTCGAGACCGCGCTTCGCCGCCGGGACTGGTTGCTCCAGTTGCGTGACGAACACCTTCGCTTTTGCAATGTCGGCCTCGATCGCCTCGACGTCGGCGGGGCCGAGCGTGCCGGCGGCGCCGGCCGCGACGATGATCGCATTGCCGCCGGTGACGTCATCGACGTAGATATGGGCTGCGCCAGTTGCCATGTCGTCGACCACCGTCGCGCGCGATGTGATGCCTTCCGCGGCCCACGTGGATTGCGCGATTTCACCGAATGCGTCGCCGCCGATACGCGTGCAGAACACGACGTCCGCGCCGGCCCGCGCGGCAGCTACTGCCTGGTTCGATCCCTTGCCACCCGGGCCCATCGCGAACGAGGTGCCGGCAATCGTTTCGCCAAGCGCCGGCATGCGGCTCGCGCGGAAGCTGAGATCGGTCACATAGATGCCGAGAATGACGACGCTCATCGCGAACCCTCCGCGGCGTTGGGCGCATCGGGCGCGAGGTCGACACCCTTCTTGAAGATGAAGCAGCCATAGCCGCGCGCTTCGCCGGTGGCAATCACGCAGTACGCCTTCTTTGCCCGCTCGTAGAACGTGAAGCGCTCGATCGACGCGAACGGCGTCGAACGTCCTTCCGCATGATCGACTTCGCGCTGCGCTTCACGCTGCACAGCAGGCAAGGCATCGGCATCGCCGACCACTTCCATGCGTTCGGCCGGATGATCGACGAACGAGTCGAGCGGCAGGACCGACAGCACTGCGCGAATGGCGCGCGGCGCGTTCGCGCCGTCAAGCCGCAGCACTTTGCCCAGCACGGTTTGACGGGCGACGGAATCCGCAGGGAAGTTCGCGTCGCAGACCACCACCTCGTCGCCGTGTCCCATCGCGCTGAGTGCATACAGCACGTCGGGGTTGAGCAACGGATCGATATTCTTCAGCATGTGTCTCCTCCATCTTGCGGGCACCTGTTACAGGTCTGCGCCCACGGCTGTCATTGCCGGCCATCAGTCGCCGTACGGAATCCAGATGTTCTTGACCTGCACCGCGTGTCGCAGGAACGGCAAACCTTCTGCTGACGCAGCGTACCAGTCGAACACGCGCCCATGATCGACGAACGTGCGCTTCAGATTGCCAACCGATTCGCGCTCGACAAGCGTCGAGAGTTCTGCGCCGCCGAAACTCCACAGCGCGTCGACGTCATCGTGCTGGGCAAGTGTCCTGGCAAGCGCCGCGTGTTCGCCGGTGACGATGTTCAACGCACCCGCCTGCACATCCGACGTCTCGACCACCTGATAGAAATCCGTCGCCATCAACGGGCAGCGTTCGCTCGGCACGACGACTACCCGATTGCCCATCGCAAGCGCCGGTGCGATCAGCGACACGAAACCCAGCAACGGCGCTTCTTCCGGGCTGATCACGCCAAGCACGCCAAGCGGCTCGTTCATGGCGAGTGCGACGCCGCGCAATGGCGGCGAATGGACTGCGCCGTCGAACTTGTCGGCCCACGCGGCATATGTGAAGAGCCGCGTGATCGATGCCTCGACTTCGCGCCCGGCTTCGGCCTCGTTCGATCCTGCACGAATCACGAGTTGCCGTCTGAATTCGTCCGCGCGCGCCGACAGGTTTTCCGCGAGGTAGTAGAGTACCTGAGCACGGTTATGCGTGCTTGTCTGCGACCACTTCACCGCACTGCGCGCCGCTGCGACCGCATTGCGAATGTCCTTGCGGCTACCGTCCGCCGTCTCGCCGACGATCACCCCGGACGGCGCACGGACGACGCGCGAACTGCCGTTGTCCGGCCGCATCTGCCTGCCGCCGATGAACAGCTTCGCGGTCCGATCCATCGTGCTGAGATAGATATCGGCTTGCGCGACGGGTTTCACCTCGTCGCGTTCGTTCGCGCGCAGCGGCAGGTTGGTCCACGCCTGCGGCTTTAGATACTCGTAGATCCCCTCACGGCCGCCTTCCCGTCCAAAGCCCGACTCGCGATAGCCACCGAAGCCGACGCCCGCATCGAACAGGTTCGTTGCGTTGATCCACACGACACCGCATTCAAGACGAGGCGCGATATCCAGCACGCGGCCGATCGTCTCGCTCCACACACTCGCAGCCAGTCCGTAACGTGAATGGTTCGCGAGCGCGACCGCTTCGTCGGGCGTGCGAAAGCTCATCGCGACCAGCACCGGTCCGAATATTTCCTCCTGCGCAAGCGTCGAGGCGGGCGCAACGCGGGTGACCAGCGTCGGTGGGAAGAACACACCGTTCTCAGGCATCCGCAGATGCGCGGGCTGATAGACCTCGCACCCTTCACGCTCGCCTTGCGCGACAAGTGACTTGATGCGCTCCCGTTGCACCTCGTCGACAATCGCGCCCATGTCGATGCTCTTGTCGAGCGAATGACCGACGCGCAGTGTCTCCATCCGGCGCTTCAGCTTTTCGATGAAGCGCGCTTCAACACCCTCCTGCACCAGCAGACGCGAACCCGCGCAGCAGACTTGCCCCTGGTTGAACCAGATCGCGTCGACCACGCCTTCGACCGCGCCATCCAGATCGGCATCGTCGAAGACGATGAACGGCGACTTGCCGCCGAGTTCGAGCGTGAGCGACTTGCCCGAGCCTGCGGTCGCGACACGGATCTGCCGCCCGACACTGGTCGATCCGGTGAACGCGATCTTCGCGACCTGAGGATGTTCGACCAGCTTTGCGCCGGTGCGGCCGTCTCCTGTGACGACGTTCAACACGCCCGCTGGCAGACCCGCGCGATGCGCGAGTTCCGCGAACAGCAGTGCTGTCAGCGGCGTAAATTCAGCGGGCTTCAGCACCACGCAATTGCCGGTGGCCAGTGCCGGCGCGATCTTCCACGCCAGCATCAGCAGCGGGAAATTCCACGGCACGATCTGCCCGATCACGCCAAGCGGTGTCCAGCCCGACAGTTCGCTTTCCTGAAGCTGCGCCCAGCCGGCGTGATGCAGGAAATGTCGCGCGACAAGGGGAATGTCTATGTCGCGCGTCTCGCGGATCGGCTTGCCGTTGTCCAGCGATTCGAGCACGGCGAAGAGCCGGCTATGCCGCTGCACCATCCGTGCGAGCGCATAGAGATGCCGCGCGCGGCCCGCTCCGCCCAATGCCTGCCACGCGGGCAGCGCCTTGTGAGCGGCAGCGACCGCCGCGTTCACATCGGCCTCGTCGCCTTGCGCGATGTTTGCGAGCACACGGCCCGTCGCAGGCTCGCTGGATTCGAATGTTTCGGCACCGTCGCCGGACGCCGGCGCGCGGAAAGCGCCATCGATAAAGTGGCCGAAGCCGTGCGCATGCTCAGCGAGCCAGGCGCGCGCGGCCTTGTCGTCTTCCGGGGCAGGTCCGTATTCCATCGAAGAAAAATATTCAGCTACGCTCATGTGGGGTCTTCGTTGTGCGAGGTCACGCGACCGGGTGACGATGGAATGCAGAATAGCGGCCGCTCACGTGGTGCTCGAGTTGTCGCTCAATATCGGCCAGCAGGCTCGATGCGCCGATCCGGAACAGATCCGGTTCGAGCCATTGCCGTCCAAGTTCTTCTTTCATCAGGATCTGGTATTCGAGCACCGACTTCGCAGTCGACACGCCGCCCGCCGGTTTGAAACCAATTTCGATGCCGGTGCGCTCGAAGTACTCGCGGATCATCCGGACCATCGCGAGCGACACAGCCAGCGTTGCGTTGACGCCTTCCTTGCCGGTGGACGTCTTGATGAAATCGGCGCCCGCCATCATGCAGACCATCGACGCCTTCGCGACGTTCGACAGCGTGCGGATATCGCCAGTGGCGAGAATTGCCTTCACGTGGGCATCGCCACACGCGGCGCGGAAATCGCCCATCTCGTCGTACAGCGCCTGCCAGTTGCCGGTCAGCACGTGCTCGCGGGTCACCACGATATCGATCTCGGCGGCGCCATCGGCCACCGACGCTTCGATCTCTTTGAGTTTCAGCGGATGCGGGATCATCCCGGCAGGAAAACCGGTGGACACGGCTGCGACCGGAATGCCGCTGCCGGCCAGCGCCGCGACCGCCGTGCTCACGAAGCGGTGATACACGCAGACCGCCCCCGTTGTGATGGTCTGCGCCTGCATCCCAAGCGCTTCGAGCAGATCGTCACGCACCGGGCGGCGGGCTTTTGCACACAGACGCTCGACGCGGCCAGCCGTGTCGTCCCCAGCGAGCGTGGTCAGGTCGATGCACGTAATGGCCTTGAGCAGCCACGCGGCCTGCGCGTCCTTTTTAACCGACCGGCGCGTACCGAGCGTCGCGACGCGCTGCTCGACCGCCGACCGGTTTACGCGCAGCGAGTCGACCCACGACAGATCGAACGGAACACCGGGATTGCGGGCACGGGCGTGCGACGCGTGCGCGCGACCCGGCCAGGCGACCACGGAACTGGATGCTTCATCGAACATAGGTAGGCTCGTTGTTGTGCATTGCACAACACTTGTTGATAACTTGGTATCAGATTAGAGCACAAATGTTACGATTGTGACATAGGGAAAACCTGCATTCCACAGCGGCATGGCTGACAGGTGGTACGGCAACCGGCTGCCTCGATGTTAGTATATTCACATCGTGAAATTGAACGGGCGTGAAGTCAGTGGGACGGCCAATCCTCTGGCCGACGCACAAGACGCAGCTTCGTCATGAGGGAACCTCCACACGGATGTCGGGATACGCCCGTGCCGACAGCTATGTATTTGCCACCAGCAGTTCCTCCGCATTGTCTGGCGGACGCAGATCATCTGTCCTGCCCGCGAAGTAGCGCCGGGTAAGATCGGCCGCCGAGACGTGCCGTGCTTCCCTGAAGCCAGCTTCGTGGGCACGCGCCAGGATCTCCGGCGGAGTGAAGAAGCTGAGGAAAGGTGTCCCGCTCGCTCGCGCGCCCTTCTCCGCCATCTCGAGTCCCGGACGTACCTCGGGGTCCGCCAGCTCGAGCGGGAGCAGAAACGTCATGGCGAGCGTCGATCCTGGGGCGAGGGCCGCGACCTGGCGTAACGTGGCCGCGTTCGCATCCTTGCTGAGATACATGCTGACGCCCGTGGAGACCACGACGGCTGGCTTGCTGTCATCGAAGCCGGCAGTCACGAGCGCATCCCGCCAGGCCCCTCCCGCCTCGAAATCGACCGGCACGAAGCGCAGCCAGTCCGGGACGCCGAAGCCGAGCTCGATCAGGCGCTGACGCTTCCATGCCTGGGGACCTGGCTGGTCGATCTCAAACACCCTGAGACGGGACGCGATCTCCGGCCTCCGCTGTGCGAAGCTGTCGAGACCGGCGCCGAGGATGACATACTGACCAAGCCCGCGGCCGGCCTGTTCCACGACCAGATCCTCAATGAAACGGGCACGAGCCACGATTGAGGCGCGGAAGGGACGCGTGAACTGCAGGTCCATGTCGCCGCGGTGGCGCCAGCCCTTGTCCGGAGACAGCAGCTTAAGGCCGATTTCATCTTCCAGCACATGCGGCGGAGGGTCGGCCTCGACATGCAGAGCACGCCACAGGGCGACTCGCGCTGCTGTGCTGTCTGGCGCTACATCTGGCTTGTCGCTCATGACTTTCAATCCTGTTTGTTCGTCTTTGACTGAGGCTGACCTGCTCGTACTGTGCCACGCGATGCAGGAAAGAGTTGTTGCTTCGGTCCTTTGGCGAATGACCGGGAACGTTTCACACAGCATCCGCACGTAGAAATGCAGTGAGCAGTGCGGATGTACGGCTGGATATGGCCGGACCAGGCTGTTTGCGATGAACCCGGCTGGAAGGACTAGCCATGCCGCTTCCCAGGTTCTGGTGGTGTCGAAGGAGCAAGCACCAGCGTGGCGACCTTGCCGTCGTTCTCGATTTCGACAAAACCGATTCTTCTGTACCAGTCATAGGCGACCCGGTTGCACAGCAGGACATGCAGGTACAGCGGTTTTTGCAAGAGACTGGACAGCGACATGACCTTGGCAATCGCTTCACTGCCAATCTTCCTGTTTTGCATCCCCGGGACGATACAAAGCATTCTCAGCCATACGAGATCGGGTTCGATTTCCCAGTGCACAAACCCGCATCGGTTGCCTTCGCACGTGACGATCTGACAACAGCCCTGGCGAACGCTTTTTGCAAACCCCGCTCGTTGCAGGCTCTCGTCCCAGCCATAGGCTGCGGTCACGAAATCCCTCATCGTTCGCTGGTATGTATCAAATAGCCACTCCGAGTCTCCGGGGACAGCCTGTCGAAAATCCAGTTCCATAGCAACCGCCGCTTCGCCAGATGTGATGGAACGATAGCGAGTGACGCCGCCCAGCAGGTCGCTCCCGCTTTGCCAGTCCGCGATTCCGCTGTCAATCAATCCCATGGCGGTCTATAACATAACCGCGGGAGGGTTCTTTTTGATCAATGGGCTTACAACGTCCTGTCATCAGCGCACCGATTGCGCGTCCTTCTGTTCCGCCCGGTATCCGCCTCGCGTCATCGTCCAGATTGTCATCTAATAAGTCCGGCTTTTGGCACAGACAGTGCAACAAGCCAACTTCGCATTCGCTCGCCTCTACGGCTTGGCGGTGTCGATGGTGCACGGCGTTTGGAGGAGCGGACAACGGAAATCAGCAAGGCGCGAAGAAAGGTCTTGAACAACTCGCGCACAAATCAAGGAGTTGAGATGAATTCACAACTGATATTGGCGGCGGGCGCGACGTGCCTGTTCGCACTGGCAGGGGTGGCCCGCGCCCAAGGCCCGCCGCAACGAGCACCGCCTTCCACGCAGCCGGTGATACAGCAGAACGCAGCGGCACCTGCGCAACCTGGCGCTGACGCGTCATATGGTGGGGTTCCCGCCACCCGAAGCGCAGCGGGCATCCCCGCGACGTGACGGTCCAGGGCGAGATTATCTGGAGTAGCACTTCTGTTGACTGGTTCAAGAAACCAGGCCAAGCGGAATTTCGTGGAGTACGTAGATATGAACCCGCTCAAAATCGCGGCCGTTAGCGCCGCCGTTCTTGCATTTGGATATGTTCAGGCTCAGGACATGTCATCTGCACCGCAGGCCAACCAACCCACCGTGTCCTCGACAGACTCTGCGGGAGGTGTCCCAGGCACGAGGAGCGACGCTGGCGCTCCAATGGGAAAGACCCGAGCCCAGGTCTATCAGGAGTATCTGCACGCACGCCAATCGGGTGAACTCGACCGCATAAACGCAGAGTATGGCGGTCAATAAAGCAATGGGGCTGCGGCTCAAGGCAAAGTGACATCGCAACATGAAAGCTTGGCAAACCGGGGGCGTCCACGCGTGACTATCCTGCTGTCGGCGGCGGCAAAATTTCATGCCTTTGGCCTAGAGGCAACGCCACTTTCTGCGCCTACTGCGGAGCGATGTCCCTCTGTACGCGATGGATGTGCTGTTCGACATAGAACGCCGCAGCATCCGCATCCCCCGTCACAATGGCTTCATAGATCAGCCGATGCTCCGCAACGTAGAGCCGGATCCGCGTCGGATCATAAATGCCGTCGTCTTTAAGTCGCTTCCAGAGCGACTGGTCCATCGTCGCAGCAATCTCCTCGGCCAGCTTCGCGAGCAATGCGTCACCCGTCATCACTGCGAGTTGACGATGAAACAGCCTGTCACTGTTATTCCACAAAGCCCGCTGCTCAGGATCGGCGACATCAGTCAACGTTTCCATCTGGGCCAGATAGTGCTCGGCCAGCCGGTCGCGCTTCTTACGCATCGCGGCACGCCGCGCTATTGCGGGCTCCAGGATCAATCGGACGTCCAACGTCGCCGAAGGGCTAAAGTCAGATGCCTCCGTTCCCGCTGCATTCGTCGTGGCGGCAGATGCAAGGATTTGCCCCGCCGCAGAAGCGACGTATGTGCCCGAGTTGCGCCTGGTGACGACAAGCCCTTCATTCTGTAGTGCACCAATGGCCTCGCGAACTGCGGGCCTGCCGACGCCGAAGCGTGCTGCCAGCTCTCGCTCCGACGGCAATCGCGCGTCCGGGAGAAACATTCCGGAACGGATCGCAGCCCGAATTTTCTCCGAGACCTGCTCGTAGATCTGCAACGGGCGGAAGTTGCTCTCAAATTCGATGGGAACTGAAGCCATTTCGTAATGAGTGGAGCGGATGTGGTTCACAAATATACCAAATTTCGTTAACCGTGGCGGCGCGCGATGAAAACCCGGCAAGATAAAACCGTCCATCAACTGGTTCAAATGTGGATCATTCAAAAGCATCACTCGCCATTGTGGTTTTCTCTGATACCACAAATGCGCTACACGTCTGAAATTTGCTTGTTATATGCAGGGCGGTTTCAAAACCGAAATGCAACAGGTTAATGAAGGGTTGAAGGTGTTTGCGTGTTGGTCTCGAGCATGCGCGCAAAGACTTCCAGAGGCGAGTGAAAGGCGTGGGTAGCACGGGGCCTGCTGTTCAGGCTGTCGGCGATGTCGTCAAGTTCATCCTGGCTGTAGACCGAGAGATCGGTGCCCTTGGGCAGATACTGGCGTAGCAGTCCGTTGGTGTTCTCACAGGTGCCACGCTGCCACGGACTGTGCGGGTCACAGAAATACACGCGCACGCCGGTGGCGGCGGTGAGTTCCGGATGCCGCGCCATCTCCTTGCCCTGATCATAGGTCAGGCTCTGACGCAGTGGCGTGGCGATGGAGTTCAGTTTGGCGGTGAAGCCGGCCAGCGCTGAGGCGGCGGTGGCATCCTCCATCTTCGCGAGCAGGACAAGCCGGCTGGTGCGCTCGACCAGAACTCCCACGGAGGACTGGTTGCCCGCACCCTTGATAAAGTCTCCCTCCCAGTGCCCGGGCATGACCCGATCGTTCACCTCAGGCGGGCGTACGTGGATGCTCAGCATGTCGGCGATCTTGCCCCGTCTGTCGTTGCCACGACTGCGTGGCATTCGCGTGCTGCGAGCCTGGCGCAGACACGAGATGAGCTGGCGGCGCAGTTCGCCGCGCGGGTGTGCATAGATTGCGTTGTAGATGGTCTCGTGCGAGACGTGCATGGAAGGGTCATCGGGCCACATGCGCGTCAGCGTACCGGAGATCTGCTGCGGCGACCACTTCCAGCTAAGCAGACTGAGCACAATGCGCCACAGTGCGCCTTGGGGATTCAGCTTACCCGGCGTGCGCGCTGCAGCCCGCCGGTTCGAACTGATGGTCTGCGCGACTACCGAAGCGTAGCCGCGCACCGGACACGCATTACGCGCCAGTTCACGGCTGACGCTCGAAGCTGAGCGGTCAAGCGTGCGGGCCATGGCCCGCACGCTCAAACCCTGCTGTTTCATGCTGGCAATAGTGATACGTTCTTCAGGCTGCAACTGCTGATACTTTCTTGTAGTCATGTGCGCACCTTAGCAGATCAAGGTGTTGCACTTCAAAATTGATCGCGCCCAGATTATTGGTTTAGCTTTCATCCCAAGAGCCAACATCAACACCTAAGGCCAGCCGTATGTCGATTCAACGCAAACTGGTTGCATTTGCGTCCAGTTCCACGCCAGCCGGCGCGCTGCGCGTTCTTTCATACGTGAGAGGAATGACTGCCGCTATCACCCGGAACTTCGATGCCCAGGCAACCGCCGAACTGCTGAACTATTCATCACTCGTGCGAGTTCTCCAGCAAGTCATCCTTGAATATGGCGCGGGAAAGATTGTCAGCCCCGAGCACATGGTCGTTCCGATGCAAGAGGGCGGCCTGATGCTGTCGATGCCTGCCAGTGTGCGGCCTGTGACCTGGCTGCGTGCCGCGTCGCCCGTCAGGCGCTAGCCGCTCATTAACCAGACACGCGAAGTACCTCTGCATTACCGAAGTCATGCCGTGCACCGACCAGACTGAAACGGTCTGGTTTCCACTTAGCCCACCTGGAGTTCGTATGCGCCGTCTCGCAACAATCGTGGCCGCCGTAGTGGCCGCTGGATTCACCCTGTCCGCCAATGCGCAGGTCGTCGTTACCATCGGTCACTCCGCTCCGCTCACCGGACCGCAGGCGCCGAACGGCAAAGACAACGAAAACGGCGCACGCCTGGCCATCGATGAACTGAACAAGACGGGCGTCACCGTTGCGGGACAGAAAGTCACGTTCAAGCTGGACTCGGAAGACGACCAGGCTGACCCGAAAATCGGCGTGCAGATTGCGCAGAAGCTGGTCGACAGCGGCGTAATCGCCGTCGTGGGACCGTACAACTCAGGCGTCGCCATTCCGGCCTCGCGCGTCTATAACACCGGTGGGGTTCCCATCCTGCCTGTCGCGTCTAACCCTGCATTGACGAAGCAGGGTTTCAAGAACATTTTCCGTATCGGCGCAAGCGATGAGCAGCTCGGCGGAACGATGGGGCAGTTTGCAGCGAAAACGCTGAAGGCGAAAACGGCGGCAGTTATCGACGACCGCACGGCGTATGGTCAGGGCGTCGCCGAGCAGTCCATCAAGGTCGCCAAGGCAAACGGTATCCAGATTGTTGACCAGGAATTCACCAATTCGTCGGCAACGGACTTCCTCGGGATTCTCACCAACATCAAGGGCAAGAACCCCGACGTGATTTTCTTCGGTGGCTACGCTGCACAGGGCGCGCCGATGGCAAAGCAGATGCGCCAGCGTGGTCTGCGCGCAAAGCTGCTCGGTGGTGACGGCATCTGCTCGGCTGATATGGGTAAGGTCGCGGGGGATGCAGCTTCAATCGTGTACTGCGCCCAGGGCGGCATCGCGCTTGACAAGACAGCTGCCGGCCGCGAGTTCCTGCAGAAGTACAAAGCCGCCTACAACACTGATACGCAGGTCTACGCCGTCAGCTACTACGACGGCATCAAGATGCTCGCCGACGCGATGGTGAAGGCCGGGACGACGACCGACAAGGCGAAACTGACCGCCGAACTCGCGAAAGAAAACTATAAAGGTGTAGCCGGTACGTACTCGTTCGATGAATACGGCGACCTCAAGGGCGCACCGACTACCGTTTATACAATCAAGAATGGCCTGCCGGTTCCCTACGGCCAGTGAGGCATTAGTCCCAGTGACTTCATGAAGCAGACGTGAAAATCACTCGCACCAGTTCGACTGTCGAAGTCCATACCGGCGGTGAAGCGTTCCGCATCGTCACCAGCGGCCTGCCACGTTTGCCAGGCGACACTATCGTCAAGCGACGCGAGTGGCCAAAGGAGAATGCTGACGACATTCGCAAAGCGCTGATGTGTGCGGCTTCGCAAATTGGATAGTGGACGAACGCGCCCCGCTGACATACGGATTCCTCGTTCGATAAGCCAATTGCAGTAGAGGTACCAGGTTGGCGCGTTACGCTGAGCAATCGGCCTGGCGCGCTTTTTTTCTTCACTGCTACGCCAACGCCTGGTCACCGTCGAATCAAGCACAGAAACATTGCAGCGTGACATCGCTCGTCGTACCGGTGCCGTACGATGACACACCTTCTCCCGTCGGACTCCCGGAGCGCTAAACCCTCAACCCAAGTACACCCGGCCTTCTGGATAGAGCAAGCGGTTTGGCGTGTTGCGTGCAAGGGTGAGGCCAAGAGTGAGTGGACCCACGCGTCCGATGAACATCATGACCGTGACGATCATTCGCCCGGAGTCAGTCAGTTCACCACTTATGCCTCGAGATAAGCCCACGGTTGCAAGCGAAGAAACGGTTTCGAATAGCAGATCGAGAAATGGCTGGGTCTGCACCATGGTGAGTGCGAAGGTGCCGAGCACCACGATGCTAGAGCTGATAGAAGTCAGGGCGAGGACTTTGAGGATATCGGCGGGCGGAATCGTCCGGCCGAAGGCGCCTGGCGTGCTCGATTTCCTCAGGAAAGCCCAAGTCACAATCACGAGCACCATGAACGAGCTAACCTTGATGCCGCCGGCGTTCGACGTGCTTCCGCCGCCGATAAACATCAGCCCGAGCGTCACCAGCGTCGTACTGTCGTTGAGCGATGCGATGTCGATTGTATTTAATCCGGCCGAGCGCGTAGTCACCGACTGAAAGAACGACATGAGCAACCTGTCAGCGACGCTGGCATGCAACCCCAGCGTTTTCGGATTGTGCCATTCCAGTATTGCAAAGCCAACAAACCCCAGCATCAGCAGCACTGCCGTACCAACCAGCGTGAGCCTGCTGTGAAGGCTAAGGTAAGTCCATCTGCGGCGCGAGCACAGATCGTCCAGGACGCTGAATCCAAGACCGCCGATAACGATCAGGGCAACAGTGACGAGGTTGATCCAGGGGTCGGTTGCCCAGCGTGTCATACTGTCAGGGAAAAGAGCAAAACCAGCGTTATTAAACGCCGAAATTGAGTGAAACAACGCATAGAACAATCCTTCGGACCAGCCGAATTGCGGCACGAAGCGCACCGCCAGCAACAATGTCCCACTGGCTTCCGTAACGACTACGACACCCGCGATCATTCGCACCAGCTGCATCAGGTCGCCCAGCGAAGTTTGATTCAGATCCTCTTTAAGCAGCATCTGTTGACGGATACTCAGGCGTAGCCCCAGCAGAGACAGGACCATCACGGTGAAGGTCATCATTCCAAGCCCACCGAGCTGAATCAGGACAAGCATAACCACCTGCCCGAAACGGGTGAGCCCCGCCCCAACATCCACGACGCTCAGCCCTGTCACCGTCACGGCTGAAGTGGCCATAAAGAGAGCGTCAATCCAGCGCAGGGGTTGCAAGGTCGAGATCGGCAAACTCAGGACGGTTGCGCCGGCGACGATGAGTCCGGCAAACACCATGGCCAGCACTGCTGTCGGAGGCAGACGAAGGATCCGTGGTGCACGCCGCCCCCATGGTGAGTGAAACGACCAGTGTTTCAAAGCAGCTCCCGCGAGAAGCGCCGCAGTGCAGCAATGTTCCCGAGCAATACCAGCCGGTCGCCGTTTGATAGAACAAGGTCCGCCGTGACGCGGCTCGATGCGCTGTCACCACGCTTGAAAGCCAGCACCTCGATGTCATAGCGCTCGTGTAACCGAAGGTTGTCTAGCGGATGCTTGTCGAGCGTCTCAGGGACTTCCAACTCCACGACATAATCATCCCCGCCCAACGCTATGTAATCGAGCACATGGGGGTAGATCATGGTGCGCGCGACATGCATGCCGACGTGGCGTTCGGGGTTGACTATTCGATCCGCCCCTAGCTTCTCGAGAATGAGGTGGTGGGCAGACGAGGAAGCTTTTACCCAAACCTGCTGCACACCGAGGTTCTTCAGCGCTAGCGTACAGAGAATGCTGGATTCAAGATCCTCTCCGATTGCGACGACCACTCCGTCATATTCCGCGAGCCCGAGATTGCGAAGGGTCCGTTCGTCGCGACCGTCGGCGATGGCCGCGTGTGATATCTCGTCGGCGATATGATTGACCCGCACTTCGTCTTCGTCGATGCCGAGAACTTCGTTGCCCAGACTCTCGAGCTCTCTTGCAACAGTACTGCCGAATGCGCCGAGGCCAATGACTGCATATTTATGCTTGCTCATAGGTCGCGTGACGGGTTCGATGAAGTCGGACCATTCTACACGGCACTGCGGGCGGCCGGAAAATGTGGATGCCACCAATTCGTATAACGTAGGGGTTGTACGCCGGAATCGCGGAATATTCCGCCAGGCTAACTGTAGCGGCCCGATAACATCCTGCGTAGGACTACATCGGTGGTCTCGGCATCACATTGACTGAGAATATCGGCGTGTCGTGGACCAGGACCACAATGTTTGAGAACTTGCGACACGAAGTCGCCTGTTGAAGTTGTCCCCACGGAAACGGAGGGGACCGCCCGTGTCACCGGGTGAATCTACGGGCCTGAATAAAGAGCGGCCCTGACAATGAAACGAAGCACCGCAAGGTGCGGGGCATCAATCGCGAGAGGCGTGCCCTTCTGGGAGCCACAACCCGGATGAGTGCTAGATAGCCGGTATGGTGAAGACATCTGAATCTGCGATAAAGACCGTGAATAATGACAAGCGGAAGTGGCTACTACGCTTGACCAAAAAACGGTATCGGAGGCGGGAAGAATGTTCGTTCTCTGCATTCTCGTGACCCCATTGCCTCCCGGTCGACAGCAGACACCTAACCCGGCGTACTTCAGCAGGCGGAACGTGGAAACCTCGTATCGCTCCCCTCGGGGACAGCAGGCTGTGAAGTCTGCCCATGGCGGTGCGGGCTTGGGATGTCGGAAGAAGCGAAGGCCGGCCTGTAATGGTCCGGATACGGGTTTGAATGTCACCCGGCACGAAAGTGAGCCAACGTCCGACTGGTCTTACCTCGCAAGAGAATTTGTGGAATCGTTATGATGGGGAAAGGCAAATGACGACAGCGGCCATGCCGTTGATTGGTGCGTCCTCTAAGGTTGCAAGCTGGGACGCCATCAATTGGCGCGCCATCGAACAACAGGTACAGCGACTGCAGATGCGTATTGCGAAGGCAGCTCGGGAAAGGCGCTGGGGCAAGGTGCAAGCCTTGCAATGGCTCCTGACCCACGCGTTCTCGGCCAAGTTATTAGCCGTGCGACGCGTGACCCAGAACTCCGGCCGCAACACAGCAGGAGTAGATGGTGTTGTCTGGAAAACCGCAGCCCGGAAACTCATGGCTGCCCGGTCACTACAGCGGCGGGGCTACCGCCCGCAGCCGCTGCGGCGTATATATATCCCCAAAAAGAACGGCAAACTTCGGCCCCTCGGCATCCCCGCTATGTCCGACCGCGCCCAGCAAGCGCTCCATCTGCTGGGTCTGGAACCGGTAGCTGAGATGCTGGCGGACCCGAATGCATATGGGTTCCGACCCAAACGCTCCACCGCCGATGCTATTGGCCAATGCTTCACAGTTTTAGCACCGAAGCAAGGCGCCCAATGGATTCTCGAAGGAGATATTAAAGCCTGCTTTGACCGAATCAGTCACCCCTGGCTGATTGACCATATCCCGATGGATAAACCTATCCTAAGGAAATGGCTGGCGGCAGGTTACATGGAAGAAGGCGTCGTCTACCCCACGGAAGCTGGTACACCTCAAGGCGGAATCGCATCACCGGTTTTGGCGAATATGGCACTGGATGGTTTAGAGGACGTCGCTCGACGGGCGGCCCCCCGCAACCAGAAAATCCATGTCGTCAAATATGCCGATGATTTTATCATCACGTGCGCGTCGAAAGAAGTGCTCGAGACGATGGTGAAGCCTGCGGTTGTCGCCTTCCTCAAGGAACGTGGTCTGGAACTCTCTGACGAGAAGACCCGCATCACGCACATCGACGACGGCTTTGACTTTCTCGGATTCAACGTGCGCAAGTACGCGGGCAAGCTACTTATCAAGCCCTCCAAGAAAGCAGTCCTCAGCTTTCTGGAAAAGATTCGAGGAACAATCAGGGCCAACATTGCAGCCAAGACGGAAGATCTGATCCGGCAACTCAACAGCAAGTTGAGGGGCTGGGCCAACTACTATCGTCACGTGGTCGCAAAGAAAGCCTTCGCCTATGTTGACCACCATGTGTTTCAGGCGCTGATCGCATGGATCAATCGACGGCACCCCAACAAATCGGCACGATGGAAGCGTCAGCGATACTTTCGCTCCGAAGGTCGACGCAATTGGGTGTTTTTCGCATTGACCCGTGATGGACTGGGGAAAGCCACTTGCCTTGATCTGTTTCAAGCCGCCAGTGTTCCAATTACCCGGCACATCAAGATTCAAGCGAACGCCACCCCCTACGACCCAGCTTTCACGGATTACTTCGCTCGGCGTGCGCATTTCCGACGAGTAAGTCGCCTGGCATGGCGTGGGATGGCTGCGTTTGCCTGAGCGGAATTCCGGCCAATACCGCAGGACGAGTCGCCGGGTCAGATTGGCCTTGGTAAGGCTTGAGCCGTGTGCGTCTAAAGGCGCACGCACGGTTCTTAGAGGGCTGGGGATGGGTAACCGTCCCTGGCTACTCGGCGTGCCCGAATACCAGCGGTTCAGTGATGTTTCGAATGTACGGCGAGCAACTCCCGGTGGCGTGCTTCGGTTTCGTCATCGGCCGGAAACATGCATTCCAGGCGTAGTTCCTGTGCCACAACGTTCTGCGGCGCGCCAACGGTCGTGACCATCGAGAAATATCGAAGCACGACTCCCTCGCTGATGAAACCCATCGGAATGACGGGCATCGTGGGCGCGGCGGACGGCCCGTGATGCGTTTTCCAGTCGCGCGGCACGTCTGGATAGGCAAGCAGTTCGTCGAGCAGACGGCTGGTGCCGGCGTCGACCACGTGACCGACCGATTCTCGATACACGCGTTGCAGCAAGCTTCGCGAAACCGTGTCCCAATCGGCCACGAATGGACGCATCCCCTGCGGATCGAAGATCAGATGCAGCATGTTGCGCGGACCGTTGCGCGAGGCCATGTCGATGAAACAGTCGAAGAAGCGCGGCGCTGCGTCGTTGGTCATCAGAACGTTCCAGTGGCGATCCATCACGATCGCCGGAAACGGCTCATGCTGGCGCACGACCCGTTCGAGCGCGCGGATTACACCATGCATCTCCCGTGCGTTCCATGGCGCCTCTGAATACACGGGCGCGTAGCCGGCGGCGAGCAGCAGGGCATTGCGCTCGCGCAGCGGCACGTCGAGCGTCTGTGCAAGCGTCAGCAGCGTGTCCCGGCCCGGCACGCTGCGCCCGCTTTCGATGAAGCTGATCTGGCGCTGCGAGACACCGGCCTCGAGCGACAGATCGAGCTGACTCACGCCACGCACGTCGCGCCAATAGCGCAGCAGGTCACCGAGTTCGCTCGGCGGCGCTTTCGGATCGGGACTGATGGCGTTCATTGGATTCCCCTAATCGAGGTGGATGAATGGAGAGGACTCAGGGGGCGGGTGCATGCCAGGCGAACGCCTCAAACTGCGCTTCGAGCGGCGGCCGGGTTACGCTGCTGGTGTAGTTCGTGATCGTCGATGCGGCAATCACCGCAATGACCTCGAGTATCTGTTCAGCGCTAAACCCCGCTTCCAGGAACCGTCTCTGCTCCGATTCGGCCAGACGGCCGCGCTTTTCTATCAGCGTGCGCGCCAATGCCGATAGCGCGGCCAGTCCGGGGTCATCAGGCAGGACGCGGTGCCGGATCGCGTCGACGTCGGCGGGATGCACGCCCTCCTTCAACGCGAGCGCCGTGTGAAACGCGACCGGCCATTCGCTGGCGTTCGCGACCGCGTTGGTCAGCAACAGGGTCTGAATCTGCGGCTCGGTCAGGCTGCTCGCATGCACGCGCTCGAACAGGCCGATGAAACCGTTGATCAGCACCGGTGATCCGGCCATCTTGGCCGCGATGTTCGGGATCAGGCCGAACGCCTGTTGCAGTTGCTGGAGCACGGGCCTTGATTGCGCGGGAGCGGATTCGATCGTGTGAAGTGGATAGCTGGACATGGTATCTCCTTGGCGGTGCGCGCTACCGGAATGGAGGCGCGACAGCCGAAGAGTAAAAGCGGTCGTTCCTTGCGCCAATTACATCCCATGTAATCACCGCGCGACGGAGCACGGCCCGCGGCGCGTGGCCTCGCCGTGCAAGGCGACCCGGAATCCCGCCGCGTCTTGCCCTTCTCTATTGCGCGCTCATGGCCAGGCTGAGTGACGGGTGTCAAACGCTAACCTGACATCGAAACGAGCGTGACATGAATTGCGCCAAGGTTCCGTTCCTGGCCGGTTGCACCCTTTGAGCCATGACGCCGCAAAGCTGCCGCCGGTGAAGGGCGAATGTTCTTGTGCGGCGGCTCACGGCAAAGTCGGCTGAGCGCATACAGTCGCCAGAAGCGGTCCGTCCATCGGCGAAGGTAATTGGACACTTAAGAATGATTGCGGCGCTCACTTGTCGCGAACGACAAGCACCATCCGCCCGGAGGCGAGATCGGGGTCTGAAGGCGACATGAACATAAGCCCCGCATATTCCTTCGCTATTCAAGTCAGCGCGATCAGTCGCCAGGCTACTCCTTATTCAGATAGTTTTTTTCAAGGTATTCGGACCTGAAATTTTGTGGCGGAGTGGGGATGTCGGGCCGACCCTCTGGCGTAAAGTCCATGAGATTCCAATACGGCCACACCGTGTCAACATGATTCGCCGACAATTCAGTTCCCCAGAAATGAAAAATCTTTCCATCCTGCCTCCTGAATACGTGCATCACTGGCCATTGCATATCATCAAAGTCCCCCTGGCATTTGTAATCGGCTTGATAGGCGGAGCCCGATCCAGAAACCAGTGCAATCTGCGACCATCCACGTTGCTTGGCCCATGTATTGATTCGATCAGCCGGAGCTTTGGCAATTGCTACGAACGCGGCATGTTGAGTGACCTGATACCAGGTGCGATCGAACCCATCGACCAGCGACGTACACGACGGACAGGGATTGTCCCAGTTCGGACCGAACATAAATGAGTAAAGGAGCAGCGTGTTCTTATCCCCAAACAGCTCGGAGAATTTCACGCTCTTGCCCACTTTCCCATCGTTGGCCCATTGGAATACGTAGTCCTCTTTCAACTGCCCACCTGGAGGAAGATCGCGGCGTTGTTTTGCGACTGATCTCACTCTGTCGACAAGCTCTTGTTCTTCTTTAAGCAATAGGTCACGCGCATTGCGATACTCTCTGCTTTCGTTTGGATACCGTAGTTCACTCATGTTCGGCTCCTCCTGGAACTGGTATTTGAGTTCCCTGCCCTCCCGGACCCATCGAATGACGTGATGTAGTCTCGGGGAGCAGGGAAACCCCATCCGAGTGTACTCTGGATGGCAGCTCGAGGCCGATGAATGGAACGTTCACCTTCGCCGATCGAACGGCCGTTTGCTGCGCGGAGCCGCCGCTGGAGTGACCGAGCGACGCGATGGATGAATGGCGCTTCCTGGCCGCCGACTGACCGATGCGGTCGGCGGTAGTCGACTTGCCCGGCTTGCGCACACCCGTTACGGTCCTTCGCTCTTCCGCGAAGCGGTCATTCAACGTTGGGCGAATTCGGTCTTCTGGCGCGTTATGGACGGCCACTCACACTAACTTTTTTCTAACGTCGCGATCTGTTTCGCTAGTCGCTACTATTCGGTCACGCTACGCGCATGCAGCCGGTCTGTGTGCCGCAAGCCGCTTCCGTGAAGAGATCAGGAGAACCAAAAGACCGCTGTCCGTGTGGGCAGCGGTCTTATTTATGCGGCACTGTTCACAATTGCAACTGCGCCCTGCGAGATTGAAGCGCTTAGTCGCTTTGCGCTCATTTGCGCCCGGTTGCCAGCCTTGATTGCTCTTATTGGGCTGCTGGCGACTTTGTGGTCGGGATCGCCAGCGTGTTGTTACTCCCGAAAGCGGGGGTGGGGGACGTCGAGCTAGTGTTCGTGCTATTCGGCTGGCCCGAGTTCGGCGACCCAGCGCCGCTGTCCGAGTTGGTGACGCCAGGCGTGCCGTAGCCACTCGTTGCATTGGCCGGCGACTTTGTGGTTGGGGTCGCCAGCGTGTTGTTGCTTTGTGCATAGGCGCCGCCCGACACCGTGAGTGCGGCGACGGCCGCGATCAGTGTGCTGGTTGCCTTGTTCATGACCCGCTCCTCCTTGGTTGGACTGGAATTTCGACGCAAACAATCCTTCCGTATTTCCATGGCGGTCGTTATACGCCTGACTCTTGGCGAACAGACTCGAGCGACCGTTCGCATTGGTGCACGTGAAGCAAATCACAGATCACCGCTCAGGGCTGGCAGCGAGACACGTACTTCCTTCTTGTAAAGAATCTACGCCTGCCTAAGGAATACCTGGGTGACCGGAACCTCGTTTCGGCCCACTATGCCCTCTATGTCTCAATCAGCTCCATCAGCTCCATCAGCTCCATCAGCTCCATCAGCTCCATCAGCTCCATCAGCTCACGATAAGGCCTATCAGGCCGCTATTGCACAGTATTGACGCCATGCCGCGAACAGATAGCATGGGATCGAGTCCATGCCTGTTAATGCCAAGTTTAGGAAAACGGCCGCTGATAATTAAGCGCGTTGTTCGCAATGGTGAATTTCGATTTTCGGGGCTAACCGGCTGACCCAATGCGTCCTGGTCCCCAATCTGAGTCCGGCGTGGTTTGGCACTGCGCGGCGCAGGTCATGCGTCGCCGCGAGGAAATCGATTGGGCTGTGTGGATAGCGAACAGTCACTGGAGCGGAAGCCGGTGAGCAAACTTGCAAACGAACTCCCCCACGATTGGGAAGGATCTTGGCGGACGCATCGAACGTCTCTTACCGGCCGACTGCCGTCTCAGGGCATGCGAAGATCGATGCCGATCGTACAGAGCAGTACGACGTATCATCGAAGTCTCGCACATTGACTGCCTTGTACTATGCGTCTCGCCGCCTTTTCCCAGGTCGAAGCGGTGTTCGTACCGCCGGGCCCACTTGCAGCACATACTTCGTTGCGGTCTCGAACACGTGTATGGTTGCTGATCCAGGCTGCGGCGCTTAGCCTGGCGTTGGCCGGATGCACCGGCACCCCTTCTTCTCACGAGGCCCGTACCGCGGTCGACCCATTCGGGCTGTTCCCAATGGCCGCGTATAACCAGGACGTCGATCACTGGATAGACCCGTCCGGTCCAGGCTATGACAAGGCGTTCCTGAGCGCGGACGACCAGCGCACCCATTTTGAAGCGCTCTATGCACGCTACTTCGGGAACCGCCCGGACGACCCTTCGCCCTGGAACCCGGCCTATGTCGACTCGCACGTCTATCGACAAAGCGGCAGCGATATGGTCGCCTTGCAACACCGTCGTCTTGCCTGGTTCGACAACACCGACAAGACCGGCAAGTACATCGGTTACGGTCAGAACTTCCGGCCCCACACCGTAGCCTGGATTGAAACCATCGCACGGAATATGGACGTTGACCAATTCACGCGCGCCCCCGGTTATATCTCCGCGCACCGCGCAATTGCCACCGGCAACCTGCTGGTGCGCGAGTTGCCGACCCTGGATCCGTCGTTTGATGACCGCCGCCTTGCGGGCGAAGGCTACCCGTTCGACAACTTGCAGATCTCTGCAGTACGGCCCGGCACGCCGCTATATGTGCTGGGGAGCAGCCTCGACGGGGGGTGGCGCTATGTGCAGACGCCCGATGTGCAGGGCTGGGTGCGCAGCGAGGACATAGGCATGGTGAATGACGCGTTTGTCGACAGGTGGCGAGACGCGACACACGAGGCATTGGGCGCCGTGACCGTGGCATTGGCTCCGGTTCGGGACAGCCGCGGTGCGTTTCGCTTTGACGCGCCGGCGGGGAGCCTGCTTCCGCTACTTCCCGCGAGCGCGCCGGGCATTCGCAACATCCTCGTGCCCGCCCGCAACGCGGATGGTCTGGCCGTCATCCGCACCGCGCAACTGAGCGACGCGCAAATCTCGCCGATGCCACTGGCCGCGACACCACGCCATCTGGCGAGGCTGCTCAAGACCCTGATCGGGCGCCCCTATGGCTGGGGCAACACCGGTCTCTATAACGATTGCTCGTCGGAACTGCAAAGCATCTTCGTCGCATTCGGAGTCTGGTTGCCACGTCACTCGTCGACCCAGATGAGCGCCGGACGCATGACTGACCTTTCCGGCGCCACGCCGGCAGAGCGGCTCGATTACGTGACGCGTCATGGACAGCCCATGCGCACCCTGATCTACATCGGTGGCCACGTCATGCTGTACCTGGGTAACACCACCCGCAACAAACAGGAATTGCCAGTTGTCTACCAGGACATTTGGGGGCTGCGACCGGCTGACAATACCCGGCGCGCGGTGATCGGCGGCTCGGTGATCCTACCCCTGCTTGAACGTATCCCAGAGGATCCGATGCTGGAATCTTTGGCGGCCACGCCGATTTTTCAGATCAGTATTCTTGGCGCGCCCGGGGAAGGCACGCCAGTCCCTCCCGACGAAGACAATCCCGCGAGTTGAGGACATTGACGCAGGGTGTCCTTCGCCGCTCGCAGCTTCGCCACTTTGAGAACACAATCGTTTCACTTGCCCTGCCCGGCGCACAATGTAATGCCCGTCGTCACATCACCCGGAGCACCATCATGATCGAACTGATCCCCAATCTTCCCGAAAACGTCGTCGGCATCACCGCCTCGGGCCAGGTGACAGGAAGCGACTATGAGACCGTCCTCGTCCCGGCGATAGAGGCTGTGCTGAAGAAGCGATCGAAAGTGCGCCTGCTGTATCAAGTGGGGCCCAACTACAGCGGATTCACCTCCGGTGCGATGTGGGACGACATGAAGTTAGGCGTAACCCATATCGGCGCGTGGGAACGTGTTGCCCTGGTCACCGACGTCGAGTGGATTGCGACCGCCACGCGGATGCTTGGCTTTGTCTTGTTTTGCCCGGTCCGGGTCTTCGCGAACAGCGAACTCGCCGAGGCGAAGAACTGGATCGCAGCCGACTAAGGCACTGTTTTTGCGGTCACTGTTGGCGCCGACACTCCGACCGCGTGGATTACCCCAGTCCCAGCATTCATGCGCATTTCAGGCGTTTTGCTGGGCCGACTCCTACGCAGCCTTCATTTTGGTGATTTCAGCGATCTGCGAATGTCGGCAATTGGCCGACCTGCGCCTGATGGTGATCGGCGGCAGACGACCCGCTTGGGCCCGGCACGATCTCAAGGGCGGCTTTCAAGTTACAAGGGCCGGCAGGCTGGTCTTCGAGCGCAACCTTGGCTACACGGTCTTCCTGTCGCATCGGCGTGCAGCGGATACTCACTGGTAGGGAATGACTGAGGTCCGTCGCAGCGTGTTCGAAACCGGCTGGACGCTTTGTTCTTGTGGCGGCTCGACGCTGTTTTCCGGGGCCGGTTGAACGTCTTCTTCCGGAAGCGGCTCAATGCTCTGCACGGCGGGCGGCTGAATGCTCTTGACCACGACGGGCGGCTTAACGTCTGGCGTCGGTTTGCTGTGCAGGTCGGCGCTCAGGCCCGTGCCGACGTTCGAGGTCGCGGTGTTTGCAGTCTTGAGGATGCCGAGTGAATTGAACAGGAACACCGCCGCCGACGACCGCGTGTCGGCACCGCCAACCAGCGCCCCGATGAAAGGAAGAAAGCTCTCAGGGTGCGGCCTCGACGTCACAAACGTGTAGACCAACAGCGTCGAGCCGTCGTCCAGCGCTGTCTGAACCGACGCTGGACCGAGTGTGGCTGTCACGTCTTGCAGCGTCGTCACGCCGGGCTTGAAGTTCGACATTTGTTCAGGCCTCACTTCGACCCCCGCCGACATGCAACCGGCAAGCAGCGCGCCGCACAGCAGCCCAACTACCAGTCCATGTTTCATGTTGCCCCCCGTATTGACAATGATATGCCGACGGAGTGATCTCGGCGTGCGGCGAAAAAAGGGCCGACACGCTAACGGTCCTGGCTTCGTGGAAACGCTCGGGAGCCAAGAGATCGGAATCAACCCGTCGCGACCGGAGAACGGCGGCGACCATGCGAATGCCCGGCAACTCGAGCATCAGGATGCGACGTCGGGCAACTGGAGCAAGTCCAGGAAGGCCCGGGCGAGTGGTGTCAGCTCGTTCCGCGCGCCGCCCCTGAATACCGCCGCAAGCTCCCAGCAGGGCTCCTCGCTTTCGCGCAACGTTGCAGTCGCGATCGACGCGCCGCGCGTATCGCGCACCCGTGCGGCGGCCACTGATTCAGGCACCATTGTGATCGCGAGGCCCTGCGCAGCCAGTTCGAGCAACATCGGCAGATCGTTGACCTCGAAGCCGGTTCGACGCTGCAACCCTGCAGCCGCGAAACTTCGATCGACGAGGCGCCGCACGCTCCAGTCAGAACGGAGGTCGGCGAACGTTTCTTCGCTGAGATCGGACAGCTTGAGGTCACTCGCGCCCGCGAGCCGGTGATCCTCCGCGCAGACCACGACCATCCCCTCACACGCGAACATGTGCATCCCCAGTTCGTCAGGCAAAGGGTCCGGCGGCTGCGTGAATGCGAGATCGAGGCGGCCTTCGCGCACCTGATCAATCAACGCGCGCGAGCCGTCGAGTGTCAGTTCGATGTCGATCCCGCTGAACGCGGCCCGAAACTGTCCCAGCGAAGCAGGCAGATCGACGAACGGCGCAAGGCTATGAATCGCACCAATGCTGAGCCGACCGCGAGCGAGCCCATGCACCTGCGTCACGGCGTGCCGCGCCTCCCGCGCTGCGGCGAGCACGCGCCGCGCCTCCTCGAAGAGCACTTCACCTGCGGGCGTCAGGCCGACACTCCTCGTGCTGCGGACAAACAATGGTCCGCCGAGGTCCTCTTCCAATGACCGGATCGACGCCGACAACCCGGACTGAACCAGGTTGAGACGCCGCGACGCGCGCGTGAAATGCCGTTCTTCCGCGACCGCCACAAAATGTTCCAGCTGCTTCAGATCCACGCCGCCTCCCTCGTACTCTGGTTCTACGATTAAGCACTATAAGTGCACAATTTAATCATATATTTCTGTTTGAATGATAAGTCAATCTCCTCTATCGTTGAGTGCCTGACCGCGCTCTCGCAACGACATCTGGCACGCTTTGTCCGCGAAGATGATCGAAACGGCCCTGCGCCGGTCCCGGATTCTGAGCAACAGTTACAGGAGAGGGCTTCATCATGGAATATCGTCAACTCGGCCGTTCGGGTCTCAAGGTATCGACTATCACCCTTGGCACCATGACGATGGGCGGCAAAGGCAAATTCGCGCAGGTCGGCGAGGTCGGCCTCGAAGAGGCGCGCCGGCAGATCGACATGTGTATCGACGCCGGCGTCAACCTGATCGATACAGCGGATGTCTATTCGAATGGCGCGTCGGAGGAGATCGTCGGCGCGGCGCTCGGTGGCAAACGCAAGGGTGGCGTGCTGATCGCCACCAAGGCGCGCTTCCCCATGGGCGACGGTCCGAACGATCGGGGCCTGTCGCGGCATCATCTGATCGAAGCGTGCGAAGCGAGCCTCCGACGCCTCAAGACCGATGTGATCGACCTCTACCAGGTTCATCAATGGGACGGGATAACGCCGCTTGAAGAAACGCTCGAAGCGCTCGATCTGCTGGTCCGGCAGGGCAAGGTCCGATATGTCGGCTGCTCGAACTACTCGGGCTGGCACCTCATGAAGGCGTTGCATGTGAGCGAACGCGACCGCCTGCCGCGTTTCGCGAGCCAGCAGATCCATTACACGCTCGAAGCACGCGAAGCGGAATACGAGCTCGCGCCCATCGCACTCGATCAGGGGCTCGGCATTCTCGTATGGAGTCCGCTCGCAGGTGGCCTGTTATCCGGAAAGCACCGTCGTAACTCGACGCCTGGGGGCACGCGCCAGCTAGCTGGCTGGACCGAGCCACCGATCCGCAATGAGGAGCGGTTGTGGTCGATCGTCGATGTACTCGTCGAGATTGCCGACGAGCATCAGGTCTCGGCCGCCCAGGTTGCGCTTGCGTGGACGCTTGGGCGCCCGGCCGTCGCCTCGGTCATCATCGGCGGACGCAACGAGACCCAGTTGCGCGACAACCTGGGCGCCGCGAATCTCACATTGACCACCGGGCAACGCGCACGACTCGACAAGGTGAGCGCGCCGCCTCTGCTCTACCCTTACTGGCACCAGGTACAGACCGCACACGACCGTCTTGGAGGCCCTGACCTGTCGTTACTGGGACCGCATCTGCACGGATAGGGCGATTCCGTCGGCGTCGCCTGTCAATCACGCCGAAAAGGGCCGCGCGACAGCGAGGGTGCGATCACTTCGACTGAAGAACCATGAGAGCATCCTCATCGCTGGCGCTGTTCTCGGAAGCGTCACCCCATCCCTGGACGCCTGTTGCGTCGACGCTTCGAAGCGTTGAACAGGCAGCCCAGGGAGCCCGGTGATGACAACGCTCTGGCCAGCCGCGACGAGCACGCGATCATGCCATCCGTGTCCTTCGCGCCACCCAGGCGGAGCAGGAGCGGCTGACGTTCACGCCTCCAGTCACACGGAGGTTGATTGTCGCCAAACCTTTGACTAGCGTCGTTCGTTCAATTCATTTTCGCAGGTCGCCTTTTCCGATTACGAACTGTCAAAAGCAACGCATGGAAACGGCTCCAGAGCGTCTACGACTGGCGCCACCTTCTTTGCCCTCACACTTCCACGATCACTTCAAAGCCGCCGTAGATCAGCCGCTTGCCGTCGAAAGGCATGGGATTCTTATCAGGCTGTATCCGCGGGTCGGCCATTACTGCTTTCATTCCCTCGTCTCGCGCCTGACGCGAGGGCCAGACAACCCAGGAAAACACCACCGCCTCGTCATCCTGACGTTTGACCGCCATCGGGAAGGACGTCAACTTACCTTCCGGGACGTCATCTCCCCAGCACTCGACCACACTCAGCGCGCCGTGCTCCTTGAAGACGGCCGCTGCCAATCCGGCGTGCGTCCTGTACGCTTCACGATTGGCCGTGGGCACGGCGGCGACAAATCCATCTACGTAAGTCATGAACGATCTCCTTTCTAGTAAACAAGGAATAGAGGGTGCAATGCGGCGCCGTTTCGATCGGCGCCGCATTGTCACAGCACGCCCCTATACACACGACGAACGACGCCTTGAGAATTCGACAACACTCACCATAGATTTCGAGGTTCTCCGAAACATACACACATGGGGGGCGCAGAACCAATGGATAGACACGGACAAGAAGCCACGCGATAGAACATCCAGGCGCCAAGCCCATATTTGTGGCTGGAAACGTCCTGGGTGAATGGGTGTGATTCGAGCGTATAGAAACGGATCCGTCGGCCATCCGGATCTTCCAATATCAAAAGCCACCCCGGCGGGTCGATCTTTGCGGACGGTTGTGGATCGCGGCCGCGCAGAGTTGGAGTGATCGCGCTGATCGCGGTGCTACATCGTCTGCCCCAGCGGCTCGCCGAACTGGAGGGCGGCAAGCTGCGCGTAGAGCGGCGAGGTCTGCAGAAGATCGGCGTGACGGCCCTGCGCGACGATGCGACCTTTGTCCAGCACGACAATGCGGTCGGCCTGTTGTACGGTAGCCAGGCGGTGCGCAATGACCAGCGTGGTGCGGTTCTGTGCGGCATTGTCCAGCGCCTGTTGTACGAGCCGTTCGCTGGCGGCATCGAGGGCGCTGGTGGCCTCGTCGAGCAGCAGAATGGGCGGATTCTTCAGGATCGCGCGGGCGATCGCAATGCGTTGACGTTGCCCGCCAGAGAGCCGCACCCCGCGCTCGCCGAGAAACGTGTCGTAGCGTTGCGGCAACTCTTCGATAAAACCGGTCGCGGCGGCCATTTCTGCAGCGCGCTGTACTTGCGCGAGGGTGGCATCGGGCGCGCCGTAGCGGATATTGTCGAGCACAGTGCCTGAAAAGA